>NZ_JAHUXC010000014.1:0-105400 GCF_019218665.1 Aeromonas sp. sif2416
GCTCCTCACTTCGAAAGTCAAGCGCTTGTTTTCGCTTTTCTTTCGGCGCCCACTTCACAAGGAAGCTGGCTCATCAGTCCGGCGTGTTCTGCCGTGCTGGTAGGGGCGCATTATAGGGAGCCAGGCCTCGATGACAAGGGCTTTTTGTGAAAAAGATCTCGTTTGCTGAAAAAGCAGGCTGACGCGTATAAAACTCGAACTTCACTCCGGTTTCATGCCGCTTTTTTGTTCATCCCTTCGCTCTGGGCCTGGATATAGTTGACCCAACTGGTCGCCCGCTGCTGCCAGTTGCTTTCCCGCTGCAGCTCCAACGCCAGTGTCAGCGCCTGGGCATACTGCTCCTTATTAAGGTATGCCTGCACCAGCAACGCCTTGGCCCTGTTGCCCTGCTCACCCTTGGTCGACTTGATGACGGCCAGCTGGTTCATGGCCGCATCCGTCTTGCCCTGTTGCAGCAACAGTTCGGCGGCACGCATGCCGGCCTTGGGGTGCGCATATTGCTTGGCGAGGAGCTGCCAGCTATCCACCGCTTTTGGCCACTCACGGGCACCTTCCCACAGTTGGGCCAGCAGTTGCTGGTTCTCGGCACTCGCCTTCATCTGTCCCTTGGCCATGGCAGCCTCCAGCAGGCGGGCGCCGCGATAAGGCAGCCCCTGCCAGGCATAGAGGCGAATGAGCTGATTGCGGGCGGCAGCGTCGTCCATCAGTTGACGATCGATGGCTGTCTGCAGCAGGGCCAGCGCCTGGTCCCCACGCTTGGCCGACAGGTTAAGCGACACAGCCTGCAGCCACCACTTGCTCTCTTTTGGCTCGTGACGGATCAGCTCGCCGGCCTGATCGGCTGCCATCCCATACCGCTGCTGGGCGGTGAGGGCGGAGAGGCGAATGATGGCAGCCTGCTTGTGCCAGCCTTTCTTCAGCAGCTGTTCGCTCTGGCTCGCGGCCTCACCGTACTGCTTGTTGTGGTAATAGAGGCCCGCCAACCGCAACCGCAGCGCATCGTCCGGCTTCAGTGCCAACGCCGCCTTGTAGCTCGCGATGGCACCGGACCAGTTGGATTGCTGGGCCTGGATGTCGCCACGCAGGCGCAGCAACTGAAGCTGCTGTTGCTCCGGCCACTCTTTATAGGCCAGCGCCTGCTCGACGTAGCGGCTCGCCTGCGCGGTCTGCTGCAAGTTGGCCGCCAGGGAAGCCTGCAACTGAGCCAACCAGGCCCGCTCGGCATCTGATCCTGGCTTGAGCCCGGTGGCTCTGTTCTGGGCCTGTTGCCATTGCCCCGACTGGTAGAGTTTCATCACGGGTTCCAGCTGGCGGGAGAAATGAGGGCTCACCTCCATGGCCAGGCAGGCTTGGCTGACCAGGGCCAGCAGGCAGATCCAGATCCGCAGCATCGTTATGACTCCAACTTGAATTTGAGATTGATGACTTGCTCCAGCTTGTCGGTCGCGCCAGGCCGTGGCTGGTAGCGCCACTTGCTGACTGCCTGAATGGCCGCCCGCTCGAACTGGCGCTTGGGCTTGGCCTCAATCACTTCCACATTCTCGACCCGCCCCTCGCTGTTGATGGTGAAGCGAACCGTCACCGATCCTTCGATGCCGGCCTGCTGGGCACGGTATGGATAGACCGGTTCGACCCGCTGCAGCGGGGTCAGCATGTCGCCAACGCCGACCCCCATCCCTTCCGATTGACCATGAAAGTTGCCGCTCGCCACCGGAGTGGGACTGGTGGCCACCCCGGGGGCAGATACCTGCACGGCACTCAGGCTGGAGACCAGATCCAGGCTGGGTTGCACCGAGGGCAGGGGCGCCGCCGCCGGCATGGGCAGCGGCGTGGAGGCCAGGGCGGCAGGAGGCTCAGGCAGTGGCTCGGGCTCTTGCGGTACCGGCCGCTCGCGCACCTGTACCTCGTTCACCTCGGTCTGCATGTTGATGACGATGGACTTCTGCTCGGCCGAGGCCTTCTCCCCCCTGGGGGGCTCCACCAGGGTGGCCATGAACAGCAGGATCCCCAGACTGAGGGCGACCCCCAGTCCCAGGCTCATCAGCTTGAATTTCATTTCGGTGCCACCGCCACGGCGATGTTGGCTATTCCGGCGGCCTTGGCCTCATCCATCACTCGCACCACCCGACCGTGGGGCACTCGCTCGTCGGCCTGGATCACCAGGCTGGCGTCGGGTTGCTCCGTCAGCAGGCGCGCCAGGCTGGCCTGCACCCGCTCCACATCGACCTGTTTGCGATCGAGGAAGATCTGCCCCTGGGCCCCGATCGCCAGCATGATGCTGGAGGATTTCTGGGCCTTGGCCTGACTGGCCTGGGGCCTATGCACCTCAAGTCCGGCCTCGCGCACGAAGGAGGTGGTCACGATGAAGAAGATCAGCATGATGAACACGATATCCAGCATGGGGGTCATGTCGATCTGCACTTCATCGCGCTGGCGTTTGGATTGCCGTCTCATTGCATTACCTTCTCTTCTCGCAAGCCGTCACGGGTCTTGGCCAAGGCGCGCTTGGCCTGGCTCTCGAGCCGGCTGAGTAACAACACGCCGGACAGCGCCACCACCATGCCTGCCATGGTGGGGATGGTGGCACGGGAGATCCCGCCCGCCATGCTCTCCGGGTTAAAGCGGTTGGCGGCGGCCAACGCATCGAATACGCCTATCATGCCGGTCACTGTGCCGAGCAGACCCAGCATGGGGCAGAGCACCACCAAGGTGCGGATGAAGATCAGATGACGGTTGAGCTCCAGCTCGGCCTCGGCCAGCCAGCGGCCACGAATGGCCTGAGCATGCCAGCTGTGGCGCTCGACGCGCCCCTGCCAGCGACTGAACAGCTGCTGCTGCAGCGGGCCAAAGCCTAGGTTGAGGTAGAGCAGCCGCTCGATCATCAGAATCCACATCAGTACCAGCAGGGCCAGGATGACCCAGAGCACGGGGCCGCCACGGCCCATGAAACTCTGCAACTGCTGCCAGATGTCGAGCATCATGCCACCCGCTCCATCCCGTTTCCGTTGCTCTCGGCGCGCTCGGCCAGGATGCCGGCGACCTGTTGCTCCAGCACATTGGAGAGCTCAGTGAAGCGGGATTGCAGCAGGCTGTGGGCCAGGATCAGCGGAATGGCGGCCACCAGCCCCTGTACCGTGGTGATCAGCGCCATTGAGATGCCGCCCGCCATGATCTTGGGATCGCCGGTGCCGAACTGGGTAATGGCCTGGAAGGTGCCGATCATGCCGGTCACAGTCCCGAGCAGACCCAGCATGGGCGCAATGGCGGCGATGACCTTGACCATGCCGATGCCGCGCTCCAGCCGTGGAGTCTCCTGCAGGATCGCCTCATCGAGCCGCAGCTCCAGGGTCTCCATGCTCAGCTCGGGATGTTGCTCTGCCACTGTCAGCACCCGACCGAGGGCATTGTTGGTGTGGTATTCACCGCTCTTGAGCTGGCGGCGCACCAGGGTCAGCTCGCGGGACAGCGTCCACAACCGCACCCCGGCAATGCCCAGACCGATGGCGGCCAGCAGCACTATGATGGCGCCGACCTGCCCCCCTTGCTGGACTTGCTGCCAGAAGGTGGGGGCCTGGGCCAGCATCTCGAGCAGCACGCCGTGGGAAGGATCCAGCGGCAGGGCCTCGCCTTCCTTGCCCTGATAGGTGGTCAGTTCGGACAGCAGGCCGCCGGGCAGACCCAGTACCGGGCTCAGCCCTTCACCACTCGGCTGCAGGAAACCGGCGCTCCCGAACAGCGCGAAGCTGCCGATCCGGGTCAGCGACTGTTCGCTGGCCGCGCCCTGGGCATCGAGCACCTTGCCGCTGAACTGGGCCACCCGGCCCGATTCGCGGATCTCCTGCAGCAGGGTGGCGGGCAACAGGGCGAGGGCGGCGCGATCCGGCACCTGCTTGTCCTGTGCCAGCACCTTCAGCGCCGCCAGTCGATCCGGGAACTGACCCTGCACCGAGGATTCGGCCAGCAGCTTGACCGCATCGCTCGCCCCCTGGCGGGTGACGGCGAAAATCTCGTTCATGTCACCGGAGGCTTGCTCCCACTGAGCGTTGAGTTCAACCAGCTGCTTTTCATTGTCGGCAAACTGGCTGGCCAGCTGCTTGCTCAGGCTCTGGGCAGCGGCCAGCCTGGCGCGGGCACCGCTCAGCTGATCGGCGACCGAGGCCAGATCCTGCTGGGCATTCTGCTCACGAGCCTGCTCCTGCGCCTGCCAGTCGTCGTTGGCGAGGGCCGCGTGGGAGCCGAGGGAGAGCGTGATAAGAAGGGGGAACCATTTCATGACTGAGCCTCCTGGCTACGCGCGACAGACAGGGGCACATGCAACAGTTGCGGGACTCGCTTGTCGGCGGCCATGTCCAGCGCCTCGGCGATGGGCTCCAGCCACTGGCTGTCGAGTGCCAGCCATTTCTTGCTCTCGGCAGACCAGCGCCAGGCCTGGCTGCGATCGGCCGTCATCGCCAGCAGGGAGACGCGGCCCAGCGCCAGCACATCGACCCGACGCTCGGCACCATCCAGCTCCAGCTGAGCGGGATAGGCATCCATCCGACTGCCGTACTCGGCTTCAATCTGATAGGCCTGCAGCAGCTGGCGGAATTTCTCGGCCTCGCTCACGTCGGCGCGAGCCATGGTCAGCTTGAGCTGCTCGATGCGCGCCAGACGATCGTCCTTGCGCAGGGGGATGTCCTCCTGCACCAGCTGCTCCAGCTCGGCCTGCATCTGCAGCATCAGCGGGATCAGCCCCTGCCGGGTCTGCTCCACCGCCGCCAGCTGGCTGCTGAGCTTGCCCAGTTCATTTTGCTGATCGGCCACCAGTGACTGCATGTAGCGGTTGTAGGCTTCCAGATCGCGCAGCTGCAGCTGCGCGTTTTGCAGCTCCATCCTGGCGGAAACGGCCGCATCGGCCGCCTTTTCTACTCGCTGCTGGGAGGCTTTCCCGGCAGCGATGCTGTTTTTCAGTGCGGGCGCGACCAGTTCGTCGGCACTGGCGACGAAGTGGGCGGCCAATGGCAACAAGGCCAGACCCCAGAGCTTTTTCATGGTACATAATCTTAACAATGATAACTATTCTCATTGTCTCAAAGAGTCGTGCCAGTGGCAATCAGATGATTTCCTTGGCCTGCGGCCGAAAAAACAGGATAATTTTTAGCCAAGCACGGGAGTTACTGGCGTTGGTACTAACAACACCACATTAAATAACTAAAAAATATCTTTTCGATCAGGATGATAAGGGTCGAAAAAGGAGAGTGACATGTTTAACGATGCGATCTGGGAACACATAGATCGGTTCACCAAGGCCAAGAAGACCAGCGATATCCAGCAACAACTGGAGCGCTTCAGTCACCAGATGGGATTTGATTACTTCCGTTTGCTGATCATTTTCCCCATCAGCATGCAAAAATCCCACGTAGCCTTGTTCAACAACTGTCCGACCAGCTGGTTTGATGCCTACACGGAGCGGCACTACCTGACCCAGGATCCTGTGGTCTTCCTGGGACTGAAGCAGACCCAGCCCATCTTCTGGAACAAGCTCGACTGCGACTCGCCCTGGCTGCCCAGCGCCAGCCGGGAGGTGATGAACCTCGCCGCCGATTTCGGGGTGCGCAACGGCGTCTCCTTCCCGCTGCATACCCCCCAGGGGGAACACGGCATCCTCTCCTTCATCAGCAAGGAGAAGTCCAACTCCGACCTGATGTTTGAAAACGTTCCCCTGCTGTCGTTCTGTGCCAGCTACATCTTCAACTCGGCACTGCAACTGATAAAGAGCAGGCCGGATCTGATGAAATGCCTGGCCGAGCTGTCGGATCGGGAGAAGGAGTGCCTGTTCTGGGCCAGCGAGGGCAAGACCTCCTGGGAGATCGCCACCATACTCGGCATCAGCGAGCGCACCGTGAACTTCCACCTCAATCAGGTCACCAACAAGACGGATTCGAAGAACCGCAACCAGGCGATCGCCAAGAGCATCTCCAGCGGCATCATAGTGCCCTCGCTGAACGATGTGACCATCACCAACCTGCGGCTGTCATAGCCGGCTATCCGACCAGACGAGCCCATAAAAAAGAGCCGCGATGCGGCTCTTTTTTCATTTTTGACAATGGCTTATTCCACGGTCACGGATTTCGCCAGGTTGCGCGGCTGATCCACGTCGGTGCCCTTGATCAGGGCGACGTGGTAGGAGAGCAGCTGCAGCGGCACCGTGTAGACGATGGGGGCGATCATCTCTTCCACGTGGTTGAGGCTCATCACCCGCATGGTCTCGTCGCTCTTGAAGCCGGCATCCGCATCGGCGAACACGTAGAGGATGCCGCCGCGGGCACGCACCTCTTCCACGTTGGACTTGAGCTTCTCCAGCAGATCGTTGTTCGGCGCCACCACTATGATCGGCATCTCGGCATCGATCAGCGCCAGCGGGCCGTGCTTGAGTTCACCGGCGGCATAAGCCTCGGCGTGGATGTAGGAGATCTCTTTGAGCTTGAGTGCCCCCTCCATGGCGATGGGGTACTGGCTGCCACGGCCGAGGAACAGGCTGTGGTGCTTGTCGGCAAACTCTTCGGCCAGGGTCTCGATCTGCTTGGCCAGCGCCAGGCTCTCCTTGATGCGCAGCGGCAGGGCTTGCAGCGCCTTGACCAGCTCGGCCTCGGCGGCGGCACTCAGGTTGCCACGGCAGTGACCGACGGAGGCCACCAGCATCAGCAGGCCGGCCAGCTGGGTGGTGAAGGCCTTGGTGGAGGCGACGCCGATCTCGGCCCCAGCCCGGGTCATGAAGGCAAGATCCGATTCCCGCACCAGGGAGGAGCCCGGCACGTTGCAGATCGCCAGCGAACTCATGTAGCCGGACTCCTTGGCCAGCCGCAGGGCGGCCAGGGTATCGGCGGTCTCGCCGCTCTGGGACAGGGTCACCAGCAGGCTGTTGGGGCGCACCACCGACTTGCGATAGCGGAACTCGGAGGCGATCTCCACGTCGCAGGAGACACCAGCGATCTCTTCGAACCAGTAGCGGGCCACCATGCCGGAGTTGTAGGAGGTGCCGCAGGCGACGATCTGGATGTGCTCGACCTGGTCGAAGATGGCCCGGGCGCCGTTGCCGAACGACTCGACCACCACGTGATCGCTGCCGAGGCGGCCTTCCAGGGTATTGGTGATGGCCTTGGGCTGCTCGTAGATCTCTTTGAGCATGTAGTGACGGTACTCGCCCTTGTCACCGGCATCGTGGGAGAGCTCGGACTCCAGCTCCTCGCGCACCACGGCGTCGCCGTGAGTGTCGAAGATGTGCACGTCGCGACGGGTCACCTCGGCCACGTCCCCCTCTTCCAGGAAGATGAAGCGGCGGGTCACCGGCAGCAGCGCCATCTGATCGGAGGCGATGAAGTTCTCGCCGATGCCGCGGCCGATCACCAGCGGGGAGCCGGAGCGGGCCACCACCACGCGGCTGTCGTCGCGGCTATCCATCACCACAGTGCCGTAGGCGCCACGCAGTTGCTTCACCGCCACCTGCATGGCGGCCAGCAGGCTGGGGGCGGATTTCAGCTCGTGGTGTACCAGGTGGGCGATCACCTCGGTGTCGGTGTCGGAGCTGAACTCGTAACCCATGCCCTGCAACCTGCTGCGCAGCTCTTCGTGGTTCTCGATGATACCGTTGTGCACCACCACGATATGTTCGGAGACGTGGGGGTGGGCATTGCGCTCGGACGGCTCACCGTGGGTCGCCCAGCGGGTGTGGGCGATGCCGGTGCCGCCGTGGACGGACTGCTCTTCCAGCGCCTTGGCCAGTTCGGCCACCTTGCCCAGACGACGCACCCGCTGCAGCGGCTGGTTGGCGCTGAACACGGCCACCCCGGCGGAGTCATAACCGCGGTACTCGAGACGGCGCAGGCCTTCCACCAGAATTTCAGCCACATCACGTTGGGCCACGGCCCCGACGATGCCACACATAGACTTCTCCTTGAACTTGAACTGTTAACAAACAATGGGATAGCAGGCGAGATTCAGCCTGCGAGGGGGGCGCAGATCAGCGTCACCCCTTTGGATTCGAGTAGTTGCCGGGTCTCGTCGGCCAGGCCGGCGTCGGTGACCAGGGTATGGATCTGTGCCCAGGGCAGCTCCAGATTGGGGATCTTGCGGCCGATCTTCTCCGACTCGACCATGACGATGACCTCGCGGGACACCTCGGCCATCACCCTGGACAGGCCCACCAGCTCGTTGAAGGTGGTGGTGCCTCGCTCCGGGTCTATGCCGTCGGCACCGATGAACAGCTGGTCGAAGTCGTAGGAGCGCAGCACCTGCTCCGCCACCTGGCCCTGGAAGGATTCGGAGTGGGGATCCCAGGTGCCGCCGGTCATCAGCAGGGTGGGCTCGTTCTCCAGCTCGCGCAGGGCGCCGGCCACGTTGAGGGAGTTAGTCATGACGATGAGGCCGCGCTTGTTGCTCAGCATGGGGATCATGGCGCTGGTGGTGCTGCCGCTGTCGATGATGACGCGGTTATGATCGCGGATGCGCTCGGCGGCGGCACGGGCGATGGCCAGCTTTCGTTTCGAAACCTGCTCCGGGTTGCTGTCGACCACCATCTCGCTCGGCAGCGGCACGGCACCACCGTAACGGCGCAGCAGCAGGCCACCGGTTTCCAGCACCGCCAGATCCTTGCGGATGGTCACCTCCGAGGTGGAGAAGTGTTTGGCGAGGGTATCGACGCTCACTTCGCCCTGTTCCTGCACCAGGGTCACTATGGTGTGGCGACGCTGTTGAGTGTTGCGTTTGGTCATCTTAAAGTTTCGATTCGAAAGAATGTCGAAATGTTAGCGCCTTTTTTGGAAAAATAAAACCGCAAATAGGATCCGATTTGGTTCGATGCCAGAATGGGCAGGCCGATTTGCGACGAGGACGCCATGCAAAAACGAGTCATCTGGCTGGTGGAAGATGAAGCCAGCATCGCCGATACCCTGATCTATGCGCTGCAGACCGACGGTTTCGAGGTGGAGTGGTTCCCCCTCGGCCAGCCTTTATTGGCGCGACTGGAACAGACGCGACCGGATTTTCTGATCCTGGATGTGGGGCTGCCGGACATCGGCGGTTTCGAGCTGTGCAAGCAGGTGCGGGCCCGCTGCGACACGCCGCTGATGTTCCTCACCGCCCGCAGCGAGGAGATAGACCGGCTGATCGGGCTGGAGATAGGGGCCGATGACTACGTGGCCAAGCCGTTCTCGCCGCGGGAGGTGTGCGCCAGGGTACGGGTGATACTGCGCCGCAGCCAGCCGGTCGCTCAGGCCACCAGCCAGCCGCTGGTGCTGGACGAGGAGCGGGCCCGTATCTGCTTCCACGGCCAGGCGCTGGCCCTCACTCGCTACGAGTACCTGCTGCTCAAGACCCTGATGCAGGCGCCGGGCCGGGTCTACTCCCGCCAGCAGCTGATGGATCTGGTGTGGAGCGGGGCCGAAGAGAGCCTGGATCGCACCGTGGATACCCACATCAAGACCCTGCGCGCCAAGCTGCGGGAGAGGGACTCGGAGGCAAATCTGATCCTGACCCATCGCGGGCTGGGCTACAGCCTGGAACTGGCATGAGCATACCGCTGCCGGGCACCGGCCGGGAGCCGACATGAGAATAGGGCTGCAACTGCTGTGCGGACTGGTGCTGATCTTCGCGCTGGCCGCCTGGTTCGTGCTGGAAATCTTCGTCGAGGAGATAAAACCCGGGGTGCGCAGCGCCACCGAGGACACCCTGGTCGACATGGCCCAGCTGCTGGCCCCGCTGGCACTGGACGATCTGCAGGAGGGCAGGATGGAGGATGGCCGACTGGCCGGCGCCTTCGCCCGCCTCAACCAGAGCCCCATCAACGCCCTGATCGACGGCCACCTCAAGCAGCAGGCGGAGTACCGCATCTACGTGGCCGACGCCCAGGGCAAGGTGGTCTATGACTCGAGCGGCCAGGATCTCGGCAAGGACTACTCCCGCTGGAACGACGTCTACCGCACCCTGCGCGGTGAGTACGGCGCCCGCAGCACCCGCAGTGACCCGGACGATCCCGCCAGCTCGGTGATGCACGTGGCCGCCCCGCTGCGCTCCGGTGAGCAGATCCTCGGCTCCCTCACGGTCGCCAAGCCCAACCGCACCCTGCTGCCCATGATAGAACGCAGCGAACGCCAGCTGCTGCAGGGGGCGGCTGTGCTGCTCTGCCTCGCGCTGCTGATCGGCGCCCTGCTGGTGTGGTGGCTCACCCGCGCCATCGGCAAGCTGGTGCACTACGCCGATGCGGTCAGTCAGGATCAGCCCGCCAGCCTGCCCAGGCTCCACAGCCCGGAGCTGGACCGGCTCGGCCGCTCCCTGGAGACCATGCGCCGCCAACTCGACGGCAAGTCCTACATCGAAGGCTATGTGCACAGCCTGACCCACGAGCTTAAGAGCCCACTGGCAGCCATTCGCGGGGCAGGGGAGATACTGGCCGAGGCACCGCCACCGGAGGTCGCCCAGCGCTTTATCGGCAACATCAACCTGGAGACGGCCCGCATGCAGCGGCTGATCGAGCGCATGCTGCAGCTCGCGCGCCTCGAATCGGGGCAGGGGCTGGACAGACAGGCCATCGCACCCGCCAGGCTGGGCAGGCGGACCCTGGATGCCCGCCAGATAGTCGCAGAGCGTCGCCAGATAAGCCTGGAGGCCGAGCTCGGCGAGGCTCCCAAACAGCGATGGGATCCCCTGCTGGTGGAGCAGGCCCTCGGCAACCTGCTGGATAACGCCCTCGACTTCTCCCCCCTGGGCGGCCGAGTCTGGCTGAGCGGCGAGATGAGCGCCGACGGCTACTGCTTCCGGGTGCGGGATCAGGGGCCCGGCATCCCGGACTATGCGCTGCCGCGGATCTTCGAGCGCTTCTACTCCCTGCCCAGACCCGACAAGGGCAAGAGCAGCGGCCTTGGGCTCAGCTTTGCCGCCGAGGTGGCCCGCCAGCACGGCGGCCGACTGACCCTGGGCAACCTGCCGGAAGGCGGGGTGCTGGCCGAGCTGTGGCTGCCGGCCGGCTGACTTCACACCGAGCACACAGAGCGACGCTAGGCTGTGCCTCCTCGAGAGCTTGCCCCACCAGGGGCATAGACGCGCATTCAGATGAATCAAGGAGATATTCATGTCCCGCATCCTGCTGTCCGGCCTGCTCGCCGCCGGCCTGCTCTGCTCATTGCCCACCAGCGCCGCCTCCGGCTGCCTGCTGTTTGCCGATGGCACAGGCAAACCGCTCAGCGCCGAGGGTGACTGCGCCAGCCAGCTGCCACCCGCCTCCACCTTCAAGATCCCGTTGGCCCTGATGGGCTATGACAGCGGCTTCCTGGTAGATGAACAGCTGCCGGCCCTGCCGTTCAAACCCGGCGATGCCGACTTTCTGCCAGAGTGGCGGGAGACCACCAGCCCGAGCAGCTGGGTGAAGTACTCCGTCATCTGGTACTCCCAGCGCCTCACCGAGTGGCTCGGGGCGGCGCGCCTCCAGCAATACGTCGACCGCTTCGACTACGGCAACCGGGATCTCGCGGGCAACCCGGGCAAGCACGACGGTCTGACCCAGGCCTGGCTCAGCTCCAGCCTCGCCATCAGCCCGCAGGAGCAGGCCCGCTTCCTCGGCAAGCTGGTGAGCGGCAAGCTGCCGGTCTCAGCCCAGACCCTGAACCACACCAGCGCCATACTGCGCCAACCGGACATCGATGGCTGGCAGATCCACGGCAAGACTGGCATGGGCTATCCCAAGCTGCTGGATGGCAGCCTCAACCGGGAGCAGCAGATCGGCTGGTTCGTCGGCTGGGCCAGCAAGCAGGACAAGAAGCTCATCTTCGTCCACACCGTCATCCAGAAGCCGGGCAAACAGTTTGCCTCGCTCAGAGCCAAGGAAGAGGTGTTCGCCGCCTTGCCGGCCCAGCTGAAGAAGCTGTAACCCCTTCCCTCAACCGGCGCCTGGCGCCGGTTTTTTTATGGCCCTTCACCCTCACTTCACAGGGCCCCATCACCCCTTCACCCTGACTCTGCACCATGGCGCCCATCAACAAGGAGATGCGTCATGGTCAAACAGATACTCACCCATAAGATTGTCCTGCTGCTACTGCTCAGCCTGCTGTTGATGATCCCCGTTCACTCCATCATGGAGCTGAACCGGGAGCGTCAGGCTTATCGCAGCCAGGCCATCCACAGCATCATGGCCAGCAGCAGCGGTCCGCAGCGCTTGCTGGGACCCGTGCTGGTGCAACCCTATACCAGAGCCGTCACCGTGGAGCAGGACGGCAAGCGCTTCGTGCGCGAGGAGCGGGTCTACCGCTACCTGCTGCCGGATCAGCTGGATGTGCTGGCCAGCATGGAAGTCACCCCGCGCAAGCTCGGCATCTATCAGGCCCAGGTCTATCACAGCCGCCTCTCCCTCTCCGGCCGCTTGCCGGCGAGCCTGACCGGCAAGGCGCTGGTGGCCGGCAACCCGGACCTGAGTTTCGACGGCGCGGATCCCGCCCTGATCCCGGGCAAGCCCTACCTCAGCCTGGTGCTGTCCGATGCCCGCGGCATCAACAGCGTACCCGAGCTGCGGCTCGGGGAGCGGCGCATCCCCTTCGCGCCCGGCGCCCTGCTGGGGGATGGGATGGCTGGTATTCATGCTCCGCTGGAGGCCCTGCCCGGCGAGGACGGGCGCTTTCACATCGAGCTGGATCTGCAGGGCATGAACGCGCTGGAGGTGGTGCCCCTCGGCCAGGACAGCAAGCTTAGGCTAAGTGGCAACTGGCCCCATCCCAACTTCATCGGCGATTTTCTGCCGGGCAGCCGCACCCTGAACGAACAGGGCTTCGATGCCAGCTGGCAGACCAGCTGGTTCGCCACCGACATGGAGACGCGCTTCAACCGCATGATGAAGGGGGTGGGGGCCGAGCTGCCGAGTTTCAGCGTCAGCCTGGTGCAGCCGGTGGATCACTATCAGCTGAACGAGCGGGCCGCCAAGTATGCCCTGCTGTTCATCGGCCTCAGCTTCCTCAGCTTCTTCATGTTCGAGCTGCTCAAGGGGCTGCGGGTGCACCCTATCCAGTACGCGCTGGTGGGCATGGGGCTGGCCATCTTCTATCTGGTGCTGCTGGCGCTGACCGAGCACCTCGGCTTTGGCCTGGCCTATCTCGTCGCCAGCCTCGCCAGCGTGGCGCTCAACGGCTTCTACCTGAGCCATGTGCTGGGCGGGCCGCGTCAGGGGCTCGGCTTCGCGGCCCTGCTCGGACTGGTCTACGCCATCCTGTTCGGGCTGCTGCAGGCGGAGGAGATAGCCCTGCTGCTCGGCGCCCTGCTGTTGTTTGCCATACTGGCGCTGATCATGATGCTGACCCGCAAGCTGGACTGGTATCGGGTGATGGACACATCTTCCTCCACCCGCGAGTCATAGCCGACAAGCCAAAAACAAAACCGGCGCCCAGGGGCGCCGGTTTCATTTCATTGATCGGGAATCACTTCTTCTTCACCGGGCGGGCCCAGTGCTTGATGTGACGCTGGGGTACCCGGGTGATGACCAGCTCGTGCTCGGCCACGTCCTTGGTGATGGTGGAGCCCGCCCCCAGGGTCGCCCCCTTGCCGATGCGCACCGGCGCCACCAGCTGGGTGTCGGAGCCGACGAACACATCATCCTCGATGATGGTCTGGAACTTGTTCACCCCATCGTAATTACAAGTGATGGTGCCGGCCCCTATGTTCACCCTGGCACCGATCTCGGCATCCCCCAGATAGGTCAAGTGACCACACTTGGAGCCAACCCCGAGCCGGGACTTCTTCATCTCGACGAAGTTGCCGACGTGGGCGTCCTGCTCCAGCACGGCGCCGGGGCGCAGACGGGCGAAGGGGCCTACCGAACACTGATCGGCCACCAAGGCACCTTCGATCACGGAGTAGGGCTTCACCTCGCTGTGATCGCCGATCTCGCAATCCTTCAGCACGGCGCCGGCGCCGATGCGCACATGGTTGCCGAGCTTCACCTTGCCCTCGATGATGACGTTGACGTCGATCACCACCTCTTCACCAATCTCCAGCGTACCGCGCAGATCGAAGCGGGCCGGATCGATCAGGGTGACACCGGCGATCATCAACTTCTCGGCCTGCATCTTCTGATAGCTACGCTCGAGCGCCGCCAGCTGGACCCGGTTGTTGGCCCCCTCCACTTCCATGGCGCTGTCCGGGTGGACGGCGGCGATGGGGCAGCCATCCCCGTGGGCCATGGCGATCACGTCGGTGAGGTAGAACTCGCCCTGAGCATTCTTGTTGTCCAGACGGGACAGCCAGCCGCGCAGCTGCGCGCCCTTGGCCACCAGCACGCCGGTGTTCACCTCGCGGATGGCGAGCTGCTCGGTGTTGGCATCCTTCTGCTCGACGATGCCGACCACCTGGCCGTGGGCACGCACTATGCGGCCATAGCCGGTCGGGTTGTCCAGCACCACGGTCAGCAGCGCCATGCCGTCGTCAGCCTTGGCGGCCAGCAGCCGTTGCAGGGTCTCGGGCTGGATCAGCGGGGTGTCGCCGTACAGTACCAGCACGTCGTCTTCGTCCTGCCAGAACGGGATGGCCTGGGCGACCGCATGGCCGGTACCCAGCTGCTGCGCCTGCAGCACCCAGTTCAGGTCCGGGGCGGCGATCCGCTCCTTCAACAACTCGGCGCCGTGGCCGTAGACCAGGTGCAACTGCTCGGCACCGATCTGGCGAGCGGTCTCGATGACATGGGACACCATGGGCTTGTTGGCTACCGGGTGCAGCACCTTGGGCAGAACGGAACGCATACGAGTACCTTTACCCGCAGCCAGGATCACGACGTTGAGAGACATAGCTAGCCTTTGAAACATGAGGAAATACCCGGCGGAGTCTATCCAACGGATAAAAAAAAAGCGACCCGAAGGTCGCTTTTTACATCACCGTGATTAGCGGTAATTCTTTTTGACGATATCGATAACCCGCAACTGGGCCATCGCTTTGGCCAGCTCGGCAGATGCCTGAGCATAGTCGATATCACCATGAGAGCTGTTGATCCGCTCTTCGGCACGACGCTTGGCTTCCTGGGCTTTCGCCTCATCCAAGTCGTCGGCACGAATGGCGGTATCGGCCAGCACGGTCACGGCTTCGGGTTGTACTTCCAGCATGCCGCCGGAGATGTACAGCACCTCTTCGCTACCATTTTGCTTGATCAAGCGGACCAGGCCCGGCTTGATGGCAGTCAGCAACGGAGCATGACCGTGACGGAGACCCAGCTCACCCTCGGAGCCTGTTACCTGAGCGGATTGCACGCGACCGGAAAACAGTTTCCCTTCGGCGCTCACCACATCCAGGTGAAATGAGATCATCTCAGCCATGGGCCCTCCTATCGAGACTTACAGTTTCTTGGCTTTCTCGACGACTTCGTCGATGCTACCAACCATGTAAAACGCCTGCTCTGGCAGATCGTCGTACTCGCCTTTCAGGATGCCCTGGAAACCACGAATGGTCTCTTTCAGCGGCACGTACTTGCCGGAAGAACCGGTAAATACTTCGGCCACGAAGAACGGCTGGGACAGGAAACGCTCGATCTTACGGGCACGGGATACGGTCAGTTTGTCTTCTTCTGACAGTTCATCCATACCCAGGATGGCGATGATGTCCTTCAGCTCTTTGTAGCGCTGCAGCACGATCTGCACACCACGAGCGGTCTCGTAGTGCTCCTTGCCTACCACCAGCGGATCCAGCTGACGGGAGGTGGAGTCCAGCGGGTCAACGGCCGGGTAGATACCCAGTGCCGCGATCTGACGGGACAGAACGATGGTCGCATCCAGGTGGGCAAAGGTGGTCGCCGGAGACGGGTCGGTCAAGTCATCCGCAGGCACGTAAACGGCCTGGACTGAGGTGATGGAACCGGTCTTGGTGGAGGTGATACGTTCTTGCAGAACGCCCATCTCCTCGGCCAGGGTCGGCTGGTAACCTACTGCAGACGGCATACGGCCAAGCAGTGCGGAAACTTCGGTACCGGCCAGGGTATAACGGTAGATGTTGTCCACGAAGAACAACACGTCACGACCCTCGTCACGGAACTTCTCGGCCATGGTCAGACCGGTCAGCGCCACGCGCAGACGGTTTCCGGGCGGCTCGTTCATCTGACCGTACACCAGAGATACTTTGTCCAGTACGTTGGACTCCATCATCTCGTGGTAGAAGTCGTTACCCTCACGGGTACGCTCACCCACCCCGGCGAACACGGAATAACCGCTGTGTTCGATCGCGATGTTACGGATCAGCTCCATCATGTTGACGGTCTTGCCGACACCGGCACCACCGAACAGACCGACCTTACCACCCTTGGCGAACGGACAAACCAGGTCGATAACCTTGATGCCGGTCTCCAGCAGCTCGGCGCTGTTGGACTGATCTTCGTAGCTGGGGGCTTCGCGGTGGATGGACCAACGCTCTTCTTCGCCGATCGGACCCTTCTCGTCGATGGGCTCGCCCAGTACGTTCATGATACGACCCAGGGTCGAGGTACCAACCGGTACCTGGATGGCCTTGCCGCTGTTAACTACTTCCAACCCACGACGCAGACCGTCGGAGGAACCCATGGTGATGCAACGAACGACGCCGCCGCCGATCTGTTGCTGCACTTCCAGTACCAGACCCTGGCCTTGGCCTTCGCTGATGACCTTCAGTGCATCGTACACCTGGGGCACGGCATTCTGCGGGAACTCGATGTCCACTACAGCGCCGATGATTTGGACGATGAAACCGTTACTCATGTCAAATCCTCTAAATCTTTGATAACCCTTGCCTTACACCGCAGCAGCACCGGATACGATCTCTGTCAGTTCCTGGGTAATACTGGCCTGACGGGCCTTGTTGTACACCAGTTGCAGATCGTTAATCAGGTTACCGGCGTTGTCAGTCGCGGCTTGCATGGCAACCATTCGGGCTGCCTGTTCACTGGCCAAGTTTTCTACCACGCCCTGGTATACCTGGGATTCGACATAACGAATCAACAGGGTATCCAGCAGCTGCTTGGGATCCGGCTCATAGAGGTAATCCCAGTGGTTCTTCTTGTTCAGCTTGCTGTCTTCTGTTACGGGCAAAGGCAGCAGTTGATCGACTTTTGGTTGCTGAACCATGGTGTTGACGAACTTGTTGTACACCAGGTACAGCCTGTCAATCTCACCGTTGTCGTAAGCCTTCAGCATGACCTTGACTGAACCAATCAGGTCATTGACGCTCGGGTTGTCACCCAGTCCGGAGACATGGGCTTTCACCTTGGCGCCGTGCCGCTCAAAGAAGTTGGAGGCCTTGCTGCCGATCAGTGCCAGGTCAACCTTGGCACCTTTCGCGCTCCATTCCTTCATCTCATTGAGGGCGGCTTTGAACAGGTTGATGTTCAGGCCGCCACACAGGCCACGGTCGGTGGAGACGACGATGTAACCCACTCGCTTGACCTCACGTTCGATGAGGTAGGGGTGCTTGTATTCCAAGTTCCCCTGAGCGATATGGCCGATCACCTTGCGCATGGTTTCAGCGTACGGACGGCTGGCAGACATGCGTTCCTGCGCACGGCGCATCTTGCTGGCTGCCACCATTTCCATAGCGCTGGTGATCTTCTGAGTGTTCTTCACACTCCCGATCTTGTTACGTATCTCTTTTGCGCCGGCCATCTCTTCTCTCCATCAGGTGGCAGCTTGCGCTGCCACACACGCTTACCAGGTCTGGGTTGCCTTGAAGTCATCCAGCAACGCAGTCAGCTTGCCAACGATCGCGTCGTTGTAGTCGGCCTTGGCATTGATTTCAGCCATCAGCTCGGCATGCTGGGTATTGGCGTAAGAGAGCAGAGAGGCTTCGAAGTCGACGATCTTGCTCAGTTCGACATCGGCGAGGTAGCCCTTCTCGGCGGCGAACAGCACCAGAGACTGGTGAGCCACGCTCATCGGAGAGTACTGCTTCTGCTTCATCAGCTCGGTCACTTTCTGACCGTGGTCCAGCTGCTTGCGAGTCGCATCGTCCAGATCGGAAGAGAACTGGGCGAATGCCGCCAGCTCACGATACTGGGCCAGCGCGGTACGGATACCACCGGACAGCTTCTTGACGATCTTGGTCTGAGCGGCACCGCCCACACGGGATACGGAGATACCCGGGTCAACTGCCGGACGAATACCGGAGTTGAACAACTGAGTGGTCAGGAAGATCTGGCCATCGGTGATGGAGATCACGTTGGTCGGAACGAACGCAGACACGTCGCCGGCCTGGGTTTCGATGATCGGCAGCGCGGTCAGAGAACCGGTCTGGCCAGTCACGGCACCCTTGGTGAACTTCTCGACGTACTCGACGTTGACGCGGGAAGCACGCTCCAGCAGACGGGAGTGCAGATAGAACACGTCGCCCGGGTAGGCTTCGCGTCCTGGCGGACGGCGCAGCAGCAGGGAGATCTGGCGATAGGCTACGGCCTGCTTGGACAGGTCATCATAGATGATCAGCGCGTCTTCACCGCGGTCACGGAAGTACTCACCCATGGAGCAGCCGGCATAAGGAGCCAAGTACTGCAGGGCGGCAGCTTCGGAAGCAGAGGCAACCACCACTATGGTGTTGGCCAGTGCGCCGTGCTCTTCCAGCTTGCGCACCACGTTGGCGATGGTGGAGGCCTTCTGGCCAATCGCAACGTAGACACACTTAATGCCGGAGTCTTTCTGGTTGATGATGGTGTCGATCGCGATGGCGGTCTTACCTACCTGACGGTCACCGATGATCAGCTCACGCTGGCCACGACCGATAGGGATCATGGAATCGATGGCTTTCAGACCGGTCTGGACTGGCTGGTCAACAGACTTACGCTCGATAACGCCCGGGGCAATGACTTCGATCGGCGAGTAGCCGTCGTTGTCTACCGGACCCTTACCGTCGATCGGCTGACCCAGGGTGTTGACCACCCGGCCCAACAGACCACGACCGACCGGCACTTCCAGAATACGGCCGGTACCTTTGACTTTCATCCCTTCCGCCAGGTTGGCATAGGGACCCATTACTACGGCACCAACGGAGTCACGCTCCAGGTTCAATGCCAGAGCGAAGCGGTTGCCCGGCAGCTCGATCATCTCACCCTGCATGGCATCGGCCAGGCCGTGGATACGAATGATACCGTCGCTCACAGAGACGATGGTACCTTCGTTACGCGCTTCGCTTTTGACATCAAACTGCGCAATGCGCTGCTTGATCAGCTCGGCGATTTCAGTGGAATTCAGTTGCATGCTCTAATACCCCAATCAAGATTGCAGCGCATCGGCCATGCGATCCAGCTTACCGCGGACAGTGCCGTCGATAACCAGATCACCGGCCTTGATGAGCACCCCGGCCATCAAGGACGCATCTGTGCTGCAATTCAGCTTCACTTTGCGCGCGAGACGTTGTCCCAGAGAAGCCTGAATATTGGCTTTCTGCTGGTCGGTCAGTTCGATCGCCGAAATCACGTCAGCCTGAACTTCTTTGTCCAGTTCAGCCTTGAGCGCTACAAATTCAGCAACGACAGCCGGCAGCACACCCAAGCGACCATTCTCGGCCATCACCCGGATCAGGTTCTGACCATGCTCGTTGAGCTGCTCGCCGCAGACGCCCACAAACAGATTTGCGAGTTCTTCGGCAGCCATGGAGCCGTTAACCAGAACGTGGATGGTCTCGTTCTCTGCAACTTGTGCAGCGAAGCCGAGCATCTCCAGCCATTGGTCAACCGCCTTGTGCTCAACGGCAAACTCGAAAGCAGCCTTGGCGTAGGGGCGAGCGATAGTAGTCAGTTCAGACATAGCCCCGTTCCCGTTACAGTTCTGCTACCAGTTTGTCGACGATGTCGCTGTTGGCAGCCTGGTCGATTTGGCGTGCCAGGATCTTCTCTGCACCCGCGATGGCAAGAGCAGCAACCTGCTTGCGCAGTTCTTCTTTGGCACGATGACGTTCAGCTTCGATCTCTGCACGGCCCTGAGCCAGGATTTTTTCCCGCTCTGCTTGAGCGCCGACAGCGGCCTCATCAATGATCTGGGCCTTGCGTTTGTTGGCCTGATCGATGATTTCGGCAGCCTGGTGCTTGGCTTCTTTCAGCTGATCGGTGGCGTTGGCCTTGGCCAAATCCAGATCTTTCTTGGCACGCTCGGCAGAAGAGAGACCATCAGCAATTTCTTTCTGACGGGCTTCGATGGCAGCGATCAACGGCGGCCATACGTACTTCATGCAAAACACTACGAAGATGAAAAAAGCAATTGCTTGGCCGAGGAGGGTGGCGTTGATATTCACAGCCGATGTCCTCTTAAGTTAGTTAATGGGTTATGCCTGGAGAGTCGCAACGACTTAGCCAGCAACCGCAAACATCACATACAGACCCAGACCAACGGCAATCATCGGGATCGCATCTACCAGACCCATAACGATGAAGAACTGGGTACGCAGAACAGGGATCAGGTCAGGTTGACGAGCCGCACCTTCCAGGAACTTGCCACCCAGGATACCGATACCGATGGAGGCGCCGATAGCCGCCAGACCCATCATCATTGCAGCAGCGATGTACAGCAGGTCCATGTTCAAGTTTTCCATGAGGATCTCCATTTATTTAGATGTAATTGATTGTATAAAAAGGATTATTTGAGTTGCATCATCAATGGTCTTCTTGTGCCATCGACAGATAGACGATGGTCAGAACCATGAAGATAAACGCCTGCAAAGTGATGATCAGGATGTGGAAAATTGCCCAAGGCACGGACAGGATCCACTGTGACCACCAGGGTAACAAACCCGCAATAAGGATAAAGATCAGTTCGCCAGCATACATGTTGCCGAACAGTCGCAGACCCAAAGAAACAGGCTTGGAAATCAACGTGACGGTTTCAAGGATGAAGTTAACCGGGATGGCAGCGGGGTGATTGAAAGGCTGAAGCGTCAGCTCCTTCACGAATCCGCTGATACCCTTGACCTTGATACTGTAATACAGGATCAAGAAGAACACGCCCAAAGCCATGGACATGGTGATGTTAACGTCAGCAGAGGGAACCACACGCAGATAGGGAACACCCATCAACTGTGCAGCGTGAGGGATAAAGTCAACGGGGATCAGATCCATCAGGTTCATCAGGAAGATCCACACAAACACCGTCAGGCCCAAAGGTGCGATGACCTTGTTGCGACCATGAAAGATGTCTTTGACGTTACCATTCACAAACTCGACCAGCATCTCCACAAAGCACTGCAGCTTACCGGGTACACCGCTGGTAGCCTTGACGGCCACGCGGCGGAACAACCAGATAAACAGGGCGCCTAGCAAGACGGAAAATATCATAGAGTCGATATTCACCGTCCAGAACCCGGACCCGACTTGCAGGTGGGTCAGGTGGTGGGAGATATATCCCTGAGGAGTCAGGACTTCTCCGGTTGCAGACATGAGTTTTCCTAATAGTGGTTGTTAAGCGTGAATGAAACTATCCACTGTACAACGAGGGCGAGGATATAAGTGGCGAAGAACGAGACGGTGTCGACCTCGATCCCGGAGCCAAACATCAGGGCGAAAAGTCCTGTTGTAGTAATGAGCTTAATCCCTGCCCCACCATAAAAGTCCCGCAAAACCAGGCCCACACTCTCCTTCGTCACCTTGCGGCGCAGAACCCAGAGTGTGAACAGGGCTTGAGGAACCCAGTACATTCCGCCCCCATAGAGGGAGGAACGTCCGGCAAACGCTCCCGACTGATAAAACCAGACGGAACTGATCGCCAGGATCAGGATGAGCTGACAAACGAGCATAGCCAAGGCTAGCGTCAAACCTTCCAAGGCTATTTTCTGTTTCACCAACCTACCCCTGAACATTACAGAACTGTAAAAAATCGGGATCCGAAGACCCCAGGTTCACAGCTCTAAAAGCCGGTCAAATTATACCCGTGAAGACAGCTATTGCAACATGGCAAAAATCCTTAATTTTTGCGGCTTTCCGCGCGAAATTAAGGTTATGTTCATATCAAAAGGAATGAATGTTTTATTACTACAAAAAGCGTAAAAATCACGATTCTGACAGGCCAAAATAGCACAGTAAGCGGTCCAAATCCGCTAAGTTATCGTAACTTATTACTAACTTACCGCTATCCTGCTTGCCCGGTTGAAGTTGTACCTGATTGCCAATTTTTTCTGAAATCTGGCGCTCGATGTAACCGAATTGGGGATCGCGGACGGGTTCAACCTTGGTTTTTGCCGGATCCAGCGCTTTTTGCACCAGTTTCTCGGTATCTCGTACGGTCAGCCCCTTCTGGGCGACCAGCTTGGCCAGCTCGGATTGGGCCGGGCCGCTCAGGGCCAGCAGGGCACGGGCATGGCCCATGTCGAGGTCGCCGTGCTCGACGAACCGCTTCACGTCCTCGTTGAGCTGGTTGAGGCGCAGCAGGTTGGTGACCGTGGTGCGGGACTTGCCCACCGCCTCGGCCACCTGCTGGTGGGTCAGCTCGAATTCGGTCAGCAGCCGCTGCAAGGCGACCGCCTCTTCGATGGCGTTGAGATCTTCGCGCTGGATGTTCTCAATCAGCGCGATGGCCACCGCGGCCTCGTCGGGCACATCCTTGACGATGCAGGGCACCACCTCAAGCCGGGCCAGCTGGGAAGCGCGCCAGCGCCGCTCACCGGCGATGATCTCGAAACGGTTCTCGCCGATGGAGCGTACCACTATCGGCTGAATCACACCTTGCGCCCGGATCGAGTTGGCCAGGTCTTCCAGCGCATCCTGCGACATGTCCTTGCGCGGCTGGTACTTGCCGGACTGCAGCCACTCCAGCGGCAGCTTGCGCAGCTCGCCCTGGTTGGTGGGCGCCATGGCCTGCTCGGTACGCTGATCGCTCATCACCTGTTTCTGGCGGGCGGCCGTGCTGGTGCTAAGCAGGGCATCCAACCCCTTGCCCAGCCCACGTTTCTTCAGAGTCATATGCGCTCTCGGTCTGCGGTGATCGGCTGTGGTTCCTGCTCCTGACGACGCAGGATCTCGCCAGCCAGGGCCAGATAAGCCTTGGCCCCCACCGATGATTTGTCATAGTGCATGGCCGGGGCACCGAAGCTCGGGGCCTCCGCCAGTCTTACGTTGCGGGGGATGATGGTGCGATAGACCTTGTCCCCGAAGTGCTGTTTCAGCTGATCGGACACATCATTGGCCAGCCGGTTGCGGTGATCGAACATGGTGCGCAGCACCCCCTCGATCTTCAGCTCCGGGTTGACCACGGCCGCCAGCTTGCTGATGGTGTCGACCAGGGCGGTGAGCCCTTCCAGCGCGTAATACTCGCACTGCATGGGCACCAGCACGGAGTCGGCGGCGGCCATGGCGTTGACGGTCAGCATGTTGAGGGAAGGCGGGCAGTCGATGAAGACGTAGTCGTATTTGTCCCGCACCGAGGCCAGCGCATTGCGCAGGCGGAGCTCGCGGGCGAAGAATTCCATCAGACGGATTTCCGCCGCCGTCACGTCGGCATTGGCGGCGATGAGGTGATAGCCACCCGAGGTCTCGGTGATGATCACCTCGTTGATGGGGGCATCGTCGATCAGCAGTTCATAGGCGGTGCGTTCGACTTCGTACTTGTCGACACCGCTGCCCATGGTGGCATTGCCCTGCGGATCCAGATCGATCACCAGCACCTTGCGCCGGGTGGCGGCCATGGAGGCGGCCAGATTCACACAGGTGGTAGTTTTACCCACTCCACCCTTCTGGTTGGCTATGGCAATGACTTTTCCCACACTATCCCCTAAATGAATACGGCGGCCCTATTCGGGCTGGATGGCTTTAAACTCCAGCAGATGACGTTCACCTTCCAGCTCCGGCACCACCAGCTGATGGGTGGCGACCAGACGGATGCTGGCGGGCAACTGCGCCAGTTCCTGCTCGGGATATTGCCCCTTGAGTGCCAGGAAGCTGCCCTGAGGCGACGGCAGATGGTGACACCAAGTGAGCATGTCCTCCAGGGAGGCAAAGGCCCGGCTGAGTACCCCATCGAACCCCACTTCCGGTTGATACTCTTCAACCCGGGATTTGACGGGCGTCACATTGGTCAGTCCCAGCTCCTGGATCACCTGGCGGATGAAGTTGATCCGCTTGCCCAGGCTATCGAGCAGCACGAACTGCTTGTCCGGGTTGATGATGGCCAGCGGCAGGCCGGGCAGGCCGGGGCCGGTGCCCACATCGATGAAACGCTCACCGTGCAGGTGCGGGCTCACCACCAGGCTGTCGAGGATATGCTTGACCAGCATGGCGTCCGGATCTCGCACCGAGGTGAGATTGTAAGCCTTGTTCCACTTGTGCAGCAACTCGACCAAGTGTACCAACTGGCTCTTTTGATGGTCGGTGATAACAATACCGGCCTGCATGAGCAGGCCGTTCAATCTTTCCAGCATGGGGATCCTCAGGCGGTTTTACGCAGCAGGCCGTGTTTCTTCAGGTGAACCAGCAGGATGGAGATGGCCGCCGGGGTGATGCCGGAGATGCGGGAGGCCTGACCTATGGTCTGCGGCCTGGCATCGCTCAGCTTGGCGATCACCTCGTTGGAGAGACCATTCACGTCGCGGTAGTTCATGTCCAGCGGCAGCAGGGTGTTCTCGTTGCGCAGCTGCTTCTCCACCTCGTCGTGCTGACGCTCGATGTAGCCGGCGTACTTGATCTGGATCTCCACCTGATCCGCCGCCGCCGTATCTTCCAGCGCCGGGCCCACCCCTTCGATGGCCATCAGGGCATCGTAGGTCACCTCCGGCCGACGCAGCAGCTCTTCCAGGCTCTGCTCGCGGGTCAAGGGGGTGTTCACCAGGGCGTTGACCGCCTCCAGTGACGGGTGTTGCGGGTGGATCCAGGTCGAGCGCATGCGCTGACGCTCCAGCTCAACCTGCTCCATCTTGGCGTTGAACTTGCTCCAGCGCTCGTCATCCACCAGACCCAGCTCACGGCCGACGGCGGTCAGGCGCAGATCGGCGTTGTCTTCACGCAGCAGCAAGCGGTATTCGGCGCGGCTGGTGAACATGCGGTAGGGCTCGCGGGTCCCCAGGGTGGAGAGATCGTCCATCATCACGCCCATGTAGGCCTGATCCCGGCGGGGGTGCCAGGCTTCTTTGCCCTGGGCGCGCAGGCCGGCGTTCAAGCCGGCCATCAGCCCCTGGGCCGCCGCCTCTTCATAGCCCGTGGTGCCGTTGATCTGGCCGGCGAAGAACAGGTTGGCGATGCACTTGCTCTCCATGTTGGCCTTGAGATCCCGCGGATCGAAGAAGTCGTATTCGATGGCGTAGCCGGGACGGGTGATATGGGCATTCTCGAAGCCGCGGATCGAACGCACGATCTGCACCTGCACATCGAATGGCAGGCTGGTGGAGATCCCGTTCGGATAGAGTTCGTGGGTGGTCAGGCCTTCCGGCTCGACGAAGATCTGGTGCGCGGTCTTGTCCGCGAAACGGGTGATCTTGTCCTCGATCGACGGGCAGTAACGGGGGCCTATCCCCTCGATCACCCCGGCGTACATGGGGCTGCGATCCAGGTTATTGCGGATCACCTCGTGGGTCTGCTCGTTGGTGTGCGTGACGTAGCAGGGCACCTGGCGTGGGTGTTGGCTGGCATCGCCGATAAACGAAAAGACCGGGCGGGGATCGTCACCGTGCTGCTGCTGCATCACGGAGAAATCGACGGTGCGGGCATCGATGCGCGGCGGCGTGCCTGTCTTGAGACGATCGATGCGCAGCGGCAGCTCACGCAGCCGCTGGGCCAAGGCGATCGAGGGAGGATCCCCAGCGCGGCCGCCCTTGTAGTTTTCCATGCCGATGTGGATCAGGCCGTTCAGGAAGGTGCCGACGGTCAGCACCACCGTCTTGCCGCTGATGCGGATCCCGCTCTGGGTGACGACACCGGCGACACGATCCCCGTCCATGATCAGATCATCACAGGCCTGCTGGAAGATCTTCAGGTTGGGGTAGTTCTCCAGAGTCTGGCGAACCACGGCCTTGTAGAGCAGACGATCCGCCTGGGCGCGAGTGGCTCGTACCGCCGGTCCCTTGGAGGAGTTGAGGGTACGGAACTGGATCCCGCCAAGATCGATGGCACGGGCCATGATCCCGCCCAGGGCGTCGACTTCCTTGACCAGGTGTCCCTTGCCGATCCCGCCGATCGCCGGATTACAGGACATGTGCCCCAGCGTATCGATGTTGTGGGTCAGCAACAGGGTATTGAGACCCATGCGAGCGGCCGCTGTTGCTGCTTCGGTTCCTGCGTGACCGCCACCGACGACGATCACATCAAATTGTTCATGGTATTGCATTGGGGATCACCTTGATCTGCACGCCTGAAGATCTGTATTTGCCTGGGCTGAGGGGCGGATCATTCTATCCGTTTCGCATCCTGAGGGGAACGTCTACTTCAGGATCAGTATGGATGAAGGATCCGGTAATTAGATCTTAAGGATCTTTAGATCGATCTTTTATTGGATCTTTTATTAGGATCCGGGATTTCTGTTGATAAGCACTTTTTGATCATAAAGATCATCTGGTTAAAGACGATCCCAGCTTGTGGAAAAGCTTGGATCCTGGGACCGTGAACAGGGGGATAACCAGTGCTTTTATACACAGGCGGCTGGCGGACTGGATCTCATACATGGATAACTATAGGTTTTGCAGAGCTTTACACTGTAGTTATGCACATTACCCCCGAGTGTTGTGGGTAACAATGTAGAACAACTCGTTCGGATCAATCTGTTAATAACCTGGTGGATAGGGATCTGGGGATAAACGGGGAGATCAAGGCTTTTCTGCCGGATCTCCCAGGCCCTGATCAGGCGATCATCTTCATCCAGTCCCGGATCCAGGCTTCGGCGGCATCTTCCGGGATCTCGTGCTGGGTGACATCGATGTCGAGACGATCCCCGATCCGGCTGGCGCCACACTCGGCCAGCAGCTGATCCAGCGTCCTGCCACCCTGGCAGAAGGTGTCATAACTGCTGTCACCGAGCGCGATCACGCCATATTTCAAGGCATTAAGATCCGGATGCTGGTCGGTAAGATCCTTGACGAAGGGCTGCAGGTTATCGGGAACATCACCTGCGCCATGGGTGGAGGTGACCACCAGCAGGATGGCATCAGGCTCTGCCAGCACCTCGGCGAGGCTGGCCGGGTTGTGGATCTTGGGCTGATGACCCGCCTGTTCCAGCAGGCTGGCGACATGATCTGCGACATATTCGGCGGCGCCCAGCATGGAGCCGACGATGAGATTGAGTTTGGCCATGGAATGGATCCTGAAAGAATGCGGAGAGTGCAGAACCGGATTCTACCGCCAAAGGATGTGGATAAATATGGATAAAGCTTGGGGATAAAGGATCCTTCCGGCTTTTTCATGCAGAGGCGGGTTTCACCGCTATTTTTGATCCTTCCCAGAATCCCGCCATCTGGCTCAATGCATGAATGAGTCCTTCTGCTCAAAATCCCGCCTCATTGATACGTTAAGTAACAATGCAGATGCAAATGATTAGCAATTAATGAATCGATTCGATCATGGCTCCTGTAGTAGCATGACGCTGCTTTATTCGCCTAAGGAACCGGGCTAACCGGCAGGATTGGGCGGTCATAATAAGAAACCAAAATAACTTATTGATATTTGAGACATTTAATATGATTGCGCAAGATAACAACTCAACTGCAACTATGCGGAAGAAGGGTGTTCAGCACCTGCTGCCGCTCTCCTGTTTACTAGCCAGTCTGCCGGTTCTGGCAGCGGAACAAGCCGATAAGGAATTACCCAAGGCCAGCGAGACCATGGTGGTGACAGGTACCGCCATGAAGATCGAAGTGCCGATGGCCGAGACGCCCCGTGCCGTCTCGGTGGTCAATCGCGAGGAGCTGGATCAGCACGCCGTGCTTCAGCTCGATGAGTCCGTGCGCTACCGCTCCGGCGTGCTCACCGGCCTGTATGGCTCGGACAACAACACCGACTGGTTCAAGATCCGTGGCTTCGATGCCGCCTCCTACCTGGATGGCAACCGCCAGTTCAGCACCGGCTACTATGTGTGGACGCCGGAGCCCTTCGGCCTGGAAAGCGTGGAAGTGCTGAAGGGACCGGCCTCCATCCTCTACGGCGAGGCCCCTCCCGGCGGCGTGATCAACTCCATCAGCAAGCGTCCGACCGCGACCCCGCAAGGATTGGTCAATCTGCAGCTGGGCAACCGGGATCTGCGCCAGGTCGGCGTCGACTTCTCCGACGAGCTGACCGACAACAGCCGCTATCGCATGGTTGCACTCTATAAAGAGCGTGACGGCGTGCTGGATGGCACCTATAACGAGCGCTCCTATCTGGCGCCAAGCGTCACCCTGGATATCTCGGATCGCACCAGCCTCACCCTGCTGGCCAGCTTCCTGCACGACGAAGGGGTGCCGACCAACGGCTTCTTCCCCGTCTATGGCACCCTCAACACCGAGGGCGGCCAGATCGATCCCAGCACCAACCTGAGTCAGCCGGATTACGATCGCAACCGCAACACCCAGATCTCCACCGGTTACGAGCTGGCCCACCAGTTCAACCAGACCTGGGAGTTCAAGCAGAACGTCCGCTTCAATTACAACGATCTGCTGCTGCGCCAGACCTACATCTTCCCGACCTACGAAGGCACCACCGCCTACCGTGGTCTGGTCTACCGCGATGGCGACACCAAGAGCGCCACCATGGACAACCAGCTGGTGGGTTACTGGAACACGGATCGCACCGAGCAGACTCTGCTGCTGGGGATCGATCTGCAGCGTCACGTGAACGAAGGGGTCGAGGCCGACAACTACGCCATGGGATCCATCGATACCATGAACCCGGATTACGGCAACTTCCCTGGCTTCGATGAGTCCACCGCCACCTATCAGAAGAACACCAAGGGCCAGAGCGGCCTCTATGCCCAGCACCAGATCCGTTGGGACGATCGCTGGTTGCTGACCGCCGGCGGCCGCTTCGACTATGTGGAGACCCACAACATCAGCGAAGCGGCCAGCAAGAACGAGAAGCAGTACGATGACAACCTCTCGCTCTCCGGCAGCCTGATGTACCTGGCCGACAACGGCCTCTCCCCTTACTTCGCCTATGCAGAGTCGTTCGAGGTGCTGCCGGGGATCGATCCCAACACCAAGAACTCCTACAAGCCGCTCGAGGGCAAGCTGTACGAGACCGGCATCAAGTACGCGCCGAGTTTCCTCGATGGCTACATCAACCTGGCGCTGTTCGATCTGGAGCAGACCAACTCCCTGGTCTCCACCGGTTCCGGCCAGCAGACTCAGGCAGGCAAGGTCAAGTCTCAAGGCGTAGAGGTTGAGGGGAGCGTGCAAGCCACAGAGGCACTGCGCCTGACCGCGGCTTATACCTACACCGATGCCAAGACCAACGACACCGGCAACGGTGATCGCCAGGCCAGCCTGATCCCGCGCCACCAGGCCTCCTTCTGGGGCAACTATAAGGTGCAGCAGGGTCCGGTCTCCGGGCTGGAAGTCGGCACCGGGGTGCGCTATATCGGCTCCAGCGTCGGCATAGGTGCGGTGGATGCCAACTACAACCCCATTTATGGTTCGGCAGAGGTGCCGGCCCAGACGGTGTGGGATGCGATGATCGGGTATGACTTTGCCAAGAACTGGCGGGCCCAGATCAACGTCAACAACCTGCTGGACGACACCTATGTGGCGAGCTGTGATTACTACTGCTACTACGGTGAACCGCGCAGCATAGTCGGATCTGTCAACTACCGCTGGTAAGATACAGGCCGGGCGGGGGCCTCAAGCTCCCGCCCTCCTTCTTTTTGTACACAGGCCTGTCATGGAACTCTTGTCACTGGTTTACCGCCAATATCGTTGGCCCTTCATCGCCATTACCCTGCTCAGCCTGCTCAGTGCGGTGAGCGGGATAGGCGTCATCGCCTTCATCAACCACTCTCTCATCGAATCCGTAGGGGATCCGCTGTCGGTGCTCGGCCAGCTGATCGGCCTCATTCTGCTGTTGCTGGTGATCACACTCGGCTCTCAATTGGCCCTGACCACGCTCGGTCATCATTTTGTCTATCGCCTGCGTGGCCGTCTGCTCAAGCAGCTGCTGGACACCGATGTCGCCCGCATTCGCCAGATAGGGCAGGGGCCGTTGCTGGCCTCCCTCTCCAGCGACATCGGCCAGATCACCATCGCCTTCGTGCGCCTGCCGGAGCTGGTGCAGGGGCTGGTGCTCACCATCGGCTCTGCACTCTACCTTGGCTGGTTGTCACCAGCCCTGCTCGGAGTCACCGCACTCTGGGTCACCTTCACCATGGTGGTGGGCTGGCTGCTGGTCAACCGGGTCTATCGCCACCTGTCCCACATGCGCCAGGCCGAAGACAAGCTCTATCAGAACTACCAGGCCATCATCGCCGGCAGCAAGGAGCTGGCGCTCAATCGCGAGCGGGCGCACTTCATCTATCACCGGCTCTATGAGCAGAACGCGCAGGACTATCGTCGCCACATCATCAGTGCCGACACCTATCACCTGAGCGCGGTGAACTGGTCGAACATCATGATGCTGGGGGCCATCGGCCTGGTGTTCTTCCTGGCCAACGGGCTGGGTTGGGCCAACACCAACGTGGCGGCCACTTTCGCCCTGACCCTGCTGTTCCTCCGTACCCCCTTGTTGCAAGGGATAGGAGCGCTGCCGACCCTGATCTCCGCCCAGGTGGCATTCGACAAGATAGCGAGCCTGACCCTGGCCGAGCCGGATCCCGCCTTCCCGCTGCCACCCGCACCCCAGGCCTGGCAACGCATCCAGCTGGAGCAAGTGAGCTTTCACTATCAGGGGGAGGGCGGCTTCGCAGTGGGGCCCATCAGCCTCACCATAGAGAAGGGGGAGCAGATCTTCATCATCGGCGGCAATGGCTCCGGCAAGTCGACCCTGGCCATGCTGCTGACCGGGCTCTATCAGCCGGTCTCGGGCCGGATCCTGCTGGATGGTGAGCCGATCACCGATCGCAACGCCTACCTGGCGCTGTTCTCCGCCATCTTCACCGATTACCACCTGTTCCAGCATCTGCTGGGGCCAGAGCCGAAAGAGGCGCTGATCGCCGAGTGGCTGGAGCGGCTGCAGATGGGCAGCAAGCTCGTCATCGAGGACGATTTCATCGCCAACATCGAGCTCTCCCAGGGGCAGCGCAAGCGGGTCGCCCTGCTGCTGGCACTGGCCGAGCAGCGCGAGGTGATGCTGTTTGACGAGTGGGCGGCGGATCAGGATCCCCAGTTCCGCCGCATCTTCTACCAGGTGTTGCTGCCGCGCCTGAAAGAGATGGGCAAGACGGTGATCGCCATCAGCCATGACGATCTCTATTTCTCCCAGGCCGATCGCCTGCTGGAGATGCGCCAGGGCCAGCTCACCGAGCTGACCGGCGCGCGCCGTGAGCAGGTCAGCCAGGATGCCGTCGCCCATCTGGATAATGAAGTGCCGGTCTGACACCGGCACTGACAGGACTGGCACCAAGGCCAGCACAGGAACAGATCATGTTTGAGATGAAAGCCGCCAGCTTCACGATAAGCGACCGTAAGCTGCTGCAACCCACCAGCCTGCGCTTCGAGCAGGGCCAGGTCTATGGCCTCATCGGCCACAACGGCTCCGGTAAATCCACCCTGCTCAAGCTGCTGGCGCGCCAGCAACCCCTGAGCGATGGCGAGATCCTGTTCGACGACAAGCCGCTGTCAGAGTGGGGCAACCGGGACTTCGCCCGTCAGGTGGCTTATCTGCCACAGCACCTGCCGAGTGCCGAGAACCTGCTCGGCCGGGAGCTGGTGGAGATGGGGCGCTACCCCTGGCGCGGTCTGCTGGGGCGTATGCAGGAGGCCGATCACCGTCAGGTCGACAAGGCCATCGCCCTCACCCATACCGAACGCTTCGCCGACAGGCTGGTGGATACCCTGTCCGGTGGCGAGCGGGGCCGGGTCTGGCTGGCCATGCTGCTGGCCCAGGAGAGTCGCTTCATCCTGCTGGATGAGCCGCTGGCCGCGCTGGATGTGGCCCACCAGGTGGAGGTGCTGACCCTGGTGCAGCAGTTGAGTCGTCAGCTCAACCTCGGGGTCATCATCGTCATCCATGACATCAACATGGCGTCCCGCTTCTGCGATCGGCTGGTGGCGCTGCACAGCGGCCGCCTGCTGACCCACGGCGAACCGGAGCAGATCATGACCAGCGAGACGCTGCACGCCATCTACGGCATCCCCATGGCCGTGATGCGCCATCCGGATCACGCCCACAATATCGCCATCATCTAGTCGGGGATATCGATGCGTTTACTGAAAAAAACGGGCTGGCTCTGCTGTCTGCTGGCTCCGCTGCTGTTGCAGGCCAAACCGGCAACTACCGAGCAGGGAGTGCAATCAATCCCCCGCATCGCGACCGTCGACTGGACGGTGGCTGAAACCCTGCTGGCCCTCGGCATCACGCCGCTGGCCATGGGGGATGTGGACTCCTATCGCGCCTGGGTGGGGGAGCCAGAGCTCCCCGCCGAGGTGGTGGACATAGGCCTGCGGATGCAACCCAATCGCGAGCTGCTGGCGGAGCTCAAACCCGATCTGATCCTCATCTCGCCGCTGATGGCATCGCTGGAACCCACCCTGTCCCGTATTGCCCCGGTACAATCCATCGCCCTCTATGAACCCGATACCGATCTGTGGCAGCGGCTGCACGAGGTGACCCTGACCATAGCCGCCCTGGTGGGCAAGAGTGCCGAGGCCGAGCACCAGCTCGCCGCGCTGGACAGGGATCTGGCGCAGCTGAAGGCACGGCTGCCCGCGGATCTGCCGCCGCTGCTGCTGGTGCAGTTCATCGACGAGCGCCATGTGCGGGTGTTTGGCCGCCACAGCCTGTTCGAGGCGGTGATGGGGCGGCTGGGGCTGCGCAACGCCTGGCAGGGGGAGACCAATGCCTGGGGCTTCTCCGTGGTCAGTCTGGAGCAGTTCCTGGCCCTGCCTGAAGCACGGCTGGTGGTGGTCGATCCCATCCCGGTGGGGGTGAGCGAGCGGCTGCAGGAGCCTGGGCTCTGGCAGCATCTGCCGTTGGTGAAGCAGGGCAAGGTGCTGCACCTGCCCGCCGTCTGGAGTTTCGGCGGTCTGCTGGCCGCCCGCCGCTTCGCCGAGCTGCTGAGCGAGGCCCTGCAGGAGGACGCGGCCTCCGATCTGGCAACCCATGTGTCCGCCGAGGGGGCCACCCAATGAATCAAATCCTTCCCGTCTCCCTGCTGCGCCCCGGTCTCGTCCTGCTGCTGTTGACCCTGTCGCTGGCCGGCTGGGATCTGGCTCATCAACTGCCGCAGGCGCTCTGGTGGCAGACCCTGTTCTCGCCGCAGCTGGATGATGTCCGCCAGGCGGTGATCCACTTCAGCTGGCTGCCCAGGCTGGCCATCTGCCTGCTGGCTGGCGCTGCCCTCGGCCTGGCTGGCACCCTGATGCAGCAGGTGCTGCGCAATCCGCTTGCCTCGCCGACGACCCTGGGGGTCGCCTCCGGCGCCCAGCTGGCGCTGATGATGGTGACCCTGTTTGCCCCGAGCTGGTTGCTGATCGGGCGCGAGTGGATCGCCATGCTAGGGGGCAGCCTCGCCATGGGGCTGGTGTTTGCCCTGGCCTGGCGTCGTCAGCTCAACCCTGTGGTCATCGTATTCGCGGGCCTGGTGATCAACCTCTACCTGGCGGCCATCAGCCTGGGGCTGCTGCTGTTCTTCCAGGAGGAGCTGAAAGGCCTGCTGGTGTGGGGCAGTGGCTCATTGGCCCAGACCAGCTGGAGTGGCGTCGGCTACCTGCTGCCACGGTTGCTGGTGGCCGGTGTGCTGGCGGCGCTGCTGGCTCGCCCCTTGGCGGTGCTGGAGCTGGATGACGCCAGCGCTCGCAGCCTGGGGGTCTCCCTCAAGCACCTGCGCTTCGCCGGCCTCGGCCTCGCGGTCTTCATCACCGCCTGTGTGGTGAGCGTGGTGGGGCTGATCGGCTTCATCGGGCTGGCGGCCCCTGTGATGGTGCGGATGCTGGGGGTGAGGCGGCTAGGTTTGCGCCTGCTGTGGGCCCCGGTGCTGGGTGCCCTGCTGCTGGCGGCCACCGATCTGCTGCTGCAATCCCTGACCCGCTTCTGGCCCGTGTTGATCCCGACCGGCGCAATGACGGCCCTGCTGGGGGCACCGCTGCTGCTCTGGCTGATCCCGCGCCTCAGCTTCAAGTCGACGACCCCGAAAGCGGCTGTCGGGCTGGTGGTGGCGCGGCATCCGGCGCCGGCGCGTTTCATCGGTATTTTGGTGGCCGGGCTGGTGGTCGCCATGCTGGCCTCCCTGCTGTTTGGCCAGGGGATGAACGGCTGGGGTTGGCCGAGCTGGCTGAGGTGGCAGGCCCAGCTGGAGTGGCGCCTGCCGCGTACCCTGGCGGCCGCTGCTGCCGGTGTGCTGCTGGCGCTGGCGGGCACCCTGTTGCAGCGGGTCAGCAACAATCCCATGGCGAGCCCCGAGTTGCTGGGGGTGAGTGGTGGCACCTTCATGGGAGTGATCGTCATGGCCCTGCTGCTGCCCGCCCTGCCGCTGCCCCTGATGTTGCTGGGGGGCCTGCTGGGAGCCTTCGCCTGCTTGCTGCTGCTGGTGCTGATCAACCGCAAAAATGGCTTCCAGCCGGAGCGGATCCTGCTGTCCGGCATCGCCATCACGGCGCTGTTCGAGCCGCTGCAGGCCATCGCCCTGGCCAACGGCGACATGCGGGTGCAGCAGCTGCTCGCCTGGATGTCCGGCTCCACCTATTACGTCACCCAGCCGGTGGCCAGTGCGTTGGCCCTGCTGGCGCTGTTGATGCTGGCGGTCTGTCTGCTGGTGAGCCGCTGGCTCGATCTGATGCCGATGGGACCGGCGGTGGCGACGGCGCTGGGGGTTCGCCTCAGCCGTGCCCAGCTCGTCATACTGCTGCTGGTGGCCGTGCTCACCGCCAGCGCGACCATGGTGATAGGGCCACTCTCCTTCGCCGGCCTGCTGGCACCCCACATGGCCAAGCTGATGGGGCTGGTGCGGGCCCGCTGGCATCTGCTCGGTGCGGCGGGTTGTGGCGCCCTGCTGATGGTGTCGGCCGACTGGATCGGCCAGCAGATCCTGTTCCCGCAGGAGCTGCCGGTCGGGCTGGTCTCCACCTTGTTAGGGGGCGCTTACTTCATGTGGTGCCTGCGCCGCCTCTAGGGTCCTGAATAAAAAACGCACAATAAAAAGCCCGGGACCATGCCCGGGCTTTTTTGTGGGTGGCAGATGTCGGCTTACTTGCCGATGCAGAAGCTGGAGAATATGCGGCCCAGCAGATCGTCCGAGCTGAACTCGCCGGTGATCTCGGACAGGGACTCCTGCGCCAGGCGCAGCTCCTCGGCCACCAGCTCGCCAGCCACATAGACTTCAAGCTGCTCCTTGGCCACCAGCAGCCGATCGGCGGCACGCTCCAGTGCATCCAGGTGGCGACGGCGGGCCATGAAGCCCCCCTCGGTGTTGCCCTGAAAGCCCATGCAGGCCTTCAGGTGCTCGCGCAGGGCGGGCAGCCCCAGCTCTGTCTTGGCGGAGATGCGATAGACCGCGTGGCCCAGCTCACTGCGAGGAGCCAGATCCTCGCCGGTCAGATCGGCCTTGTTGCGTACCACGGTGAGACCGATGTTTTTTGGCAGGCGATCGACAAATTCCGGCCAGATCTCCCGCGGGTCTATCGCATCCGTGGTGGTGCCATCCACCATGAACAGCACCCGATCGGCCTGCTCAATCTCGGCCCAGGCGCGCTCGATGCCGATCTGCTCCACCTTGTCCTGGGTGTCGCGCAGGCCGGCGGTGTCGATGATGTGCAGCGGCATGCCATCCAGGTGGATGTGCTCGCGCAGCACGTCGCGGGTGGTGCCGGCGATCTCGGTGACTATGGCGGACTCACGCCCGGCCAGGGCGTTGAGCAGGCTCGACTTGCCGGCGTTGGGACGGCCGGCGATCACCACCTTCATGCCTTCCCGCAGCAGGGCGCCCTGCTTGGCCTCTCCGCGCACGTCGTCCAGCTCGGCCATGATGCCGTACAGATCCCCCGCCACCTTGCCGTCGGATAGGAAATCGATCTCCTCGTCCGGGAAGTCGATGGCGGCCTCCACATAGATGCGCAGCCGGGTCAGGCTCTCCACCAGTTGCTGGATCTTGCCGGAGAACTGGCCCTGCAGGGAGTGCATGGCGCTGCGGGCGGCCTGCTCGCTGGAGGCCTCGATCAGATCGGCGATGGCCTCGGCCTGGGCCAGGTCCAGCTTGTCGTTGAGGAAGGCGCGTTCGCTGAACTCGCCGGGACGGGCGGGGCGGAGGCCTTCAATTTGCAGGATTCGGCGGATCAGCATGTCCAGGATGACGGGGCCGCCGTGACCCTGCAGCTCCAGCACGTCCTCGCCGGTGAAGCTGTTGGGGGCCTTGAACAGCAGGGCTATGCCCTGGTCCAGCGGCTGGCCCTGCTCATCCTTGAACGGCAGATATTCGGCATAACGCACCCTGGGCAGTCGACCGAGTACGATTTCGGCGACTCGTTCGGCGGCGGGGCCTGAGACGCGGACTATGCCGACGCCACCCCGGCCGGGGGCGGTGGCCTGGGCCACGATCGTATCTGTTGTCATCTTGCTTGGCTCATCTGTTCGGTAATAGGGTCGGTCATTGCGGACATTGTAATAAAAAAGGCGGCCCGAAGGCCGCCTCTTTTGTCATCAGGGGGAAGATCAGCTGCGGGTGTGCAGGCCTTTCTTCTCCAACTGACGGTAGATGATGGTCTGCTGGGTAATGGAGATGACGTTACTCACCAACCAGTACAGGGTCAGGCCAGCCGGGAACCAGAGGAACATGAAGGTGAAGATGATCGGCATGAACTGCATCACCTTCTGCTGCATGGGGTCCGTGATGGTGGTCGGGCTCATCTTCTGCAGGTACCACATGGAGGCACCCATGAGGATCGGCAGTACGAAGAAGGGGTCCTTCACCGACAGGTCGGTGATCCACAGGGCGAACGGCGCGTGACGCAGCTCGACAGACTCCATCAGCGCCCAGTACAGGGCGATGAAGATCGGCATCTGCACCAGGATCGGCAGGCAGCCACCGAGCGGGTTGACCTTCTCCTTCTTGTACAGCTCCATCATGCCCTGGGACATCTTCTGGCGATCGTCACCGAAGCGTTCCTTGAGCGCAGCCAGCTTGGGTTGCAGCATGCGCATCTTGGCCATGGAGGTGTACTGGGCCTTGGTCAGCGGGAACATGATACCGCGTACCAGCAAGGTCAGCATGATGATGGCCAGACCCCAGTTCTGGACGAAGCCGTGGAACACGGTCAGCAGCCAGTGCAGCGGCTGAGCGATGAACCAGAGCCAGCCGTAGTCGACGGTCAGGTCGAGGTGGTTTGCCACCTTGGCCATCTGATCCTGCAGCTTGGGACCGACCCACAGCTTGCTGGTCACTTCGGCCTGCTGACCGGCAGCCACGTCAACCAGCGGCGCCTTGTAACCTATGATGGCCTGGTCTTTACCCGGGATCACGCGGCTGTAGAAGCTGTTGGTATCCTCGGCATTCGGTGCCCAGGCGGAGACGAAGTAGTGTTGCAGCATGGCGACCCAACCACCCTTGGTGGTCTTGTTCAGGTCGGCATCCTTCATCTCGTCGAAGGTGTACTTCTTGTAGCGGGTATCTTCGCTGGAGAAGGCACCACCACGGTAGGCGCTGGCCACCATGGCATGACCTTCCTGGTCCTTCGGCGTGGTCACGGTCTGCTTCAGCTGGCCGTAGAACTGTACCTGGACGGGTGCGGCAGACTTGTTGTCGATCTTGTAATCGACGCCAATGGCGTAGTCACCGCGCTTGAGCACGAACTCCTTGGTGAAGACCACTCCCTTGCTGTCGGTCCAGGTCATCGGCACGACGACCTGATCCTGACCGTCGGCCAGCTGGTAGCTGGTCTGGGCGGCTTCGTAGGTGGGACGACCCTGAGCCTGGCTGTCCGGGCCATCACGACCCACCAGGCCGCTCTGGGCAACATAGAGGTGCGCAGGTTGGCTGGTCAGCAGGGTGAACGGCTGCTCCTTGCCTTCTTCCAGCTTGTGGGCCAGCAGTTCGGCAGAGACGATGTCACCGCCCTGGGTATCCAGGGTCAGCTTGAGCACGTCGGAGGAGACGGTGATCAGCTTGCGTGCGGTGGTGGCGTTGGCTTGCTCGGAAACCTGAGGAATATCACCGGTCTGACCGGCTTCAGGTACGAAATGTTCGGTTTGGGCCACGGTAGTCGGGGCCGGCTTCGGAGCCTTGTCGGACTCCCACTGTTGCCAGAGCAAAAAGCTCACGAACAGCAAACCGATCAGGAGTAAATTGCGTTGTGATTCCATAGTCTTCAGTTTCTTCGCTTTGGTTGCGGAACCGGGTCATAACCACCCTCGGATAAGGGATGGCATTTTAATAGACGTTTGCTAGCTAACCAAACGCCTTTTATGAAACCGTGAAGTCGGATGGCTTCTATCGCAAATTGGGAACAAGTCGGAGTGAAACGGCAGCGTGGCCCGAGCAGGGGACTAATGATTAGCTGATACAGGCGTATCAGTTTGATAGCTACCCATTGCAACGGCGTGACAGAGTGCGCCATAGCTTTTCCAGTAACTTGAACAACTCTTCGTTATCCATCTCTTTGACGCCGCCTTTGGCTATGACGACGATGTCGATAGCGGGCAGGTTGGCCTGATTGAGACGGAAGCTTTCCCGTACCACTCGTTTGACACGGTTACGCCAGACGGCACGCTTGAGTGCTTTTTTGGGCACGGCGAGGCCAAGACGGGGATGTTCGAGAGTATTGGGGCAAGCAAGAAGTGTAATTTGCGGAGAAGCGGCCCGGACAGGCTCGGCGAAAACGCGTTTGAAGTGTTCGGGAGTTAACAGACGTAACTCCCGAGAGAAGGTGTGCTGGGTAGGCATTAGACTACCAGGCGGGCACGACCCTTGGCACGACGAGCGGCCAGAACCTTGCGACCGTTGGCGGTAGCCATGCGGGCGCGGAAACCGTGAGAGCGCTTGCGCTTCAGGTTGGACGGCTGAAAAGTACGTTTACTCATGATTAGATTCCGTATTTCTGTACAGTTTTGATTGTCACACTGAGCCGACGCGCCAGCTATAGCGTGTGACGACTAGCAAAAGAGGCCGAATTCTAAACAGAGTTCGGCTTCCAGTCAATCCGCCGTACCCCCTCATCTTGCTCTAACTCGTGAAGAGGCAGCGAAAGTTGACAGGATCCGTAGGATCAAGGGCCCGAATTATACTGGCAACCCGGGGTTAAACAAGGATCCTCCAAGAAAAAAGGCGGCCAGGCCGCCAAAGAGAGAGCTATTTAAGTACTTTGCGCAGGAACTCCCGGGTACGGGGATCCTGCGGATCGACCAATATCTGATCCGGCGGGCCCTGTTCCACGATCCGGCCCCCCTCCATGAAGATCACCCGATCGGCGACATCACGGGCAAACTCGATCTCGTGGGTCACCACCACCATGGTCTGGTGCTGGCTGGCGAGTTGTTTCATCAGCCCGAGCACCTCGTCGACCCACTCGGGATCGAGCGCCGAGGTGGGCTCATCGAACAGGATCACCTTGGAGTGTGCCGCCATGGCGCGGCCGATGCCGACCCGCTGCTGCTGGCCGCCGGACAGCGACGCCGGGTAGGCATCCCGCTTCTCGGCGAGGCCGATGTCCTTGAGGATGCCGAGTGCGGTGGCACGTGCCTCCGCCTTGGGTCGTTTCCAGACGGTGATCAGCCCCTCGGCGATGTTGTCCAGCGCCGTCTTGTTGGCAAACAGGGCGTAGTTCTGGAACACGAAGGAGGCACGCTTGCGCAGCTCTATGGCCTGCTGCTCGCTGGCGTTGGCCAAATCCAGCTGCAGGTCATCGATGTCCAGCCGGCCCGCATCCGGGGTCTCCAGCAGGTTGAGGCAGCGCAGCAGGGTCGATTTACCGGTCCCGGAGGGGCCGATAATGACCACTATGTCCCCCTTCTTGACCTCAAGGTCGATGCCGTTCAGCACCTGATTACCGTCAAACGCCTTGGAGAGGCCCGTTAATTTAATCATGACAGACCTCCTTTAATAGGCGCGGTTCAGGTGCACTTCCAGCAGGTGCTGCAAGCGGGTGAAGATGATGACGACGACCCAGTAGACCAGGGCGACCGCCATGAAGCTCTCGAAGAACTTGAAGGAGGAGGAGGCCTCCATCTGCGCCTTGCCCATGATCTCCGCCACCCCCAGGGTGAAAGCCAGGGAGGTGCTCTTGATCATGTCGATGAAGTAGTTCATCAGCGACGGGGTCGCGATGCGGGCCGCCTGCGGCAATATGATCCGCTGCATCGCCTGATAGCGGCTCATGCCGATGCTGAGGGCCGCCTCCATCTGGCTCTTGTGGATGCCCAGAATGGCGGCGCGGATCGACTCGGCCATGTAGGCCGCAAAGTGCAGGGTCAGGCCGACGATGGCGGCGGTAAAGGCATCCATTCCCACGAAGATGGGGAACAGTTGTGGCAGGCCGTAGTAGAGCAGGAACAGCTGGACGAGCAGGGGGGTACCCCGGAAGAACGAGATGTAGAGCATCGCCAGCCAGTGGATCGCGGGGACGCGAAACACCCGTACTATCGCCAGGGTCAGCGACAGTACGAGTGCCAATGCGAATCCCCACAGGGCCATTTCCATCGTGGTGCCCAGGTATTTGAGCAGGATGGGAAACAGCCCCAGTGTGTACTCGAGATCGAATTCCATCATTTATTTGTTAGTGATGTCCGCTGCGAACCATTTTTCCGAGATCTTGGTCAGGGAGCCGTCTTTGCGCATGGCGGTGAGGGCGTCGTCGACCTTCTTCAGCACGGCCTGCTTCTCCGGGGTCTTCAGGAAGGGCAGGGCGTTCTCTATGGTCTCGAACGGCTTGCCAGCCTGTTGCAGCGGCAGCTTGGATTCCTTGATCAGCTGGGCGGTGGAGACGCGGTCCATCACGAAGGCATCGATGCGGCCCAGGGCGACGTCCTGCTCGAAGCTGGAGTCATAGGTGCGGATATCGATCTTCTTCTCGGGATCATTCTTGCGCAGCAGCTCTTCGAAGTTGGAGCCGAGGTTCACGGCGACTGTCTTGCCGGCCAGATCCTTGAAGCCCTGGATGGTGCTGTTGCCCTTGCGCACCACGATCTGGGCGCCGTCATAGACGTAGGGTTGGGAGAAGGCGTACTTGGCCTTGCGCTCGTCGGTGATGGTGATCTGGTTGGAGATGGTATCGACGCGACCGGTTTCCAGCATGCCAAACAGGCCGGAGAAGCTGGCGGTGACGAATTCCACCTTGTAGCCGGTGCGCTCACCGATCTGGTTCCACATGTCCACCTCGAAGCCCTGCAGCTTGTCCTGCTTGACGAAGGTAAAGGGGAAATACTTGCCGGACATGCCGACCTTGATGGTTTCCTGGGCGATGGCCTGGCCGGACAGGCTGGCCAGCAGAATGGCGGCGCCGGAGATCAGCTTGATGGTGGATGTCATGGGGATTCCTCTCTCTGTTGTTCTGTATTTTTAGTTGTAATCACGGGTTGGCGCTGATGTTATTGGAATAAAATATAAAGAATAAATGATATTTGGTTATATAAAATAACCGCGGCAGCATCGAATCATTCTGTCCACACCCCAGTCGGGGGCTGTGGGTAACTTTGGGGATGAAATCAGATCCTGGGGCGCTGGATCCTTGAAAGTCAAGGATCTTATTTGCTGGATCCGGGTGGCGGCAACTAGAGATCCAGCCGCTAAAAACGTAGAATAGCCGGTCTTTAGTTAATCAATTGACGGGAGTCTAGAGTGACTGCTTCGCTATGGCAGCAGTGCCTAAACCGGCTGCAAGATGAGTTGCCCTCGGCAGAATTCAGCATGTGGATCCGGCCGCTTCAAGCGGAGTTGAGTGACAATACTCTGACCCTGTATGCACCGAATCGCTTCGTTCTGGATTGGGTACGCGACAAGTACCTGCTCCGGGTCAACGGCATCATCAACGAGCTCTGCGGAGTCGATGGTCCCACCCTGCGTTTTGACATAGGTAATCGTCCCCATCCCGTCGCGGTCGCCAGAGCGCCGGCGCGGGGTGCTGCGCCTGTGAATAACTTGCAGAAGAGCTGGGAAAGCAAGACGGAAACCAAGCCCGAGCCGAACCACAAGAGCAACACCAACGTGAACTATACCTTCGAGAACTTCGTCGAAGGTAAGTCCAACCAGTTGGCCCGTGCTGCGGCCCGTCAGGTAGCCGACAATCCGGGTGGCGCTTATAACCCGCTGTTCCTCTATGGTGGCACCGGTCTGGGCAAGACCCACCTGCTGCACGCCGTCGGCAATGCCATCAAGGAGCGCAAGAAAGACGCCAAAGTCATCTACATGCACTCCGAGCGCTTCGTCCAGGACATGGTGAAGGCGCTGCAGAATAACGCCATTGAAGAGTTCAAGCGTTATTACCGTAGCGTCGATGCCCTGCTCATCGATGACATTCAGTTCTTCGCCAACAAGGAGCGCTCCCAGGAGGAGTTCTTCCATACCTTCAATGCGCTGCTCGAGGGTAACCAGCAGATCATCCTGACTTCGGATCGTTATCCGAAGGAGATCAACGGCGTCGAGGATCGTCTCAAGTCCCGCTTCGGCTGGGGCCTGACCGTGGCGATCGAACCGCCCGAGCTGGAGACTCGCGTCGCGATCCTGATGCGCAAGGCGGACGAGAACCAGATCCACCTGCCGGACGAAGTCGCCTTCTTCATCGCCAAGCGACTGAGATCCAACGTCCGTGAACTGGAAGGGGCCCTCAACCGGGTCATCGCCAACGCCAACTTCACCGGCCGCGCCATCAACATCGATTTTGTGCGTGAAGCGCTGCGCGACTTGCTGGCTTTGCAGGAGAAACTGGTCACCATCGACAACATCCAGAAGACGGTGGCGGAGTACTACAAGATCAAGCTGGCGGATCTGCTGTCCAAACGCCGCTCACGCTCCGTTGCCCGTCCGCGCCAGTTGGCGATGGCACTGGCCAAGGAGCTGACCAACCACAGTTTGCCGGAGATAGGTGATGCCTTTGGTGGCCGTGACCACACGACCGTTCTTCATGCCTGCCGCAAGATCGAGCAGCTGAAGGAGGAGAGTCACGACATCAAGGAAGACTATTCCAACCTGATCCGTACCCTTTCCTCCTGATAACAACGGTGAGTGGACAGATGCAGCGCGAATATTCCAACCTGATTCGAATCCTTTCGTCCCGATAACAACGGAGAGCACAGATGCAGCTCGAAATTAGCCGTGAGGCCCTGTTACGTCCTCTGCAACTGGTGTCCGGTGCCCTCGGTGGCCGGCCGACCCTGCCGATCCTCGGCAATGTCCTGCTCGATGTCAGCAACGGTCTGTTATCCCTGACCGGTACCGACCTCGAGGTGGAGATGATCGGTCAGGTCTATCTCAACAGCGACAGCCAGGATGGCCGCACCACAGTGCCGGCCCGCAAGTTGCTGGATATCTGCCGTGGCCTGCCGGAAGGGGCGGACATCCGCCTCAGCACCGAAGGCGAACGGTTGATCATCCGCTCCGGTCGTTCCCGCTTCAACCTCTCGACCCTGCCAGCGACCGAGTACCCGAATATCGAGGACTGGGAGTCCGTGCTCGAGTTCGATATCGGTCAGCTGGAACTGAAGAGGCTGATCGACGCGACCCAGTTCTCCATGGCCAGCCAGGACGTGCGCTACTACCTGAACGGCATGCTGTTCGAGAGCGAGGGCCACGGCCTGCGCACCGTCGCCACCGATGGTCACCGTCTCGCCACCTGCCGCCGTGAGGTGGTACAGGAATCGCTGCCCGATCATCAGGTCATCCTGCCCCGTAAAGGGGTGCTGGAACTGGTGCGCCTGCTGGAAGCGGAAGACAAGCCGGTACGGCTGCAGATCGGCCGCAGCAACCTGCGCGCCGCGCTGGATGGCTTTATCTTCACCTCCAAGCTGGTGGACGGTCGCTTCCCCGACTGGCGCCGAGTCATTCCGCGCAACAGCGACAAGGCCCTGATCGCCGGTCGTGAGGATCTGCGCCAGGCGTTCGCCCGCGCGGCCATTCTTTCCAACGAAAAATTCCGTGGGGTGCGTCTCAATTTGCAGCAACATCTGCTGCGCATCACCGCCAACAACCCGGAACAGGAAGAAGCGGAAGAGCTGCTTGACGTACAATACGAGGCCAGCGAGATGGAGATCGGCTTCAACGTCTCCTATGTGCTGGACGTGTTGAATACGTTAAAATGTGACCAGATCCGGATCAGCCTGAGCGATTCCATCAGCAGTGCCATTATTGAGGATTTTGATAGTCAAGATGCTCAATACGTGGTGATGCCGATGCGGATCTAGTCGTGTCCCTGGTCAAGCTCCAGCTCAGTGACTTTCGCAATATCCAGCAGGCCAGTCTCAAGCTGTCCCCCGGTCTCAATATCCTGGTCGGGTGCAATGGCAGCGGCAAGACCAGCGTGCTGGAAGCCATTCACTACCTCGGTCTCGGTCGTTCCTTTCGCACTCACCTGACCGGGCGGGTCATCCGCCAGGGGGAGCGGGCCTTCACCCTGTTTGCTCAGTGCGAGCTGGAGGGGCGTCAGGTGCCCATCGGGCTCGCCAAGGACAAGAGTGGTGAGACTCAGCTCAAGATCGCCGGGGCCCAGGCCCAGCGATTGGCCGAGCTGGCCGAGTTGCTGCCGGTCCAGTTGATCCATCCCGATGGTTTCAACCTGCTGACCGGCGGGCCTCAGGCGCGCCGGGCCTGGCTGGATTGGGGCGTTTTCCATCAGGAGCCGACCTTCTTCTCCCTGTGGGGACGAGTGCGGCGGCTGCTGAAGCAGCGTAACGCCTTGCTGCGCCAGAGCAGCCAGTATCGCCAGCTGGCGTTCTGGGATCAGGAACTGGTAAGGCTTGGGAGTGAACTGGCAGAGTTTCGCGCCAGTTATTGTCAGGCCATTACGCCCCTGATCAAGGAGATGACGGCGGACTTTCTGCCGGAATTCGACATCAGTCTCGGTTTCTATCGGGGCTGGGAGAAAGACCGCCCCCTCGGCGAATTGCTGGAGGCGGGGTTTGAGCGGGATCGCTCGCTGGGGTACACAGGGGTAGGCCCGCAGAAGGCCGATGTGCGACTCAAGGCGAACGGGGTGCCCGCTCAGGATATTTTGTCCAGGGGTCAGCTGAAGTTGTTGGTCTGTGCCATGCGACTGGCCCAAGGGCTCTATTTGAATCAACATAGCAGCCGCGGCTGTATATTTTTAATTGACGATTTTGCCTCTGAACTGGATGTCGACAAGCGCCGCTTGCTGGCCGCAAGGCTGAAGCAGTGTGCGTCCCAGGTGTTTATCACCGCCATCGACACCGGTCAGCTCGCAGACATGATGGATGCGAATGACTGCAAGTTGTTCCACGTGGAACAAGGCAAGATCTCCGAAACGTTAGAGAAGGCAGAGAGTAAGCTATGAGTGAAAATACTTACGACTCCTCGAATATCAAGGTGCTGAAGGGCCTGGATGCGGTCCGCAAGCGCCCGGGGATGTACATCGGCGATACGGATGATGGCTCGGGTCTGCACCACATGGTGTTTGAGGTCGTCGATAACTCCATTGACGAGGCTCTGGCTGGCTACTGCTCCGATATTCTGGTCAAGATCCATTCAGACGGTTCCGTCTCCGTGCGTGACAACGGTCGGGGCATCCCGGTCGACATCCACGAGGAGGAGGGCCGTTCCGCCGCAGAGGTCATCATGACGGTGCTGCACGCCGGCGGTAAGTTCGATGACAACTCCTACAAGGTGTCCGGTGGCCTGCACGGCGTGGGCGTCTCCGTAGTCAACGCCCTGTCCGACAAGCTGTTGCTGACCATCCGTCGTAACGGCCATGTCTATGAGCAGACCTATCACCTGGGCGAGCCGCAGGCGCCGCTCAAGCAGATCGGCGACAGCTCTTCCGGCACCGGTACCGAAGTACGCTTCTGGCCGAGCCCGACCATCTTCACCGATACCCTGTATCACTACGAGATCCTGGCTAAGCGCCTGCGCGAGCTCTCCTTCCTCAACTCCGGCGTGTCCATCCGCCTCGAGGATGAGCGTGATGGCCGCGAGATGCATTTCTGCTACGAGGGCGGCATCAAGGCCTTCGTCGAATACCTGAACCAGAACAAGACGCCGATCCACCCCAAGGTGTTCCATTTCTCCACCGAGCAGGACGGCATCGGCGTCGAAGTCGCCATGCAGTGGAACGATGCCTATCAGGAAGGGGTGTATTGCTTCACCAACAACATCCCGCAGCGGGATGGGGGTACTCACCTGGTGGGCTTCCGTACCGCGCTGACCCGTACCCTCAATACCTATATGGATAAAGAGGACTACAGCAAGAAGGCCAAGTCGGCCGCCAGCGGCGACGACGTGCGTGAAGGCCTGATCGCGGTCATCTCGGTCAAGGTGCCGGATCCCAAGTTCTCCTCCCAGACCAAGGACAAGCTGGTCTCTTCCGAAGTGAAGACCGCCGTTGAACAGGCGATGGGTGAGAAGCTGGGTGAATTCCTGCTGGAAAACCCGAGCGATGCCAAGATCGTGGTCAACAAGATCATCGATGCGGCCCGTGCCCGTGAGGCCGCCCGCAAGGCGCGTGAGCTGACCCGCCGCAAGGGCGCGCTGGACATCGCCGGCCTGCCCGGCAAGCTGGCGGACTGCCAGGAGAAAGACCCGGCCCTGTCCGAACTCTACATAGTGGAAGGGGACTCTGCTGGTGGCTCCGCCAAGCAGGGTCGCAACCGCAAGAACCAGGCCATACTGCCGCTCAAGGGCAAGATCCTGAACGTGGAGAAGGCCCGTTTCGACAAGATGATCTCCTCGCAAGAGGTGGGCACCCTGATCACCGCCCTGGGCTGTGGCATCGGTCGTGACGAGTACAACCCGGACAAGCTGCGCTACCACAACATCATCATCATGACCGATGCGGACGTCGATGGTGCTCACATCCGGACCCTGCTGCTGACCTTCTTCTACCGCCAGATGCCGGAAATCATCGAGCGCGGCTACGTCTTCATCGCCCAGCCGCCGCTGTACAAGGTGAAGAAGGGCAAGCAGGAGCAGTATCTGAAAGATGAAGATGCGCTGCTGCAGTACCAGACCTCCATGGCGCTGGATGGTGCGACCCTGCACGTCAACGAGTCTGCCCCGGCCATCGGTGGCGAGGCGCTCGAGCGTCTGGTCAACCAGCACCGCGCCGTCTCCCACCTGATCACCCGCATGTCCCGCCGTGCGCCGGATGCCGTGCTGACCCAGCTGATCTATCAGCCTGAGTTGAACGAGGCCCTGCTGGCCAGCGAGAGCGACCTGCAGGCCTGGTGCCAGAGCATGGAAGCCGTGCTCAACGAGAGCAACCACGGCATCCAGTACCAGATGCAGGTGCGTCGCGACGAAGAGCGCAGCCTGTTCGTGCCGCACGCCGTGGTGCGTCAGCACGGTGTGGATCGTGAATACGCGATCAGCTACGACTTCCTGCAGTCCGGTGAGTACCGCCAGCTGGTCTCCCTGGGCAAGGAGATCGCCAACCTGATCGAGGACGGCGGTTTCATCAAGCGTGGCGAGAAGGTCAAACCCGTTGCGAACTTCGTGGAGGCCGTCGACTGGCTGATGAGCGAAGGCAAGCGCGGCATCTACATCCAGCGCTATAAAGGGCTGGGTGAGATGAACCCGGAGCAGCTGTGGGAAACCACCATGGATCCGGAAGCGCGTCGCATGCTGCGGGTCACCATCGACGATGCCGTCGGTGCCGACCAGCTGTTCTCCACCCTGATGGGGGATGCCGTCGAGCCGCGTCGTGACTTCATCGAGACCAACGCCCTGCGGGTAGCGAACCTCGACGTCTAATTGACGCCGTCAGGCAGACAGTAAAAAGCCGGTCCTCGTGACCGGTTTTTTTATATCGGTAATTTGCGGGAGTGGAGCCGTTTGCTTGGGATGGCCCGCTTCCGGGTGGGCTTGGATCTTGATGGATGTTCCACGTGAAACACCGCACCTGATGATCATTTCCAGTCTGTCACGAGCCCGCCATCTGCTTTCGTCAGGCCAGCAGCTCGGGGGCCAGGCAGTAGAAGCGCAGACGATGGCCGTCCGGATCGAGCGCCATGCAGCTGTAGCCAAACTCCATTCGGGTTGGTGGCTGGGCTATGGTCAGGCCATGTGACTGCCATTTTGCAAACACGACATCGATGCTGGCATCGTCAGGCAGAGGGAAAGCCAGCTCCATGGTGCCGGCCCCTTGCGTGACCTTGGGCTCGACCGTGGTACTGGACCAGAGTGCCAGCCTGGCGCCCGACTCGAAGACGAACATGGCGAAGGTGGGGGACTCTTCGACCGGCGGGCGACCGAACAGTTCGTGATAGAAGAGGGCGCTGCGGGCCGGGTTGGCGACGTAGAGGATGGTGAACTGGGGGACAAGCATGATGACACTCCTTCTCACTGGGGAATGGCGCATCGGCGTGGGGGTCCCGACTGTCAGTTTCTGTCAGCAATGAATCTTGGCTGCGGGATCTGCTGGGTTGCTCGCCACTCCTTGAGCAGCAACACCCGACTCCTGGGGTAGCCGCACTCCTCCATGTGCATCTGGCTGATGCGATCCACCCGGAAGTGGCGAAAGCCCTACCGCAGTTCGCACCAGGCCACCAGGACCCGCACCCGATCGAAGTAGCCAAGAGCGAATGGCCAGACGGTGCGCTCTGAGCTCGCCTCTTTCAGATCGTGATAATGCAGGGTGACCTTGCGCTGCTGGCGGATGGCACCGCGCAGGGGGGCCTCGTCCGTGCGAGCATCGCTGCGGGCTCCGATGCTCAGTGCGCTGTCGGCATGGGCCACTACCCAGCGGGAGCCCAGAACCAGGGCTTCCAGCTCCTCTTCGCTGAACATCAGCGGAGGCAGCATAAAGCCGGGACGCAGCACATAGCCGATCCCCGGTTCTCCCTCGATATGCGCACCCTGGGCTTGCAGGGTCGCGATATCTCTATAGAGGGTGCGCAGGCTGATACCAAGCTGGCTGGCCAGTTCGGTGCCTGTGATGGCGTAACGGTGGCCGCGCAGCAACTGGAGCAGGGCCAGCAGGCGTTCGGAACGGGACATTGGGTGGCTCCTCGGGATCTATGGTCAGGGTGCCATGTTTGGGCGAGCCGGGACAGGGAGAGGAGGGCTATTCACTCCCTGCCGCCACGAAAGGCGCGTCGCCATTCGCTCGGCACTACCTTGAAGCGGGCACGAAAGTGCTGCCTCAGGGAGATCGCGGTCTTCAATCCCACCAGTTCGGCGATGCGCTCCACCGAGTGGTTGCTGGTCTCCAGCAGCTCCTGGCTGCGTCTGAGCCGCTCTGCCAGCAGCCATTCCCCGACGGAGAGGCCGGTCGCCTGATGAAAGCGGCGGGTGAAGGTGCGGCGGCTCATCAAGACCCGATCGGCCAGACTATCCAGGGTATGGGGCTGCGCCAGCTGAGCGCGCAGATGATCGAGCAGCTGGTTTATCCTGGCATCCTGGGTGGAGGCGGGCACAGGTTGCTCGATGAACTGGGCCTGGCCCCCTTCCCGGTAGGGAGGGAGCACCAGCCGTCGTGCCAGCTTGTTGGCGATCGCACTGCCATGACGCTGGCGTACCAGATAGAGGCAGCAGTCCAGCCCGGCGGCCGTGCCGGCCGAGGTGACCAGCCCATCGTCATCCACATAGAGGGCGTTGGTATCGAGCAATACACGGGGGAAGCGGCGGATGAAATCCTGCTCATACTCCCAGTGGGTCGATGCCCTGCGCCCCTCGAGCAGCCCCGCATAGGCGAGCACATAGGTACCGAGACAGAGCCCCACCACCTGTGCGCCTCGGGCGTGGGCCACCACCAGCGCATCGAGCAGCGGCTGGGCGGGTCGCTCGGCCGGATCGCGCCAGAAGGGAAGTATGATGATGTCCGCCTCGGCCAGCCCTGCCAGGCCGTGAGTGACCTCGATACGAAAGCCCTGGGATGAGCCGGGTTGGCTGGTGGCGTCGCCGGCGCAGAGCCTGAGCTCGAACAGTGAGTGGCCCGGCATCATGCTATCCCCGAAGATGAGGCAGGGCACCGAGCAGTGGAAGGGGCTGAAATCATCGAAGGTCACGACGGCGACTATCGGGGTGGACATGACGGCGGACTCCTCTGCTCGTGGAATGGCGATGATAATCCCTGGATGTGCAAAGTCGAAGGGCCATATCGGCCCTTCGACTCATCACAGCGAGAGGGTCTCGCCGTCGGCTGGCACCAGCACCCGCGCCGTCATGCCGTGTTCGTCGAGGAAGTCGCGCAGCTCATCCCGTGACAACACCGCATGATTGACGGCTTCCATGTGGCTGGCGATCAGGGTGGCTTGCGGCGCGGCCAGATAGACGGCTCTTACATCCTCCTTGCCCATGATGATGGAGCCGAGCCCCGGCACCCGGGCATCGCCGCAGTTCAGGATGACCACCTCGGGTCTGTGCTGTCGCAGGCTATGTTCGACCATCTCGTTCCAGACGGTATCACCCGCCAGATAGAGGCGCTTCTCGTCGGGATGGGAGAAGATCACGCCGCACACCTCTCCCAGCCGTTCACCCAGCACGGCCATGACATCGTCGCTGCCGTGCTGGCCTTCGGTCCGTTGTAGCCGGATACCGGCAAACTCTGCCGACTCGTCCAGCAGACGCACATCATGGAAGCCGCAGGCCAGGATGCTGTCGGCATCCTTCTGGTGCTGCACGAACAGCGGGAGATGTTTGGGGATCTGCTGCTGTGCGGCCAGGTCCCAGTGGTCAGGATGATCGTGGGTGACGATCACCGCATCCACATCGATGAGTTCCGCCAGGGGCAGTGGCAGCTCGACCAGGGGGTTGCGAAGGTGGCTGTTGGCCGTCCCCTCAAAGCCCGGGAGGCTGTCCTTGGCAGACAACATGGGATCGATCAGAAAGCGGATACCGGCATAGTCGATCAGCAGGGTGGCGTTACGAACCTGGGTAATGTGCATAGCATTGCATCCTTGGTGGCGGCTGAGTGTGCCACCAGTATGACGAGGGATGCGGGGAGCGATGAGTGGCCCACGGGTCGATTATCGATACTATCGGGCCAAGGGTGGGTCGAAATGGTTAGACGCAATTTTTTCAACTTTTTCCCTTGAAAGCCAAAACGCCGGCCCTATATAGGTAACGAGGCCGGAACGCTCGACAGAGGTTTCGACCTGGGGCCCGTCCATCAGGAGGGCAAACAATCCGTTATCGCTCACAAGAGGATAATACTATGCGTTCTATCGATTTCTCTCCGCTCTATCGTTCTGCCATTGGTTTCGACCGTCTGGCCAATCTCATCGAATCTGCGGCCAGCAATGGCAATGCCGGTTATCCCCCCTACAACATCGAGCAGCTGGGTGACAACGACTACCGCATCAGCATGGCGGTGGCGGGCTTTACCCAGGAAGAGCTGGAGCTGAGCTTCCAGGAAAATCTGCTGACGGTGAAGGGCAGCAAGCAGGCCGATACCGAACGCAACTATCTCTATCAGGGCATCGCCGAGCGGGGTTTCGAGCGTCGCTTCCAGTTGGCCGACTATGTGCGGGTGAAAGGGGCCGATCTGAAGAATGGCTTGCTGCACATCGAGTTGGCGCGTGAGGTGCCTGAGGCCATGAAGCCGCGCAAGATAGAGATCAATGGCTAATGCCCTTATTTGACCAAGCTTCCTGGCGCCGATGACGGGCCTGTGAAGATCCAACCTGTTGCTTATTAAAAGGATAGGATTATGCGTAACCTCGATTTTTCTCATCTCTATTCCAATGCCGTCGGCTTCGAGCGGATGGCCCGTGAGCTGGAAGGCCTGTTTGACCAGAAGACGGCGGCCTATCCCCCTTACAACATCGAGAAGCGGGAGCACGACAGCTACCGCATCACCCTGGCGGTGGCGGGCTTCGAGCGTGAAGAGCTGGAGCTGGAGACCGAGAATGGCACCCTCAAGGTGAAGGGTCGCAAGGCGACTCCCGCCGGGGAGCGTCAGTTCCTCCACCAGGGTATCGCCGAGCGTGACTTTGAGCTCGCCTTCAAGCTGAGCCAGCATGTCGAGGTGCGGGATGCCCGGCTGGAGCATGGTCTGCTGACCATAGATCTGGCCCGCGAGCTGCCCGAGGCGCTCAAGCCCCGTGCCATCCCCATCGGACAAAGCGAGCAGTTGGCCCTGTCCAACTGATCCCGGAACGAAAAAAAGGCCTGCGATTGCAGGCCTTTTTTGTTGGCTGAAGGTCAGTCTGCGTAGAGGCCGTTGATCTCCTCGGCCAGGATGGCGATGCCACGGCGCACCAGATCCTCGCTCTGGGAGTAGTTGAGGCGGATGCACTCCTGGCTGTGGCGCCACTCGGGATCATCGATGCCGGGGAAGAAGTAGTGACCCGGCACGATCAACAGGTTCTTCTCCTTCAGGCGCTCATAGAGTGTCTGGCTGTGGATTGGCAAATCCTCAAACCAGAGCCAGAGGAAGAGGGCGCCTTCCGGCTTGTGGATGTGGAAGCGGGGATCCGGGATGGCCTCGCGCAACAGCTGCACCGCCAGCTCGGCCTTCTGCCGGTAGAAAGGCTTCACCACCTGCTCGCTCAGGGTGATGATCTCGCCACTCTCGATCATCGGAATGGTGAGGGCTGGCCCCAGGCTGCCCGGTGCCAGGTTGATGATGCCGCTCAGATTGGTGATGGCCTGGATGATCTTCTCGTCGGCGATGACGATGCCGCAGCGGGTACCCGGCAGACCCAGCTTGGAGAGGCTCATGCAGAGGATGGTATTGGCATTCCAGAACGGCTTGGCCTCGCTGAAGATGATGCCGGGGAAAGGCACCCCGTAGGCGTTGTCGAGCAGCAGTGGAATGCCCTTGTCGCGGGCGATCTGATCGAGATGCTCGATCTCCTCGTCGGTCAGCACATTGCCGGTGGGATTGGTCGGGCGGGAGACGCAGATCACCCCGATGTCGTCGCCGACCTGCAGGCTCTCGAAATCCACGTGGTACTTGAACTGACCGTCTGGCAGCTTCTCTATGGTGGGCTTGTAGGCCACGAAATGGTCGTCGGCCAGCGCCGAGTCGGCATAGCCGATGTATTCGGGAGCCAGGGGGAACAGCACCTTCTTCTTGCGGCCATCGGCGAACTCACCGGCCAGCAGGTTGAACAGATAGAAGAAGGCATTCTGGCTGCCGTTGGTCAGGGCGATGTTGCGAGCCGAGATGTCCCAGCCTAGCTCTCTCTTGAGCAGGGCGGCCAGCGCCTTGGTGAACCTGTCCTTGCCTTGCGGGCCATCGTAGTTGGCCATGGCTTTTACCAGCTCGCCATTGTCGAGCAGGGTCTTGGCTTCGGCTTGAAAGCGTTCCAGCATGGCGGGGATCGGGGCTGGATTGCCGCCACCCAGCATGATGGCGTCCGGATTGGTCAGCCCCTGATTGAGGTCATCCATGAGTTGAGTAATGCCGGCGTGGCGAGTGAACTTCTCGCCGAACAAGGAAAATTCCATTCGGTGACGGATCCAGATTGGGTTACGGGGATGTAGCACCATAGCTCAGTTTAAAAGCGGGTGTCGATCAAAATAACCGGACGTTCCACGTGGAACATGGACCAAAAATTAAGCGTGGTAAAAAACACCACTTATAGGTTTAAAAGTGACCAATCAGATCGGTGTACATGCTTGATTAGGTACTAAAAATATCATTAATTTAAACAAAATCATGATGTTATAAATTTGGCACGACTATTGGAATAGTTATCTGGTCATCTCAACCATACCGGAGAACACTAGATGAAAACCCTGATCGCCGTCCTGATGCTGAGCACCCTGAGCCTGAACGCCATGGCCAACGAGATCCCCAGACCCGAGCTGGATACCGTCAAACTGGGGCAGGAGATGCTGGCCCAGCAGCAGGCGGCATCTTATACCGTGGTGCAAGAGGCCCTCGGCAATCTCAAGCCGTTGGCACTGGATACCCTGGTGGTGGAGGCTAGCTCGGCCGATGAGACTCACCCAGAGAGTTGAGATGGCGCAGCGGGGTCTGCCCCGTGTGCTGCTTGAAGAAGCCGATGAAGGCGCTGTCGCTGGAGAACTCCAGCTGCGCCGCGACCCGGCTGATGGGCACGGCCTCGGCCAGCAGCTCCATGGCGCGCAGCAGGCGCCACTGCTGGCGCCAGGCCTGATAGCTCATGCCGGTGTCCCGCATGAAGATGCGACCTATGGTCTTGTCACTGGCACCCACCCGCTCGGCCAGCCGGTTGAGCCGAGCGGGCAGGGTGTCACCCCCTGTTATCTCCCCTAGCCAGGCTGCCAGGCGCGGATCGGACGGCAGCGGCAGTTGCCAGGATTCCTGCGGTGCTTGCGCTAATTCCTCCATGAAGAGTGCCAGCGTCCGGCTCTGCTCCCGCTCGGGTTTGTCCCATGACCAGAATGCCATCCGCTCGATGATCTCCCGCAGCAGCGGGTTGACCGCCATCACCTGCACACTGGTGGGCAGCTCTGGCAGTGGCGTGAAATAGAGGGAGCGGTAGGCCACCACCCCGCGCATCAGCACCCTATGGGGGGTGCCCGCCGGTAGCCAGGCAGCCCGACTGGGCGGCAGCAGGCAGAGCCGATTATCCAGCTCGATGCTCATGCAGCCGGACTGGGCAAACAGCAGCTGGTGGCGTTGATGCCGGTGTAGACCCGAGTCATGCCAGCCCAGCGCGGAGGCGATGCCGATCACGTCGCCAGCCAGCCGATCCGGGTCAAAAGGGTGATCGGGGAGAATAAAGGCCATATGTCCGATTACTGATGTTTATAGTCCTGGATATTGTAATCAGACATTCCGCATCTCTCTAGACTGGCAGCCTCTCGTTGAGGAGGTTTGTCATGAACAACAAGTTGCCGCCGCGCTGGCTGATGGTCGGATTGATGATGTTTCCCCAGATGGTGGAGACCATCTACAGCCCGGCGCTGACCCATATCGTTAGCCAGTTCCGGGTAAGCGACGGCCAGGCGTCCCAGACCCTGTCGGTCTATTTTCTGGCATTCGCGCTGGGCGTCGTCTGCTGGGGGCGGCTGTGCGATCTGATCGGGCGACGCCCCGCCATGCTGGCGGGTCTGCTCACTTACGGGCTAGGCACCCTGCTGGCGCTGCTGGCCAATCAATTTGAAACCTTGCTGCTGGCCAGGGTCATCTCGGCCTTCGGCGCCGCCGTGGGATCGGTGGTGACCCAGACCATGCTGCGCGACAGCTATCAAGGCGGCGAGCTGGCCCGCATCTTCTCGGTGATGGGGGTGGCGCTCTCCCTCAGCCCCGTGCTGGGGCTGGTGAGCGGTGGCCTGCTGGCCGAGCGGTTTGGCTACCTCGGTGTCTTCGGCAGCTTGTTGCTGCTGGCCCTGGTGCTGGGGCTGGCTGCCAGCTGGCGACTGCCGGAGACCCGCCCATCGACCATGACCCGAGTCGCGCTGTGGCCACTGGCCTGCCGTATGGTGCGGGATGCCGGGCTCTGGCGCAGCGCCCTGCTGGTCGCCCTGTTCAACTGCATGCTGTTCGGCTACTACAGCCTGGCGCCATTTCTGTTTGCCGAGCAGGGCAGGCAGAGCAGCGAGTTTGGTTACTCCGGCCTGGTGTTGGCGCTGGCTACCCTGCTCGGCAGCCTGCTGAACCGGTATCTGCTGGGCAAGGGATGGTCGCCGGCGTTGCTCATCCGGCTGGCGACCTCTCTGGCGTTGGGTGCCGGGCTCGCGGTGTGGGCGAGTCAGGTGACCCTCTGGTTCCTGCTGCCCATGATGGGAGTGGTGGTGGCCTTCGGGGTCGCGATCCCGAACGTGCTGAGTCAGGCCTTGCTGGCCTATCGGGAGGTGGCGGGCAGCGCCGGTGCCCTGTTCGGGCTGAGCTATTATCTGCTGCTCAGCCTGGGGCTGGCGGTGGCGGCGGCCTTGCAAGATCTCGGTCTCTTGCTCAGCGGCTGTGGCTTGCTGGCGCTGCTGTGCGCTTGGCGGCGTTCCACGTGAAACATCAGCTGCCGATGAAACGGTAGCCGATGCCGGATTCGGTTTCGATCAGGTTGGGTTGCTGGGGCTGTTGCCGCCCAGCTACTTACTGAAACATCAGCTGCCGATAAAACGGTAGCCGATGCCGGATTCGGTCTCGATAAGCGTCGGTTGCTGGGGGTTATCCCCCAGCTTCTTGCGCAGGCTGGCGATGACGATACGCAGGTAGTGGGTATCCTCCTTGTGGCTCGGTCCCCAGATGTCGTTGAGCAGCTGGGTCTGCATCACCAGCTTGCCGGGGTGGCACACCAGCGCCTGCAGCAGGGCGAACTCCTTGCGCGACAGGGGGATCTCCTCGTCGTGCAGGCTCACCTTGTGGCTGCTGGCGTCCAGGCTCAGGCCACAGTGCGGGAAGTGGCGGCACTCGCCACTGCTGACCCCGGCCCGTTGCCGCAACAGGACCCGGATCCGCGCCATCATCTCCTGGATGCCGAACGGCTTGCTCATGTAGTCGTTGGCCCCCGCGTCCAGCAGCCGCACCTTCTCCTGCTCCGAATCCCGCGCCGACAACACCAGCACGGGGTGCTGGTGGTGCTCGCGGATCGCCTGCAAGATCTGGATGCCATCCCCATCGGGCAGGCCGAGATCCAGGATCACCAGGTCCGGGTTGAGGTGGCGATACTGCTCCAGCCCGTCGTTGACGCCGACCGCCTCGCTGACCTGATGGCCTTCGGCGATCAGGCTGATGCGCAGGAAGCGGCGGATCGCCATCTCATCATCAATGACCAGAATATGAGCCATCTGGCCTCCGGGCGAACAGGGGGGGATGGCACTGGCAAGGGAAGAGGACCGCCTCCATGGCGCCAGTACAACGAATGCAATCCATCACACCTCCGGTGAGTTGAGAGCGAGCGGCAGGGAGAGGCGCATGCAGGTGCCGTTGCCGTTGGGGCCGGAAAATGCCCAGATACGGCCGCCATGAGCCTCTATCATAGCGCGGGAAATGGCGAGGCCAAGCCCGGTGCCACGGCTGCCGCAATCGCCGACCGGCTGGGTGTAGAACAGATTGAAGATCTTGTCCCGATCCGACTCGGCGATGCCGACCCCGATGTCGATGATGTCGATGATGAGATCCGGCGTGGCCAGCATCACCTTGAACTCGATGGGGGTGCCGGCCGGTGAGTAGCGGGAGGCGTTGTCTAGGATGTTGACCAGCACCTGCTCGATCAGGGCACCGTGCACATAGAGCTGGGGGATCTGCTGATCGAAGTGGATCAGCAGCTTGTGCTGGCGCCAGGAGGATTCGAGCCGCTTGCGGGCACTCTCCACCAGATCGGCCAGATCGACCCAGTCCCGCTTCAGCTGGAAGTCCGGCGAGCCGATGCGGGTCATGTCCAGCAGGTTCTGCACATAGCCGTGCAGGCGACGGGCCTCGTCCTGCACCGAATGCAGCAGTTCGCTGCGATCCTCCGGGCTTATCCGGTCACCATATTCCAGCAGTGTGCTGCCGGCCCCCATGATGGTCGCGAGCGGCGTCTTCAGATCGTGGGAGACGGAGGAGAGCAGGGCGGCACGCATCCTGTCGGTCTCCGCCTGCAGCTGGCTGTCGGCCAGCCGTTCGTTCAGGTCGATCCGGGCCAGGGCGGCGCGGATATCGGTGAGCAGCGCCTGCAGCTGGTGCTCGGCCGAGGAGGCGAGGGGGTTGCTCAGCCGGATGCCCAGCACCAGCTCGTCGGTGAGGTGGTGATACTGGGCCTCGGCCGCGTTGAGGGTCGCGGTGTGGGCCCCGGCGCTCAGCTTCTGGGCCAGACACCAGTCGATGGCCGCCTTGTCGGTCTGGCCCGGCGGCTTCTGCTCGTCTCCCGCCCGGTACTGGTAATCCTCATCGAGGGCGAAGACGGGCTGGCCCAGGGCCCGCGAGATGGCCTGGGCGCCTTGCCGCAGCACCTCTTCCGGGCTGCTGGCGGTGGCCAGCCCCTGGCTGAGGGAGAGCAGGGCGTTGCCGAGCTGCTGGGTCTCGCGCAGGCCCACCAGCTGCTGGCGCTGGCGGGAGGCGAGCCGCCCGGCCGCCATGCCGACGATGAGCAGCACGAACAGGTTGAGCAGATCGCTGTGACTGGCCACGCTCAGGGAGAAGTGGGGGGCGGTGAACAACAGGTTGTGGGCGACGAAGCCCAGCACCGCCGCCAGGATAGCCGGCACCAGGCTGGTGGAGAGCGCCGTGGCCAGCACCCCCAGCACGAACAGCAGTGGCAGGGAGGCGGGCGGCAGCCAGTGGGAGAGACCCCAGGCGGTGGCCGAGGTGATGCCCATGATCAGCAGGGCCAGCAGGCTCTGGCGAATATCCTTGGGATCCGAGGGATGCAGTCCCAGGCTCGGTTTGCGTTTCTCGGTGTCGACCAGGGTGATCTCGAGTCCCCGCGCCTGTTTCAGCAGATGCTGCACCAGGGAGCGGCGCCAGGGCGCCTTGTGGGGTTTGCCGAGCAGCAGTTGCGACACCTGCTGCTGTTCGGCTGTCTCCAGCAGGGTATCGGCGACCGCTGGGCTGGAGAGGGTCAACACCTTGGCCCCCAGCTGGGAGGCCAGTGCCAGCGCCTGCTCCAGCTCGGCCGTGCGGCGTCCCTTGCTGTCCACGTGGACCACCAGCCAGGGCAGCTGACGGCGCTGGGCGAAGCGGTGACCGTAGCGCACCAGGGATGAGCCGTGCTGATCGCCTAGGCAGACCATCAGCTTGCCCCGCAGCGGCTGGGTGGTCTTGCCTGCCGCCTGCCACTGCAGTTGCAGATCCCCCTCCACGTGGCTGGCGGCCGTCTGCATCGCCAGCTCGCGCAGGGCGGTCAGGTTGTTGAGGGAGAAGAAGGATTGCAGGGCGGCCTTGGCCTGATGGGGCACATAGACCTTGCCCTCCTTGAGCCGGCCGAGCAGCTCCTTGGGGGGCAGGTCTATCAGTATGATGCTGTCCGCTTCCAGCAGCACCTGATCCGGCAGTGTCTCCTTGACCCTGACCCCAGTCAGTTGCCACACCAGATCGTTGAGGCTCTCCAGGTGCTGCACGTTGAGGGTGGAGTAGACGTCGATGCCGGCACCGAGCAACTCCTCCACATCCTGCCAGCGCTTCTCGTGACGGCTGCCCGGGGCGTTGCTGTGGGCCAGCTCATCCACCACGGCGATGGCGGGCTTGCGTGCGAGCAAGCCATCCAGATCCATCTCCTCCAGCCGTTGCTGGCGGTGGAGATGGATCTTGCGCGGCTGGATGGCGAGCTTGTCGAGCAGGGCCAGGGTCTCCTGGCGCCCGTGGGTTTCCACCACCCCGATCAGGATATCGACCCCTTCCCTTGCCTGTTCCCGCACCGCCTGCAGCATGGCGTAGGTCTTGCCGACGCCGGGCGCGGCGCCGAGAAAGACCTTCAGCTTGCCCTTGTGTTCCTGCTCCAGGCTCGCCAGCAAGGCGTCGGCCCGTACCTCATCACGCATCCCCGTACTCCCGCTCCTGGCTTGCCAGCAAGGCACCAGCCTTTGCCTCATCACGCATCCCCGTACTCCCGCTCTAGGCTTGCCAGCAAGGCACCAGCCTTTGCCTCATCACGCATCATTATCCTTATCGAGCAACTGCAGGCTCGGCTCGAAAACGGGGATCGCCGGCAATGCCGTACCCTTGCCGGCTGAGCCAGCCAGAACCCTCATCATGCGTCCTTGTCCTTATCTAGCCAGAGATTCAGCTGGAGAATGTTGACCACCCGGGGGCCAAGGATACCAGCTTGCGCCCCGGACTGAACCCGCTCCGTCAAGGCGGCGGGATCCAGCCCACGCCGTTTGGCGATGCGCTCCACCTGGGCCTGTACGGCATCCAGCGGCAGATGAGGATCCAGGCCGGAGGCGGAGCGGGTCAGCAGGGTTGGCGAGGGGTCACCGCCCTGCACTTTGGCTTCTGCCTTGGCGAACTCGGCCCGCAGCGGTGAGCTCATGCCCAGATTGGATGCGCCACCGCCTAGGGTGGCGAAGTCGCTGGCGGAGGGGCGGGAGTGGAAGTACTCGGCTCGCTCGAATTTTTGCGCCAGCAGGGCACTGCCGATCAGCTGTTGTTTGCCGTTGGTCAGCTGGCTGCCGTTGGCCTGCCAGGGGAACATCAGCTGGGCCAGCCCGGTCACCGCCAGCGGGTAGCCGACGCCCAGCAGCAGGGTCAGGGTCAGCAGGGTTCTGATTGCTATCATGATTTTCTTGCTCCAAACAGATTGATGGGGTGCAGGCCAGGCTTGCACCCCGCTATGTCGTTACACCAGACCCAGGCCGGTGATGACCAGGTCGATCAGCTTGATGCTGATTAATGGGGGGCACCAGCAGGCCATGGATGTTCTCGCTTCCACAACCTGCATCGCGCCCCCTTACACCAGACCCAGGCCAGTGATGACCAAGTCGATCAGCTTGATGCCGATGAAGGGGACCAGCAGACCACCGACGCCGTAGATCAGCAGGTTGCGGCGCAGCAGGCTGGCGGCGGATCCCTTCAGGCTGACACCGCGCAGGGCCAGCGGTACCAGCGCCACTATGATCAGGGCGTTGAAGATGATGGCCGACAGAATGGCGCTCTGCGGGCTGCCCAGCTGCATCAGGTTCAGCGCACCCAGCTGCGGATAGGCTGCGATGAACAGGGCCGGCAGTATGGCAAAGTACTTGGCCACGTCGTTGGCGATGGAGAAGGTGGTCAACGCCCCCCGGGTCACCAGCAACTGCTTGCCCACCAGCACCACGTCCAGCAGCTTGGTGGGATTGGAGTCCAGATCCACCAGGTTGCCCGCCTCCTTGGCGGCCTGGGTCCCTTCGTTCATGGCCAGACCCACGTCGGCCTGGGCCAGCGCCGGAGCGTCGTTGGCACCATCACCGCACATGGCGACCAGCCGGCCATCGGCCTGCTCCTGGCGGATGTAGGCCAGCTTCTTCTCGGGGGTGGCTTCGGCGATGAAGTCATCCACCCCGGCCTCGGCGGCGATGGCGGCGGCGGTCAGCGGGTTGTCGCCGGTGATCATCACGGTGCGGATCCCCATGTGGCGCAGGATCTGGAAGCGGGCCTTGATGCCGGGTTTGATGATGTCCTTGAGGAACACCACCCCCAACAACTGCTCCTGGGTGCAGACCAGCAGCGGGGTGCCGCCCTGGCGGGCTATGTGGTCGACCGCCTTCAGGACCGGCTCCGGCACCGCCTTGCGCTCGAGGGAGAGGTAGTTGAGCACAGCATCCACGGCCCCCTTGCGATATTGATGACCGTTGCGATCCAGTCCGCTCAACCGGGTCTCGGCGCTGAACGGGATCAACTTGTCACTCTCCAGTTGGCTCGGCTTGGCCATGCTCTTGCCTGCCAGGGTCAGGATGGACTTGCCTTCCGGTGTATTGTCACCGAGGGAGGCCAGCATGGCCGCCTGGGCCAGCAGGGAGGGATCCACCCCGGGGGCCGGGATCAGCTCGTCGGCCATGCGATTGCCGAAGGTGATGGTGCCCGTCTTGTCCAGCAGCAGGGTTCGCACGTCACCGGCGGCCTCCACGGCACGACCCGACTTGGCGATCACGTTCAGCTTCACCAGCCGGTCCATGCCGGCGATGCCGATGGCGGAGAGCAGGCCGCCTATGGTGGTCGGGATCAGGGTGATGAACAGGGCGATCAGGTAGAGCCTCGGCACCTGGGTACCGTTGTAGTCGAGGAACCAGGGCAGGGTGGCGACCACCAGCAGGAAGATCAGGGTCAGCCCCACCAGCAGGGCATCGAGCGCCATCTCGTTCGGGGTCTTCTGGCGCTTGGCCCCTTCCACCAGCGCAATCATCCGATCCAGCGTGCTCTCCCCCGGATTGTTGCTGACCTTTACCCAGATCTCGTCGGAGACCACTGTGGTGTTGCCGGTCACGCCGCTGCGGTCGGTGCCGGATTCGCGGATGACGGGGGCGGATTCGCCGGTGATGGCGGCCTCGTTGACCGAGGCGATGCCGGCCACCACCTCACCGTCGGCCGGGATCATCTCGCCGCTGCGCACCAGCACCAGATCCCCCTTCAGCAGGCTGGTGGCCGGCACCCATTCCCCCTGTCCATCGCGAGGATCGCTGACCTTGCGGGCCCTGAGCTGGCTCATGCCCGCCTTCAGGCTGTCGGCGCGCGCCTTGCCGCGCCCTTCGGCCAGGGTTTCGGCGAAGTTGGCAAACCAGAGGGTCAGCCAGAGCCAGGCGGTCAGCTGCCAGGCTAGGCTGGGGGCTACTCCCGACAGGGGTTGGCCCAGTAGGGATTCCACGGTCGCCATCACGGCGGCCAGCCAGAGGGTAAACAGTATGGGGCTGCCAAACAGTGCCTTTGGGTTGAAGCGATAGAGCGCCTCGATCATGGCCTGTACGACTTGCGAGCGCTGTTTCTTGGCCTTCACCTTGTTGGTGCGGGCTGTCATGGAGATGGACTTGCTCATTAGAAAGCTCCCTGTATCAGGCTCAGATGTTCGGCCACCGGTCCCAGTGCCAGCAGTGGCAGGAAGGAGAGGCCGCCAATCAGCAGTACTGTGATGATCAGCAAGGTAATAAACAGTGGCCCCCGGATCGGGAAGTCACCTTCACCCGTCTCCTGGCGCGGGGCGCGGGCGAGCTGGCCGGCGATTGCCAGCACAGGGATGATGTAACCGAAGCGACCGAGCAGCATGGCCAGGCCGATGGCGATGCACTGCCAGCTATCGGCGGCGGCAAAGCCGGCGAAGGCGGAGCCGTTGTTGCCGGCAGCTGAGGCGTAGGCATAGATCAGCCGTGACAGGCCGTGGGGGCCGTCGTGACCGATGACGGTGGCGGCATCCGGCATCAGCAGGGTCACGCCACCGATCACCAATACCCCGACCGGCATCACCAGCATGCTGGCGACCACCCACTTCATCTCGGTGATGCCGAGGCGCTTGCCCAGATAGGTCGGCGTGCGACCCACCATGAGGCCACACAGGAACACGGTCAGTAGCACGAACAGCATCATGCCGTAGATACCGGCACCCACGCCGCCGAACACCACTTCACCCAGCAGCATGTTGATCATGCCGACCATGCCGGCGAGGGGGGCAAAGCTGTCGTGCATGGCGTTGACCGAGCCGTTGGAGGCGGCCGTGGTCGCCACTTCCCAGATGCTGGAGAGCACTGGGCCGAAGCGGCTCTCCTTGCCTTCCCAGTTGCCCATCTGAGTGGTGAGGTGAGCGAGGGCGGGATCCGGCTTTATCTCCTGGGAGAGGGAGAGGCAGAGCCCCAGCACCAGCATGATGGTCATGGCGATGAGGATGGCGCGACTGTGGGCCACGTCCTTCACGTAGCGGCCCAGGGTGCAGACCATGGCGGCGGCTATGGTGAGCAGGGCGACCATCTCCAGCCAGTTGGTCAGGGCGGTCGGGTTCTCGAACGGGTGGGCCGAGTTGATGCCGAAGAAGCCGCCGCCGTTGGAGCCGAGCTGCTTGATGGCGATCTGGGAGGCGGCAGGGCCGAGCGGCAGCAGCTGTTCCTGACCTTCCAGGCTGTGGAACGGCAGATAGGCCGACAGCGTCTGGGGCACCCCCTGCCACACCAGCAGCAGCGCCATGATCAGCGCCATCGGCAGCAGCACATAGAGGCAGAAGCGCACCAGATCCTGCCAGAAGTTGCCAAGGTGGGTGGTTTGCTGGCGGGCTATGCCGCGGAACAGGGCGATGGCGACGGCCGCGCCTGTCCCGGCGGAGACGAAGTTCTGGGTGGTGAGCCCCACCATCTGGCTGAAGTAGGAGAGGCTGGCCTCACCGGAATAGGCTTGCCAGTTGGTGTTGGTCATGAAGCTGACCGCCGTGTTGAAGGCCAGTTGCCAGCTCAGTCCCGGCAGTTGCTGCGGGTTGAGGGGCAGCAGGCCTTGCGCCATCAGGATCAGGAACAGCAGGCCGAAGCCGGCGCCGTTGAAGGCCAGCAGGCTGAGGGCGTAGGACTTCCAGTCCTGCTCCCGGCCATCGGTGCCGCAACAGGCCATAGTCGCTCGCTCGATGGGGGATAGCCAGCGGCTCTGCCCCTCGAACACCTTGTACATGTAGTTGCCGAGCAGGGGTGCCGGCAGCAGCACCAGCAGCACGAAGGCCACCGGATAGATTATTTCTTGCCACATATTGGATCCCTCACTCGTGGTCACTGTGCATCAGTGCACGCATTGGATAGCCCGCGAGGCCCGGCTGCCCGCAGGCCACCGGATGGATAATTACTTGCCGCATCTTCAAGTCCCTCACTCGTGGCTGCGCGTTAACGCACGCAGCAGATAACCCAGCAGGGCGAGGACCAGCAGCAGATATAGCCAATTCATAACGACTCCGTTGAGATGATTAGCGCCGAAAGCCGATGTAAAACCACATCGACCCCTTGGCTGTAATTGACGTCTCAAGGGTATGAAGAAGGGGCGTAAAGGCGCCATAAAGCACCCGGTGACGGGCGTAAAATCGGCGTAAAAAGCGGGGGTTACTGAGCGACAAGATAGAAAAAACCCGGCCTTGGCCGGGTATTTTGAGGGTGGGGTGCCGCTAGCGCATGGTCACGAACTCTTCCGCTGGTGGGGTGAGAACGGCAATGCAGTGATCGAAGCCAGCCCTGATGTGGGGTCAGCTTCGCATGTGCTTAACGCATGGTGACAAACTCTTCCGCGCTGGTGGGATGAATGGCCACGCAGTTGTCGAAGTCCGCCTTGGTGGCCCCCATCTTCATGGCCACGCCGAAGCCTTGCAGTATCTCGTCCATGGCGAAGCCGATGCCGTGTAGGCCGACCACTTTTTCTTCCGGCCCGACGCAGACCAGCTTCATCCGGGTGGGCTGGCGGTGCTGGGTCAGCGCCGAATACATGGCGGTGAACTGGCTGCGGTAGACCTTGACCTGGCCCTCGCCGTACTCGGCGATAGCCTCCGGCTCGGTCAGGCCTATGGTGCCGATGGGCGGGTGGCTGAACACCACGGTCGGCACCAGATCGTAGTTGAGGTGCTCGCTGGGCTTGTTGTTGAACAGCCGCTCCGAGAGGCGTCGGCCGGCGGCGACGGCGACCGGCGTGAGCTGGATGCGACCGGTGTTGTCACCCACCGCATAGAGATTGGCCACCGAGGTGTTCTGGAACTTGTCGGTCGGGATATAACCCTTGGCATCGAGCGCTATACCGGTGGCCGCCAGGTTCAGCCTGTCGGTCGCCGGTGCCCGGCCAATGGCCCAGATCAGGCAGTCGACGGTGAGGTGGCGGCCATCTTCCAGCTGCAGAGTCAGGCTGTCATCGGCGTTCTTGATCACCGCCTTGGGGATGGCGTGGGTGTGCAGCTTGGGCCCTTCCTGCGCCATGATCTCCACCAGGGTCTCCTGGATCATGGGGTCGAAGTTGCGCAGCGGCGCTTGCTTGCGCACCACCAGGTGGGTTTCGCTGCCGAGCGCCTGCATCACGCCGGCGATTTCGACGGCGATGTAGCCGGCACCCACCACGGCCACCCGCTTGGGTTGTGCCTGCAAGGCGAAGAACCCATCGGAATCTATACCCAGTTCGGCACCGGGAATGGTGGGCACCTCGGGATGACCGCCGGTGGCGATCAGTATGTGGTCGGCGCTGTAGTGCTCGCCATCCACCTCGACCGTGTTGCTGTTGACGAAGCGCGCGAAGCCCTTGATGACGGTGATCTGGTTCTTGCCCAGCACATTCTCATAGGACTGGTGGATGCGGCTGATATAGGCCTGGCGGGATTCGACCAGCTTGGCCCAGCTGAAGTGGTTGAGGGTGGTGTCGAAGCCGTAGTCGGCGCCGTATCTCAGGGCATCGGCGATCTGGCCGGCATACCACATGGCCTTCTTGGGCACACAACCGACGTTGACGCAGGTACCCCCCAATGCCTTGGCTTCGATCAGGGCGACTCTCTTGCCATACATGGCTGCCCGGTTGGCCGAGGCGATGCCGCCGCTGCCGCCGCCGATGGCGATATAGTCAAAATGCTGTGCCATTGCGAGGTTCTCCGCTCGTTAAGAATGCAATCACAGCATGATGGGGATAAAGCGGCTGGCTCACAAGAGCCAGGTAGGGTCTATCGAGGTTTCAGCGGCGGACGCCTCAACCTCGACAGCCCCTCGGCATCAGTGATGCTGGGTGGGCAGGCGGATATGGAAGTGGGCTCCCTGGCCCAGCTCGCTGGCACAGTGGATGCGACCGCGCAGCAGCTGCACCACCAGGTTGTAGATGATGTGGGTGCCGAGGCCGCTGCCCCCCTGACCCCGCTTGGAGGTGACGAAGGGATCGAAGATGCGCGGCAGTATCTCGGGCGGGATGCCGCGGCCATTGTCGCTGTAGTCTATGGTCAGCTCGTCCTCCCGCTGCTCCACCCTGATGGTGATCTTCTTCGGCCTGTCCCAGTCATCGAAACCGTGGTGGATGGAGTTGAGGATGAGATTGGAATAGATCTGGGTGAAGCTGCCGGGGAAGGAGTAGATGGTCAGCTTGGGATCGCACTGGATATCGACCTCGCACTGGGCCTTTTTCAGCTTGTGGCCGAGGGAGACCACCACCTGATGCAGGTTGTCGGCCAGGCTGAAGTTGTAGCGCGCCTCGGACGACTGGTCGACCGCCACCTGCTTGAAGCTGGCGATGAGCTCGGAGGCGCGTCTCAGGTTGCCCTGCAGCAGTTGCATGGACTCATCCAGGTTGACCGTGAATTCGGTCAGGTAGGAGCGCGAGAGTTGCTTGGCCTCGATGTGTTGCTTGAAGTCGGCCACCCGCTCCTGCAGGTAGGAGGAGGCGGTGACGCTGATGCCGATGGGGGTATTGATCTCGTGGGCGACCCCCGCGACCAGCGACCCCAGCGAGGCCATCTTCTCCGACTCCACCAGGGTCTGCTGGGCCCGCTTCAGCTCGTCATAGGCCTTGCCCAGCTGATCGTTGGCGTCGCTCAGGCTGCGGGTACGCTCCACCACCTTGCCCTCCAGCTGTTCGTTGAGCGAGATGATCTCCCGCTCCACCTTCTTGAGGCGGGTGATGTCATAACCGAAGCCAATCAAATACTTGAGGTTGGGGCCTTCGTAGAAGGGGGCGAAGGTCCACTGCAGGACGAGCTCGTGGTCCTGCTGATCGTGCATGACGATCTCCCGGTCTTCGAGGGAGCCCTGGTTGGCCAGGATCTCTGCCAGTTCCGCCCGCTGCTCCTTGCTGACGAACAGATCCAGCCAGTTGTGCTGCAGTATCTCCTGATGGTGATAGCCGGTGAGCAGGATGGCCGCCGGATTGATGCTGGCGATGTTGAGATCCGGCTCCATGCAGCAGATGACCATGTTGGCCGAGTTGATCAGGGTGGCGGAGAAGTCCCGCTCCTGCTGCAACTGCTCGACCGCCTGATGGCGGGCCGTGAACTCATCGTTCAGGCGGGTGCGCATCTGGTTGAGGGTGGCGGCGAGGGAGTCGAATTCGTCGGGGTTCTTGCGGGGCAGGCTGCGCCCTTCCAGGGTCAGCTCCACCGCCAGCCGATCCAGGCTCAGTTTCTGGGCGTAGCTGACGATGCGGTTGATATGACGGATCACCAGGTAGTAGATGATGATCAGGATGCAGAAAGAGACGACCAGGGTCTTGATGGTCTGGCTGACCATGATCAGCACGGATTTCTCGATCAGGCGCTGGTAGATCTGCTCCAGCGAGGCGGCGACGAACAGCTTGCCGACCACTTCCCCCTGATAGGTGAGGCTGAACTCGCGGGAGATGTCGTACTGGTCCTTCTCCACCCCCTGGGTCAGCAGCGGCACCTCGGAGTTGCCCAGCATCTCCTTGACCATCACGAACTGCATGTTGGGCAGGTTCATGATGCCTTCGATCTGGACCTTGACCTGCTCCTCATCCAGGTTCCACAGGCTGGCGGAGATGGGCTGCAGGAAGGAGGCTTCGATCTGGTCGATGCTGTCCTCGATGACGGTCACATCCTTGTTGTAGTCCCAGGCGAGCTGCAACACCGTGATGATGAGCGCCAGCGCTGTGCTGCAGATCAGAATGTAGGAGAGCAGGCGGTAGGAGAGCCCGTTGCGGCCGACGGCCTTGGAGAAGATCCCTGACATGGCATCCTTGCGGTCCGGAGAAAGTGCCGTTTAGTTTAACTGCTTCATAGACTTATGTCGTGCGTCATCAAACGGATAAAAATAAGGCCCCTTGCGGGGCCTTATTCATCTGGCTGAGCCTTAATGACTCCCTTTCGCCTTGGACGGAATGGATTCATCGAATTCCGGCAGCGGTTTGTGTTCGGAGGCCAGATAGGTGTAGATCACCGGCAGCACGAACAGGGTGAACAGGGTGCCGATGGCCAGACCGGCCACTATCACTATGCCGATGCTGAAGCGCTGGGCGGCGCCGGCGCCGGCGGCGTAGAGCAGCGGGATGAGGCCCGCAATCATGGCCGCGGTGGTCATCAGGATCGGGCGCAGTCGCACCTTGGCGGCCTGCATCACGGCCTGTGTCCGGTTCATGCCGTGCAGCAGCTGTTCTTCCTTCGCCACCTCACAGATCAGGATGCCGTGCTTGGTAATCAATCCAACGAGCGTGATGAGACCGACCTGTGAGTAGATGTTCATGGTGGCCAGTCCCCAGGCCAGCGCGATCAGGGCGCCGCTGATGGCGAGCGGGACCGAGACCATGATCACCAGGGGGTCACGCACGGATTCGAACTGGATCGCCAGCACCAGGAAGATGATGGCAAGGGCCAGGGCGAAGGTGGCGTAGAGCGCGTTGCCTTCGGTCACGAACTGGCGAGCCTCCCCCATGAAGTCGTAGCGATAGCCTTGCGGCAGCTTCTCTTCGGCGGTGGTCTTGAACCAGTTGATCGCATCACCCATGGCCACACCCGGTGCCGGTACGGCGCCTATGGTGGCCGAGTTCAGCTGGTTGAAGTGGGGCAGGGCACGGGGCTCACCCACCACTTCGATGCTGATCAGGCTGCCGAGCGGGATCGACTTGCCATCGGCGGCACGCACGTAGTAACCCTTCATGGATTCAGGGTTCAGGCGGAACTTGCGCTCTACCTGCGGGATCACCTCGTAGGAGCGGCCATCCAGATCGATGCGGTTGACGTAGCCATCCGCCATCATGGTGCCCATGGTGGTGCCAATGTCCTGCATGGTGATGCCGTAGGCACCGGCCTTGTCCTTGTCGATCTTGATCTTCATGGTGGCCGAGTCGTAGTTCAGATCGAGATCCGAATAGACGAACTGACCGTTGGCGTGGGTAGCCGCCAGCATCTCACCCGCGATCAGGAACAGGCTCTCGAAGCTGTTCGGGGTGGTGATGACGAACTGGATGGGCAGACCGCTTGAGGCACCCGGCAGCTCGGGGAACTGGAAGGTGGTGATGGCCATCCCTGGGATGTCCTTCACCAGACCGGCGACCCTATCCAGCACCTCTTTCTGGCTCGCCTCACGCTGGCTCCAGGGCACCATGGAGGCGATGCCGAAGGCCTGGTTGGCGTTGAACACCCCGGAGAAGACCTGGGAGTAGGCGATTTCCGGCTGGTCATCCAGGATCTTGTTCACGTCCTGCATGGTGTTCTCGATGTAGTCCAGGTTGGCATTGGACGGCGCCGTCCCCAGCACGGCCATAACGCCCTTATCCTCGGACGGGGCCAGCTCGCTCGGGATGAACTTGAACAGCAGCGGCAGGCTGCCGAACACGATGACGGCGAACAGTATGACCACGATGCGGTGCTGCATGACCGCATGCAGCATGCGATCGTAGCGGTCCGTCATCCGATCCAGCAGGTGATGCACAGTGCTCTCGAACTTGTTCGGCGTCTCGTTGGCCTTGAGCATCTTGGAGCACATCATGGGCGACAGGGTCAGGGCTATGATGCCGGAGACGAACACCGCCCCCGCCAGGGTGAGCGCGAACTCCTTGAACAGGGAGCCGGTGATGCCCCCCATCAGGGCGATAGGCGCGTACACCGCGGCCAGGGTCACCGTCATGGCGATGACCGGCACGGCGATCTCCCGGGTACCGATAATGGCGGCCCTGAACGGTTCTTCCCCCTCCTTGATGTGGCGGTCGACGTTCTCCAGCACCACTATGGCGTCATCCACCACCAGACCGATTGCCAGCACCATGGCCAGCAAGGTCATCAGGTTTATCGAGAAGCCGAACAGATCCATCATCATCACCACGCCGATCAGGCTCAGCGGAATGGTGATGATGGGGATGATGACGGCCCGGAACGAGCCGAGGAACAGGGTGATCACCACCAGTACGATGGCGGCCGCCTCCAGTATGGTCTTGATTACCTCGTGGATGGACTCGTTGATGGCGATGGTGGAGTCATACAGGATGTTGACCTGCATGGTGCTCGGCATGTTGCTCTTCAGGCTCGGCAGCAGCTCCAGCACATCGTGGGCGATGTTGATGGGGTTGGCGGTCGGCGCCGCGTTGATGGCAAGTACCACGGCCTCGCGGCCGTTGGCGCTGGCGCGATAGATGTCGTGACTCTTCTCCAGCGACACCTTGGCGATGTCGGAGAGACGGATCACCTTGCTGTCGCGGGTCGCCACCACCAGACGCTTGAGCTCATCGGTGCCGCTGACCTGGGTCTCGGCGTTGCCGTTGAACAGGGTGAAATAACCGGTCGCCTGACCGGTGGCCGACTGATAGTTGTTGCTGTTGAGCACCGTCATCACGTCGCTGGAGGTCAGATCGAAGGCCGCCATCTTGGCCGGATCCAGCCATACCCGCAGGGCAAACTCGACCCCGCCATAGAGATCGATCTTGGAGACCCCGCCGACGGTGAACAGCTGGGGCTTGATGACCCGTTCCAGGTAGTCGGTGATCTGGCTGGAGTTGAGCTCTGGGCTGGTGAAGCCCATGTAGAGCACCGCCGTGGTGGAGCCGGTGGAGGAGGTGACCGAGGGGTCTTCCGCCTCTTTCGGCAGCTGGGAGCGCACCGAGTTGACCTTGGCCAGGATGTCGGACAAGGCGGCGTTGGGGTCGGTGTTCAGCTTCATGTAAGCCGTCACGGTGGAGCTGCCCAGCTGGCTGGAGGAGGTCATGAAGTCGATGTTGTCGGCTTGCGCGACCGCCTGCTCCAGCGGCTGGGTGATGAAGCCCTGGATCAGATCGGCACTGGCACCGTAGTAGCTGGTGCTGACCGTGATCACGGTGTTGATCACCTCAGGATATTCCCGCACCTGCATCTTGAAGATGGCCTGGAAGCCCAGCAGGGCTATCAGGAAGCTGAGCGAGATCGCCAGCACGGGCCTTTTTATAAATGTGTCAGTAAATCGCATCGCAGATCTCCGCGCTTACAGCATCGGGGTTTGTGCCGGAACGGCAAGGGCATCGTTGTCGACCACGCGCACCTTGGTATCGTTGCTCAGGCGAACCTGACCCGACAGCACGATTTCGTCGCCAGCCTTGATGCCTGACAACACATGGACGTCATTGCCGCGACGCTCACCCGCCTTGATCACCACCTGCTTGGCGCGTTTCGCACCGTCTGCTGCGTGAATGACATAGACGTTCTCGCCATACAGGGTGAAGGAGATGGCGGATTGCGGGATCACTATCTGATCTTTCACCGTGGGCAGGATGATGCTGGCACGGGCGAACATGCCGGAACGCAGCTGACCCTCGTTGTTCGGGATGTCTGCCTGCACCTGGATCAGGCCGCTCTGGTAGTTGACCGCCGGCTCGATGGCGGTGATCTGACCGTCAAACTGGGCCTGGGGATAGGCATCCACGTTGATCTTGATGACCTGGCCGAGGGAAATCTTGGAGATGTCGGTTTGGGGCACGGTGAAGCGCAGACGCATCACGCTGGTGTCTTCCAGTCGCACTATCTCGGAACCTGGCTCCAGATACTGACCGAGGAAGACGTTGCGCAGGCCCACGACACCACCGAAGGGGGCACGGAGCTCACGACGGGTGATGGTGGCCTTCAGGCTCTCGATGTCGGCTTCCAGCGAGCGGTAGCTGGCCTCGGCATCGTCCAGTTGATCCCTGGAGATGGAGTTCTTCTGGTACAGGTTCTGGTAGCGCTCGAACTTGGCCCGGGCCGCCGGCAACTTGGCTTGTGAAGATTGCAGATTGGCTTTCTCCACGCCGGAGTCCAGGCTCAGCAGCAGCTGATCCGCCTTGACCTGGGCGCCGGATTCGAAGCTGATCTTGTCGATGGTGCCCGCCAGCTCGCTGGAGAGGGTGACCCCCTGATAAGGCTCGATGAAACCGATCGCTTCTATGGTGGGTATCCAATCCTGCGCCTTGGTCACCGTGGCGGTCACCGGGAATTCGGGCTCGGGTCGGTTGGCCATGAACTCGGCAATCTTCTTCTGCTTGAACATATTGAAACCGATGACACTGCCAAACAGGGCGAGTGCTATCAGCAACATGATGGCCATCCACTTTTTCATGAACAGGCTCCTGTGATGGAAAAATTAGGGTTTAAAATGGCATTCCAGCTGGCCTTGACCACAGTCTCCAGCTGTTCCTGCGTCAATACAAAGGGATGGAACTGGCGTTGTAGAGCCATGTTTGCCACACAGTCCAGGCTCAGCACCTGCAGCGCCCGGACGGGTAAATCGATAAACAATCCTTGTTGGCGTCCCTGTTCGAAGAAGCGCTCAAGTGGCGCCCACGTCGCCATTATGACCGGATTCCGTTCCAGTTCAGCCCCCAATGGAGAACTTTCGTACTGTAATTTGCATTTGAGTGCATTGGGTTCATTGGCAAAAATGGCATTGATGTTGAGCCACAGGCGCCGGTACTGCCGATATGACACTTCCTCAATCTGCACCCCCTCCATGATCCGGGGATGACACTTGAGGATGGTGTGCTGATATAGCTGGCGGATCAGGTCATCCTTGTCACTGAAGTAACGGTAGATAGTGCCTGCTGCCACCCTGGCTTTCTTGGCGACCACGGCGATGGACAGGCCATAGAAGCCCTGCTCGCCGAGCACCTCGTAGGCCGCATCGAAGATGCGCTCTTTCTTATTCATGACCCTGTGACTATATCGGCTGAATGAACGTTCATTCATTCTAGGTAGGGAAGAAGCCAAGTCAAGTGACTGAACCCGTTTCCCCCCACAAAGGGTACAGAACCGTAACAGAGGGATGCCATTTCGGTCCCAGACGGCGAGAAGTGGCATAAAACTGTACGAAGTGATTGAAAAACAAGCGCTTGATTCATCGCAATAAAAAAAGAGTAGACAAGGTGGGCGCCATCATTAATAATCCGCCCCGTTCGACAGCGTAGCGCCCGTAGCTCAGCTGGATAGAGCGCTGCCCTCCGGAGGCAGAGGTCACAGGTTCGAATCCTGTCGGGCGCACCATCATAAGTGTGCCGGTTAAACGGGCGTTGTTGTGGAACGAAAACAGCTGTGGTGGCTGTAGCTCAGTTGGTAGAGTCCCGGATTGTGATTCCGGTTGTCGTGGGTTCGAGCCCCATCAGCCACCCCATTTTACAGCTTGTCAGGTATGCGAAGGTGGCGGAATTGGTAGACGCGCTAGCTTCAGGTGTTAGTGCCCCCCGGGTGTGAGGGTTCGAGTCCCTCTCTTCGCACCATACTTGCTGTATGACGAGGATGACCGTCTGGTCGTCTTTGTGTTTTAAGAAGTACCCCATCGGTGATTAGCGCAGCCCGGTAGCGCATCTGGTTTGGGACCAGAGGGTCAAAGGTTCGAATCCTTTATCACCGACCACATTATGAAAACCCCGCTTCGGCGGGGTTTTTGCTTTTCAGCCTTGCCTGCCAGCGTCCTGTCACGTCTTATTACATTTCTGTTGGCGCCTGCTCGCCTCGAGTCCGTTATGCTGGGCGTCAGAGCCACGAGACAGTGGACATCCTCGAACACATCCAGGCACAGGCGATATGCACCACCATACCTTTACCCTTCACTCCTGCGTGCTCGCCCTGGCGGCTCTGCTGCTCGGCGGTTGTGCGTTGCAACCCAAGCCGAAGGATCTCCTGATGGCCGCCGCGCCCAAGTCGTCCATGGCGGCAGCGCCGGCCACGATCGTGACCAGCGGCGGATTCTGCGTGACCCTGAGCGAGCAGGGGACGCTGCTGACCCAGCCCTGCGATCAGAGCCCAAGCCAGCAGTTCAGCTGGGATGTGGGGGCCCTGCAGCTGGCCCAGCGTTGCCTGATCGCCAACGGCGCTGATGAGCTCGCCATGGGGGACTGCCAGGATGGCAGCCGTCAATGGCAGTGGCAGGACGATCGGCTGTTCAATCGGCAGGCCTCCCTGTGTCTGGATGTGGCCGGCAGCCGCCACAAGCCCGCGGTCCCGCTGCGGCTGGTCGAGTGTTTTGGCGGTGCCAATCAGAGCTTCGAGTGGAAGCGATCCGGCAGCATGCTGGATCTCCTGAGCCTGGAAAATCTCGCCTGGTAAGATCGGTCACCGGTTTGTGAAGGCGCCGCTCAGTATGGCGGCGACAGCTTGGGGCAGACTCTGGATGTCGTGCAGAGGCACCAGACGGCAGATATCCTCATGGCCCACCCTCCAGCGCGTCCAGCCGGCTTATCAGCAGGGCCTGGATGCCTTGCAGTTGATCCGCCCGGCGCAGTGTTTAGATCAAAGGAGTGCGACCACCATTTCAGGCGATGAGTGCCTGCCGTTGAAACGATGGCCTTATGGCCATGGCGACCCGGGGATCGCCAGGAGAGGGGCTATCAGGCGGTGCCGACGGTACTGAGGGCGAACAGCTGCTCCAGGTAGACGGCAACGCCATCTTCATCGGCAGTCAGGGTCTGCTCGTGGTCCGGCAGGGCCAGCTTGAGGCGGTCGTGGGCGTTGCCCATCACCACACCGCGACCCACCATGCTCAGCATCTCGAAGTCATTCATGCCATCCCCGAAGGCGATCGCCTGGGACATCTCCAGCCCGTTCTGCTCCAGCACGGCACGCACCGCGTTGCCCTTGTGCACCCCGGCGTGCATCACTTCCAGGCAATCCGGCAGGGAGAAGGTGACGTTGAGTCGATCACCATAATGCTGGTTGAGCTTGGCCTCGATCTGCAGCAGTTGCTCGTGCTCGCCGATGTAGAACACCTTGTTGATCTTGTCCGTCGGGTGAGTGCTGAAGTCGACCAGGCGGTAGGCGAAGCCGGACTCTTCATGGAACTGCAGCATCTTGGGCATCTCTTCTTCCACCAGCCACTCGTCGCCGTAGTAGACGTTGAGGTGGATGTCGGGGTCCCGCTCCAGCGCGATCAACTCGGCCGCGACTGTGCTCGGCAGCGTCTGGTTGAAGATGAGCCGATCCTGCTTGTCATGGACCACGGCGCCGTTGGAGGTGATGAGGTAGATGTCCAGCCCCAGCGCGTCGCGGATGCTGCGCACATCCACATGGTGACGGCCGGTGGCCACCACGAACTTGATCCCCTGATCGACCAGACGGTGCAGGGTGTCACGGGTGCGGGGGGAGATCTGGTGCTGCTTGTTGAGCAGGGTGCCATCGAGATCGGATACAACTACCTTGAACATCATTACCTCGGCATCAATTGAACGCCGGGGCAGTGTACCCCAGCGTTTTGCGTCGCCCCATTTATTTAGGGATCCAAAAAATAACCAGACTTAGGGTCTGTTGGCGTTTCGGCACAAACCGCGTTGCTGTGACAAATGACACCAGGCTAGGCGCGGGACGCTGGCAATGGCCATTCCCTTGGCAAGTCCTGCAACAACGCATGGCGTCATTTGCCGTGCAACCCGCAGGGACGGGTCAATTTTTTGTGCGTAACGTCGTTACTCGACGACTCATTTGGGCGACCAAACTTCGCATCTCGCGCCTAGCTACGCGCAAAAACTGACGCCGTCGCGGTCGTGACGAAATGTCAACAGACCCTAGAAGCGGGCGAAGAAGTCCAGGGTCGCGGTCAGTGCGGGCAGGCGCTGGGCATCGGCCTCGATAAACAGCTCGTGCCAGCCCCCCTCGATCCGCAACGGCTGGCCCCCTTCACACTGGAGTCGGGCACAGAAGCTGTCCTGTGCCAGGTTGTCGACTATGCCGTCTTCCCCCGCCTGGATCAGCAGCAGCGGCGTCTTGATCCTGTCTGCCTCCGCGATGGCGGCATCCCCGGCCTTGATGCCCTCGCGGATCCAGTGCGCCGTCACCCCGCCCAGCTTGATCTGCGGACGCTGCTCATAGAGCTGGCGGAACGCCTGATAGCGGGGCTCGCTGTGGCTCAGGCCATTGTCGGCAAATTCATGAGAGACATAGCCGGCCTGGCCCGGGCCATAGGGGGGCTCGCCCCACCAGCTGCCGACGGTATCCATGGTGGCCGCCAGCCCCTGAGCCAGCCATTTGGGCAGGCCGCCGAGGTTGATGCCCAGCATGGGGGAGGAGAGCACGGCCGCCTTGATGTCATCCGGCCAGCGTTCCAGATAGCGCGCCGAGATGGCGCCCCCCATGGAGTGGGCCAGCAGGAACAGCTTGGCAGGCTGGTCCGCGACTATGACCTCGTCGTGGAACTGCTTCAGATCCAGCACATAGTCGTCGAAGTCGGCGACATAGCCCTTCTCCGGATCGGCCAGCATGCGGCCGGACAGCCCCTGGCCGCGGTGATCGATGAGGTAGAGGCTGTAGCCCTGACGCCACAGATCCCAGGCCAGCTCCTGATACTTGAGGTAGCTCTCGACCCGGCCGTTGACGATGAGGATGGCTCTGTCCACCTTGGCCTGGCGCAGGGCGGCGTAGCGGATGCTGACCCCGTCCTTGCCCTTGAACTCCCCTTCGACCGCATGGTCGCGCCAGAAGTCGGGCAGGGTCTGCTGATACAGGGCCGGGACCTCGGCTTCCGTGGTGAGGTGATAGGGGTTGTTCACGGCGAGGGCTCCGGCAGAAAACAGGGTCAGGGCCAGCAGCGGCAGGCAGTTAACTTTCATCGGATGGATACTCCATGTCCATAGGGTCTTCCTGTTGTGCGGCCCAGCCCTTGCGGGTCAGCTGCATCCGTTGCCACCAGGCCTCGTCTGCCAGGATCTCGCCCGCCGGGCCGAGCTGGGGGTAGGGCATCTCTTTTTCTTTGCAGAGCTGGGCATAGATGGGATAGCCCCCCTCGAACAAGATGCTGTTCTGCTCCTCCAGGCTGAGCGGGCAGCCGCGCTGGTAGCAGCCGGCCAGCTCGCGCTGGCGCTGGGCCTCGTACAAGATGGCGGCGGCGGCCACCGAGACGTTGAGGGACTGCACCATGCCCACCATGGGGATGACGATATGGTGATCGGCCAGCGCCAGCGCCTCCTCCCCTATGCCGTGCTTCTCCTGGCCGACCAGGATGGCGGTGGGTCTGGTGTAGTCGATGGCACGAAAGTCCACCGAGCTGTCCGAGAGGTGGGTCGCCAGGATCTGCATGCCGGCGGCCTTCAGCTCGCCGACGGCGGTGCCTATGTCCGGGTGCAACTGCACATCCACCCAGTTCTGGCTGCCACGGGCGGTGCCCTTGCGGGGATGAATGGAGGTCTTGGGCCAGACCGCATGCACCCTGTGGATGCCGATGGCATCGGCGGTGCGCACTATGGCGGCCAGGTTGTGAGGCTTGTGGACCTCTTCCATACAGACGGTCAGATCGAGCTGGCGCATGGCCAGCATGTCGGAGATGCGTTTGAAGCGTTCAGGTGTCATATCAGTTTCTATGCAGTGAGGCTTGTGCACTCTTCCCGTACATGCAGACGGTCAGGTCGAGCTGGCGCATGGCCAACATATCGGAGATCCGTTTAAAGCGTTCGGGAGTCATGGGTTGTCTCTATAAAAGCAGCAGGCGGCTTGCGCCGCCTGTGTTCAGTTCTTCTGTCGGCTCACCCTGAGCACGTTGGGCATCACGCGGATCTTGCGCATGATGTTGGCCAGATGGATGCGGCTCTTGGTGGTGATGAGCAGGGTGACCAGATAGACCCGGCCATCCTTCTCTTCGGTGCTGATGGCGTGGATGTTGGCACCGGTGGCGGCAATCACGTTGGCCAGCTCCGCCAGCGCCCCCTGATGGTTGATGATCTCGATGCTGATACCGGTGCGGAATTCCTGCTCCTGCTCCTGGTCCACTTCCCACTGTACCGGCAGGTACTTGTCCGGTTCGCGGCTGTAGCCCTTGATGTTGCGGCAGGACTCCTGGTGGATCACCAGCCCCTTGCCCGGACTGAGGTGAGCGATGATGGCATCCCCCGGGATCGGGCGGCAGCAGTTGGCGAAGGTGACCAGCATGCCGTCGGCCCCCTTGATCGGCATCTTCTTGCTGCTGGACTTCGGCTGTTCTTCCGGCGGCAGCTCATCCCCCAGCATGCGGCGCGCCACCATGACGCTCATGGCGTTGCCGAGACCGACGTCGGCCAGCAGGCCCTGCAGGTTCTCGTGCTTGGTGTCGGCCAGCACCTGCTTGATGCGCGGCTCCGGGATGTCTTCGATGTTCTTGACGCCGAGCGCATGGTTGAGCAGGCGGCGACCCAGCACCACCGACTCTTCGGTGCGCAGGTTCTTGAGGAACTGGCGGATCTTGGAGCGCGCCTTGGTGGTCACCACGAAGTTGAGCCAGGCCGCATTGGGACGAGCACCCGGCGCCGTGATGATCTCCACCGTCTGGCCCGAGTGCAGCGGGCTGCTCAGCGGATAGGGGTGTCTGTCGACCCGGGCGCCGACGCAGGCATGGCCGATGTCGGTGTGCACCGTGTAGGCGAAGTCCACCGGGGTGGCGCCGGCGGGCAGCTCCATGATGCGGCCCTCCGGGGTGAAGACATAGATCTCGTCCGGGAACAGGTCGGTCTTGACCCCTTCGATGAACTCGAACGAGCTGCCGGCGCTCTGCTGCAACTCCAGCAGGCTCTGCATCCAGCGCTGGGCGCGGATCTGGGCCGTGGTGCCCGAGCTGTCGCCATCCTGCTTGTAGGCCCAGTGGGCGGCGACGCCCTTGTCGGCCATCTGATCCATGAACTCGGTGCGGATCTGCACCTCGACCGGCACCCCGTGCGGCCCCACCAGGGAGGTGTGCAGCGACTGGTAGCCGTTGGTCTTGGGGATGGAGATGTAATCCTTGAAGCGGCCGGGGCGCGGCTTGTAGAGGCTGTGCATCTGCCCCAGCACCCGGTAACAGGTATCTATGTCCTTCACCCTGACGCGAAAGGCGTAGATATCCATTACCTCATGAAATTGCAGCTCTTTTTTCTCCATCTTGTTGTAGATGGAGAACAGGTTCTTCTCGCGGCCGCTGACCTGGGCGTCGATGCCGGCCTCGCGCAGGCGACCCTCAATCTCGCTCTGGATGGAGTCGATGATCTCGCGGCGATTGCCGCGGGCGCGGCGCACCGATTCCCGCAGCACCCGGGAGCGCATGGGGTAGAGCGCCTCAAAGCCGAGCTCTTCCAGCTCGTTCTTCATGGTGTGGATGCCGAGCCGGTTGGCGATGGGGGCGAAGATCTCCAGCGTTTCGCGGGCGATGCGGCGGCGCTTGTCCGGGCGCAGTGAGCCCAGCGTGCGCATGTTGTGGGTGCGGTCGGCCAGCTTGATCAGGATGACCCGGATATCCTGGGTCATGGCCATCATCATCTTGCGGAAGTTCTCGGCCTGAGCTTCCTTGCGATCGCGGAACTTCAGCTTGTCGAGCTTGGAGACGCCCGAGACCAGCTCGGCGACGGCCTTGCCGAACAGCTCGGCCAGATCGTCCTTGGTGACCGGGGTGTCTTCGATGACGTCGTGCAGCACGGCCGCCATCAGGGTTTCATGATCGAGACGCATGTCGCCCAGGATACGGGCCACGGCAACCGGGTGGGTGATGTAGGGCTCGCCGCTGGAACGCATCTGTCCCTGGTGGGCATCACGGGCCACCACATAGGCTTGCCTGAGCTTCTCAACCTGCTCGGATGGCAGGTAGGAACTGGCTATTTCTTTAAGGTTTTCAAATAAATACAAGACAGTCCCCGCAGCGGTGAAACGGCAATCCGTGGAATTGAGGGTATGCCTCTGAGTTTGCGAGGTTTTCGAGCGGTTGTAAATGGGAAGAAGTCGGCACCCGGGCGGGTGCCAACCGGAAGAATTACTTAACCGCGGCCTTCGGCGATGGCAGCAACGGCAGCCAGCTCGGCGGCTTCCTGCTCTTGCTGCTCGTAGCGGTCCTGGGTGTCCATCACTTGATTGTTCACCAGACCCAGCTCGATCTCGCGCAGGGCGATCACGGTCGGCTTGTCGTTCTCTTCGTCGACCAGGGGATCTTTACCTTGTACCGCGATTTGACGGGCGCGGCGCGCGGCGACCAGCACCAGGTCAAAACGGTTACCTACCTGTTTTACAGCATCTTCTACAGTAACGCGTGCCATGCAGGACTCCAGTGTTTAGGCTTTCTATGGTTAGAAAAGCGGTGTTTAAAAATGACGCAAAAGTTTACTTGTTTTCGGCCTATTCTGCCAGTAACTGTTGCAGCAAGTTTTGTTGGGCCCGCTGTTGCTGGTGCATTTCCAGCCGCTGGCACTCGATGATGGCCCTGAGCTGGAACAGCGCCTGCTCAAAGTCGTCGTTGATAATGACATAGTCATATTCGTCATAGTGCACCATTTCGGCAATGGCTTTCGCCATCCGGCCGGCAATCACCTCGGCGCTGTCCTGGCCGCGCCCGATCAGACGCTGCTCCAGCTCCTGGCGGCTGGGGGGCAGGATGAAGATGGATTTGGTCGGCATCAGCTCGCGGATCTGGCGGGCACCCTGCCAGTCGATATCGAGGAAGACGTCTATGCCCTGGGCCAGACAGGCTTCGATGGCTGCGCGGGAGGTGCCGTAGTAGTTGCCGAACACCTCGGCCCACTCCAGAAAATCGCCGCGGGCGATCAGTTCCTTGAAGGTTTCCACCTGCACGAAGTGATAGTGCACCCCGTTCTCTTCACCGGGACGCATGGCGCGGGTGGTGTGGGAGACCGACAGCTGCATCTTGCCAGCATCGTTATGGTTGGTCAGCAAGGCATTGATCAGGCTGGATTTACCGGCCCCGCTCGGAGAAGATATGATGTAGAGAGTGCCTTGTTGCGCCATGTCTGTACCTTTAAGCGATGACAGTGTTTTGGTTGTAGCAGAGACCGCCGTCTTGTGCCCAGAAGGGAGACAGTCGATCGCAAAACACGGAAAAATCAGAATCAGGGGGATGTAAAGGCGGCAAATGTTAGCAGATGACGGCGGATAAAAAAACGGCCGGAATCATATTCCAGCCGATCAAAGTATTCGTAGCTTGCTGCGGGAGCGTTACCCACAGCCCGCATTCTGCCTCGCCCGGGAGGGGAGGGCCATCAGATTATCCCAGCCTCATGGATCGGAATTTCCGAGTTCCCCCTCAGTTGGGCAGCTGGCGATCCGCGCAGAGCCGATCGAAGGTGGCGATGACCCGCTCGCTCGTTATCTTGCTCATGGCGTCCGGATCCTTGAGACGGGTACGCCAGCTCAGCTCGGCCAGGGGCTTGCCGGTCTCCTGCTCGATCAGCTCCTGGTAGACGCTGACCGCATAGTCGCGGCACAGATAGGGGCCGGTGCGCGCCGGATTGTGATGGGCATAGAGGCCGATGACCGGGGTGCCGACCAGGGTGGCCATGTGGATGGGGCCTGTGTCCGGCGCCAGCACCAGGCTGGCTTCGGCGATCAGCGCCAGCAGTTGCTTGAGGTTGGTCTGTCCCACCAGATCGACCGGCTGGCTCAGGCTCAGTCGCTGGATGTCGGCGGCCAGCTCCAGCTCCAGTTTGGCGGGGCCGCCGCAGAGATAGACCTGAAAGCCCTTGCTGGCGGCGTGATCCGCCAGGGCGGCATAGCCTTCGGCGGTCCAGTTCTTGAACGCCTTGCTGGCGGCGGCGCAGATCAGCAGGGTCGGCTTGCCGCCAATCTTCTCCCGCGCCCAGGCTTGATGCTCGGCGCTGATGGGCAGTTGCCAGTCCGGGGTCAGATCCCGGATGCCGAGCTCTGCGGCGAAGGCGAGGAAGCCGTCGAGCACATGGGGGGAGGCGGGGGAAGGCACCCTGTGGTTGGTGAACAGCCACTGGCCGTCGTTGGCACGTTCCTTATCGAAGCCGAGTTTTACTTTGGCCTTGATGCCGAGGGTGGCGATGCTGGCCCGCAGGGCGGCCTGCAGGTGGAGCAGGGCATCGAACTCGCGCCCCTTGAGGGTCTGCCACAGCGCGCGATAACCGCGCCAGCCCTGGCTCTTGTCGAAGGCAATGACCTCCACCCCGGGCAGATCGGAGAAGAGCGTCGCCTCGATTTTCCCGGTGATCCAGGTGATGCGGGTCTCGGGCCATGCCCGTTGAATGACGCGCACCAGCGCCAGTGCGTGGCAGCAATCCCCGATGGCGGAGAGCCGCAGGATGCAGATGGAAGAGGGCGGCGTTTGGAACAACGGCATGATGTGGCGCAATGGTGGCAAAATGGATGGATGGCATTATGCAAACTCCCTTGTGGATTGTAAAATTGCGCCCATCTACCGATCGGAATTCTCATGATGTTGACACAGACCGCCCATAACCAGATCTGCTGGTATGCCGAAGGGGCCTTTCGTGACCCTTCCCCTGCGTTGTTCGACCCGGCCTGGTGGCAGACGCACCGCCAGGTGGTGGGCTCCTCCATCGGTCGCGGGGTGACCTGGTTTGTGAAGGATGAGTCCCGTCATCTGGTGCTGCGCCACTACTACCGCGGAGGCCTGGTGGGCAAGGTGGTGCGGGATCGCTTCTGGTTCGAAGGGGTGGAGACGAGCCGCGCCATGGCCGAATATCGCCTGCTGGCCCAGCTGAGCGAGCAGGGTCTGCCGGTGCCGCGTCCGTTTGCGGCTCGCATGGCCAAGCAGGGTCCCTTCTATCGCGCCGATATCCTGATCGAGCGCATCCGTGGCGCCAAGGATCTGGTGGCGCTGCTCAAGCAGGGCGCCATCGCCGGCGAGGTGTGGCACCGGGTGGGCCAGACTGTACGCCAGCTGCACGATGCCGGCGTCTATCACGCCGATCTCAACAGCCACAACCTGCTGCTCGATAAGGATGGCAAGGTGTGGGTGATCGATTTCGACAAGGGCGCCATCCGCTCCCCCGGCAGCTGGCAGCAGGCGAACCTGGAGCGGCTGCTGCGTTCCTTCAACAAAGAGTCCCAACTGCACACCAGCTTCCACTTCGTGCCGGAGAACTGGCAGGCGCTGATGGCGGGCTATCAGGGGCTCGCTGGTTAAGCCCCAATTGCATACAGGCTTTCACTCGGTGTAGACGTTGGTGGCGGGCCATCAGGGAAAAGCGGGCCCAGCCTGTTGCTCGGCACTGGCGCCAATGCTACTTATTGAGCTGCGATTCAAATCCGGTGTCGAGGCGTGTGATGGAAAGGTATGAGACTCCCTGGGTAGAGGCCGTGGCCCGGCTTGAGATGGCCCTGGTGACGGAGGCCATGGCACTGCTGGAGGCCGGGATCTGGACCTGGTCGGTCGAGCAGGGGTTGAGGCGCGATCCCTCCTGCCTGCAACTGTTGGGGCTGGGTGAGTGTGGGCTGGACGATCTCGGCTGGCTGGCACGGGTACACCCGGACGATGCCGCCCGGCTGGAGGAGGCCATCCGCGCCTGTCAGGGGGGCCACAGCAACGGGCTGCGGCTCGAGTACCGCATCCTGCACCATCAGGGCCATTATGTCCGGCTGGAGGAGCGGGTGCGCAGCGACGAGCAGGGTCATCTGCTGGGGGTGGTGCGTCACCTCGATCCGGCGGCACCCCCGCTGGGCGATCGCCACGATACCGATCCGCTCACCGGCCTGGAGAGCCGCGGTCACTTCGAGCTGCTGCTGGATGAGCGGCTGGCCGGCGAGAGTGGCAACTTCTGCCTGCTGCAGTTCACCGTGGATCACCGCAGCAAGATATTGCAGCTGTTTGGCGAGGCGGCCTGCGACGCCATGCTGGCGAAACTGGCCCGCATAGTGCGTCACGAGCTGCGACGGGAAGATCCCTTCGCCCGCTGGGACGAGGATGGCTTCATCCTGATGCTGTCACAGACCGATCGCCTGAGCGGCCTGGAGATCGCCGAGCGGCTGCGGATGGAGATTGCCGACGCCAGCCTGCTGCCGGAGCGGCCGGTGACCGTCAGCATCGGGCTGGTGCAGAGCCAGCCCGCCGAGCAGATCGATCACCTGCTGGCCCGGCTGGCCTCCTGCCACGGCCAGGCCAGACGGGAGCACAACACCGTCATAGGTTGATTTTTAGTCAGCGCTCACTCACCCGCTGACACCGGTGGGTCCAAAGAGGACCTGCATCAGCGGGCCTGGCGGTCGGCTGATCGTCAGTTCGCGCTACGCGCCGGCTGACGCTGGCAGATCCAGAGGGAGGCCAGCATCAGCAGGCCACCCAGGCTGAGCCTGATCAGGTCGGTATCCTTGCCCCAGAGCACCAGATTGACCAGCAAGCCGGCCGGGATCAGGGCGTTGTTCATGATGGCCAGCACGCCGCTGCTGACCAGGGTGGCGCCCTTGTTCCACAGGAAGTAACCCAGCCCGGATGCCCCCACCCCCAGCCAGAGCAGTATGCCCCATTGCAGGTTGGTGCTCGGATATTGGGGCTGACCCAGCATCAGCCAGGCGGGCAGGGCGACGGCCAGGGCGCCGAGGTAGAAGCAGCCGAACACCGCCAGCTGGGGCGGTTGCTGTGCCTCACGCGCCAGCAGCACCTTGTAACCCACCTGCCCAAGGGCGAAGCAGAGGTTGGCCCCCTGCACCACCAGAAACCCCAGTACATAGTTCTCGGTCAGGCCATCGAAGCGGATGACGGCCGCGCCCAGCACCGCCAGCAGGGCCCCCCACAGATAGGTGGGCTTGAATCTGGATTCCAGCATGTCGTGGAGCAGGGTGACATAGATGGGGGTGAAGATGGTGAACACCAGCACTTCCGGCACCGTCAGCAGCAGGAAGGAGTGGTAATAGAACAGGTACATGATGCCGAGCTGGATGGCGCCGAGCGCCATCAGCTTGATGACCAGCGCGGGACGCAGCCAGCGCCGGCGCAGGAAAGGCAGGAACACCAGGCTGGCGAGGGCGATGCGGGTCAGCACGGAGAAGTAGGCATCCACCTGGCCGGCGAGGTAGACCCCGATCAGGCTGAAGGAAAAGGACCAGAGCAGGGTGACCCCTATCAAGTAGTTCATGTGATTGAATTGTCGTCAGTTGTCAATTTTGGAGGGCGCTATGATGGCCGAGTTGGAAGCCGCGATCCAGCGTTTATGGGAACAGTTGCCACAGATCGGAGCTTTTGCCTTCGAGGCGAGTAACGGGGCCGGTTCCGCGACCGACTGGAACGGCCGTGGCGAGGGGGAGGTGCGGGTGACCGATCATCAGGGAGGCTGGCTGTTTACGGAGCAGGGGCGCTACACCACGCCCCATGGCCGGGTGCTCGCCATGCACAACAGCTTCTGGTGGCAACGCGGCGAGCGGGGGATTTCTCTCTCCCACCTGCGCCATGAGGCCCCGGTCCTGCTGTTCGAGCTGTTACCCCAGTCGGATGGGCGCTGGCTCACCGCCGAGCCGCACCTCTGCGGTCAGGACCACTACAGCGCCGAGCTGAGCCCCCGCCAGGAGGGAGGCTTCCTGCTCAACTGGGAGATCCGTGGCCCACGCAAGAACGAGCGGCTCGACTACCGCTATGGCGTGCAGCCAGCTGTGCAGCCGGGTTGAAGTTCATCTTGAGGGGCTTGCTGTTTAGCGCGGCCCAGGCAGGCACGAGCCGAGCCATTGCCGAGCCCGGTGCCGCCATCAAAACGCGGCCATAAAAAAACCGGCGCAGAGCGCCGGTAGCGGGGACGAATCGGAGGTTTTTTAAAACGGTCCCAAAAAACAGGAGAGATACACTCTCGTCACACATTCAGAAACGGGTATTCAGGCACTTAGGGCATAGCTCAGCATGGCCTGCAGCTTGCTGTCGAAGAACCAGGGCAGGGTCAGCATCAGCAGGCCGAGCACGCCGGCCAGCCGGTGGCGATACTGCCAGCCAGCAATCAGCACCAGACCGCCACACAGGGTGGTCAGGATGCCTGACATGGGGTCGCCTCCCGCTGGGTGCGGCGCTGTTGGGCCCACTGGTTGAGGGCCACTGAACCCAGGATCAGCGCCAGTGCCACACCCGTGGTGGACTGGATCTGCTCGCCGAGGAACAGGGCACCCAGCATGACGCCGAACAGCGGCACCAGGTAGTTGCTGAAGGAGGCGAAGGTCGGGCCCGCCTTCTGGATCAACGCCATGTAGAGGAAGTAGACCAGGCCGGTACAGAACACGCCCAGCACGGCGACGGCGCCGATGGCATGCTGGCTCGGCAGGGTGAGGGCGCTCAGATCGGTCACGAAGGGCGCGGCCAGCAGCAGCTGCACGGCGGAGGAGATCAGGATGTTGCGGGCCACCACCACGGGGTGGTCCTTGGCGAAGCGCTTGATCATCAGCAGGCCGATGGCGAAGCAGCTGGCGCCGAACAGTATGCCGATGGAGCCGAGCAGGCCGGCATTCATGCCGTTGGCCAGTTTCGGCCAGAACAGCACCAGCACGCCGACGAAGCCGACGGCCACGGAGATCAGGCCGCCCTTGGTGATTCTTTCACCAGAAATAAACAGGGGCGCAGCCAGAATGGTCACAAAGGGGATACAACCCATGACCACGGCGGCGATGGCGCTATCCACATACTGCTGGCCCCAGGCCACCATGATGAAGGGGATGGTAGCGTCGAGCAGGGCGATCATCATATAGGTGCGCCACGGCGTGTGCTCGCTCTTGAGGCGCATGAACAGGCAGAGCAGACCCAGGGTCAGGCTGCCGCACACGGCACGTCCGGCGGCCACCATGATGGGGGGCAGCTCGGCGACGGCCTGATGCATGAAAATGAACTGGGAGCCCCACAACAGGCCGATCGCCAGCAACAACAGATAGCTACGCATTTTAATCTCCGATGTAATTTGCCCGCGCATTCTATGCAATCTGCTACTATGCCAAAAATGAATTGTAGTCATTCAACTATGGCCAATATCGATGGAACTCCCCCTCTCCCGCCTCGATCTCAATCTGCTCACCGTGTTCGACATGCTGATGCAGGAGCACAACGTCACCCGTGCCGCCGAGCGGCTGCACCTCTCCCAGTCCACCGTCAGCCATGCGCTGGGGCGGTTGCGCCAGGCGCTGGATGATCCGCTGTTCGTCATGAGCCGGCGGGAGATGATGCCCACCGAGCGCGCCAAGGCACTGGCCGGGCCGGTGCGTCAGGCGTTGGCCATGCTGGAGCAGGGCCTGCGCCAGGCGAAGGGGTTCGATCCCGCCACGGCGCAGCGGGTCTTTCGCATCGCCACCCCGGGCTCGGTGGAGCACGGCCTGGTGCCGGTGCTGGTGGAGCGCATGGTGCAGCAGGCGCCCTCCTGCCGGCTGGAGGTGTGCGAGCTGGCAGACAGCGACTATGAGCGGGAGCTGGAGAAGGGGGAGCTGGATCTGGTGATCGGCTTTGCCGACGCCAATCATCTCTCCCCCCGGTTGTGGCGCGAGTCCTGGTTCACCAATCCCCTGGTCTGCCTGTCACCGCTCGGCAGCGCGCTGCCGGATGCGCTGGGGCCCGCCGAGCTGGTGAGCCGCCCCCACATCCATACCTCCAGCTGGGGTCACAGCCAGGCCATGGTGGATCTCTGGCTGGCCAGGTTCGTGGTGGCGCGGGAACTGGGGGTGAGGCTGCCGAGCTTTATGGCGGTGCCGCAGCTGATGGCGACCGGCCGTTACCTGGTGGTGGTGCCCGAGATGATAGGGCGCCACTTCTGCCGCCACTATCCGCTGCGGCTGCACCAGCTGGAGCCCGCCATCCCCATCGTCTACCTGATGGCGGGCCACCCCCTCAGCGCTCACGACGAGGCGATCGGCTGGTTCAAGGGCCTGCTGCATCGGCTCGCCTTCGAGCGCTATGGCGAGGCCGCGCTGGGCACCCCGGCTCAGCGCAACCCGGCGAAGTAATCCAGCCCCATGGCTCCCTTCACCTCCGCCAGCACCTCGTCGGTGAGGACGCGGGCCTGCAGCGTCCCTTGGTGCAGCAACGCCAGCAGCTGCCCCTTGTCGGCGCTGGCAGCCTGGCGCCGCGCCCGCATGGGGGCGAGCAGGCTCTGCAGGCAGTCATCCAGCACCTGCTTGCAACGCATGTCACCCAGCCCGCCACGCCGGTAGTGCGCCTTCATCTCGGCCACCAGCGCCTTGTCGGGGTGGAAGGCGTCCAGATAGGCGAACACCGTATTCCCTTCGACCTGACCCGGATCGCTCAGCCTGAGGTGGTTGGGGTCGGTATACATGGCATAAACCGCTCGCTTGATCTCGTCCGCCGACATGCCGAGCTCTATGGTGTTGCCGAGGGATTTGGACATCTTGGCCTTGCCGTCTATGCCGGGCAGGCGGCCGGTGTCGCTCAGTATGGGCTGACACTCGGTCAGCACTTCCTTGCCCACCAGGCCGTTGAAGCGGCGCACTATCTCGTTGGTCTGCTCCAGCATGGGCAGCTGATCCTCGCCCACCGGCACATGGGTGGCGCGAAAGGCGGTGATGTCGGCGGCCTGGCTGACCGGGTAGACCAGAAAGCCCGCCGGCAGGCTGCGCTCGAACCCTTTTTGCTGGATCTCCGCCTTGACGGTGGGGTTGCGCTCCAGTCGGGCGACGCTGACCAGGTTGAGGTAGTAGCAGGTGAGCTCGGCGAGGGCGGGCAGGGCGCTCTGCAGGCAGAAGGTGGTCTTGGCGGGATCGAGGCCGGCGGCCAGGTAGTCGGCCATTACCTCCAGCACGTTGTCGGTGACCTTGGTCGGGTTGTGGCCGTTGTCGGTCAGCGCCTGCAGATCGGCGATCATCACGAATTGACGGTAGTGGTGCTGGGCCTCCACGCGCTGGCGCAGGGAGCCGACGTAGTGACCTATGTGCAGTCTGCCGGTGGGGCGGTCGCCGGTCAGTATGATGGGGTTGTGCATGTCACTCTCTCCAGTGGGGTGGGCCGGGAGGCGACAAAGGGATAAAAACAATGACCGCCTCTCGGCGGTCACGGTGTTTTCTTTGGGAAATCTTACATAGAAAAGCAGTGCCGCCTGTTTATGGGCAGCACCACCAGTAGTTGTGATTGAACGAGGTCATATTCATGGCCAATCAAGCTACGCTCGTTTGCTCACTTCTGCAAGGGCACGACCAGCAGATCGCAGGGCACAGTGTTCATCAGCTGACGGGCGCTGGAGGTGAGCAGGCTCCAGAAGCTCTGGCGATGGCCGCACACCAGCAGGTCTATCTGGTAATCCTTGACCGCCTGGTTGACCCGTTCGCTCAGATCGCCGCAGATCACCAGCTTCTTCTCGATGGGGTAGTCCACCGAGGCGAGGAAGGCTTCCAGCTTCTCCTTCGCCTCGGCGATCACCTGATCCTGCACGTTGTCGATGTCGATATCGATCATCTCGGTGTAGAGATCCTTGAGGTCCACGTCGACGTGGATCACCGACAACTTGGCGCCGTTGGAGCGGGCCCGGTCGACCGCCTTCTCGATCACCTTGCGGTTATCTTCCGACAGGTCGATCGCGGCCAGTACGTGTTTGTAATAGGTTCCACTCATGGGAGTTCTCCTCACTGATCCTGAGTTAACTATACCAATGTCTGATGAAACTAAAACGGCGGCGTCGCCACAGTTTCGGGATTTGAATGGATTTGTCGCACGCCTATGTTGCCGCCCTTTATGAAAAGTCGCGCATATATTGAGCAGGAATTTGAAGCCGGTCACAGCCGGCGAAGAGGGAGGGGAATAGGATGTGCCCGTACTTCGCAATGAACACAAAACAATAAAAAGCATCTGAATACCGCTTTGGGGAGCCTGGTGCTCCCTCTTGTTTTTCTGCGCCCTTCTGTGCCCAATCCCCCCTGACATCAAGGTAATCTGCCGTCTCATGGCTATGCTGTAGCCAGTTCCCTCGGAGATCCATTCATGATCATTCAACCCCAGATCCAGGGCTGCGTCGCCCGCAATTGCCACCCCATCGGTTGTCGCGCCGCCGTCGCGCAGCAGATCGCCAGCGTCAAGGCGGCTGGCCCCTTCAGCGGGCCCAAGCGGGTGCTGGTGCTGGGGGCCTCGTCCGGTTTCGGGCTGGCCTCCCGCATCGCGCTGGCCTTCGGTGCCGGCGCCGACACCATAGGCGTCTCGTTCGAGCGGGGGCCGTCCGACAAGGGGATCGGCAGCGCGGGCTGGTACAACAACATCTGGTTTCGCCAGGCGGCGGAGCAGGAGGGGCGCATCGCCGTCAACCTGATCGGGGATGCCTTCTCGGATGCCATGCGCCAGCAGGCCATCGCCAGCATCCGCCAGCAGCTGGGGCAGGTGGATCTGGTGGTCTATTCCCTGGCGAGCGGCATCCGGCTGCTGGCCGATGGCACCCAGGTGCGCTCCGTGCTCAAGACCACGGGCCAGCCATTCAGTGGCTGGGGGCTGGATCTGGAGCACGACAGTCTGGTGCAGCAATCCTTGGCGCCCGCCACCCCGGAGGAGATCCGCGATACCGTCACAGTGATGGGGGGCGAGGACTGGCAGCTCTGGCTGCAGGCGCTGCAGCAGGCCGATTGCCTCGCCCCCGGCGTCCAGACGGTGGCCTACTCCTACATAGGTCCGGAGTCCACCTATCCCCTCTACCGGGATGGCACCATCGGCTACGCCAAGGAGCACCTGCACGCCACCGCCGAGGCCATCAACCTGCAGCTGGCCCAGCTCGGCGGCCACGCCTGGGTGTCGGTGTGCAAGGCGCTGGTGACCAAGGCGAGCGCCTATATACCGGTGCTGCCGGTCTACCTCGGTCTGCTGATGGGGGTGATGAAGGAGCGCGGAGTGCACGAGGGTTGCATCGAGCAGATGCAGCGGCTGTTCGCCAGCAAGATGTATGGGCCGCGCGGGGTGGTGGCCGATGGCAACCGGCTGATCCGGATGGATGACCATGAGCTGGATCCGGCCATTCAGGTGGCGGTCTCTGCACTCTGGTCCAAGGTGACGCCGGATAACTTCCATACCCTCGGGGACTTTGCCGGGCTGCGGCGAGACTTCATGCAGCTCAATGGCTTCGAGCTGGCCGAGGTCGACTACGGGGCGCCGGTCAACGAGTCTGCGCTGACTGAGCTGACGCCCTGAGCGCCTTCCCATTTGCCGACCTGACCGGATAGTCCCGCGTCAGGCGACGCTGCTGGTCAGTGGGGACGGCTGGTCGGGGGAGGGGGCCAGTATGCTCTGGTTGCGCCCCTGGCGTTTGGCCTGATACATGGCCATGTCGGCCCTGTGGATCAGCTGATGCAGGCTGTCATCGGCGGGGGAGCGCTCCGCCACCCCTATGCTGATGGTCATGCGCGGGGCATCGAGCTGCTCTATCCTGTGCCGCAGCCGCTCGGCATGGTGCCGGCAGGTGGCGCCGTCCTGCGACATGGCCACCAGAAACTCCTCACCTCCCCAGCGCCCGATCTGTTGCAGATCGGGCGCCCAGTGTTTCAGCTCCTGTGCCAGCCGCTGGATCGCCAGATCACCGGTCTGGTGGCCGTGGCGATCGTTGATCTGCTTGAAGTGATCTATGTCGATGATGAGCAGGGTCAGCGGCTCGTTCAGTTGCCACTGCTGCGACAACCGCTCCAGCAAGGCGCGTCGATTCGGCAGTCCGGTCAGTTGATCGAAGGTGGCGAGCCGGTAGAGATGGCGTGAGTTGCGGTGCAGCCGGTGAGTGGTCAACCCGAGCAGGATCAGGGCGCCGGCCAGCAGCGCGACCAGCAGCAGCTGGTAGTTGCGGGCGCTCTGTTGATACAGCAGTTGCTGGCGCCTGCGTTCGTTCTCCTGTTGCAGCGCCCGGTTGCTGGCCTCGCTGCGCGTCAGCTCCATCTCGGCCTGGAACGCGCTGGCATGCTGGCTCAGGGTCTGGTTGAAGTGCTGTTTGTAGTCGTGCATGTATTCGCGCATCACCCTATAGGCCTCGGGATAGCGTCCCAGATCGGCCAGCAGCCTGGCCTGCAGCGCCTTGCCGTCTATGGTGACCGGGCTGGCCTGGGCCGTCAGCAGTTGCAATGCCAGCTGTTTCTCCCCACGGCCCTGCAGCGTCCTGGCCCGGGTCTCGGTCAGGCGGGAGCCCGCCTGCGGGTAGCCGAGCCGCTGATAGATGGCCTGCGCCTCGTCCAGGCTGCGCCAGGCGGCGTGCCATTTTTCCTGCGCATTGAGGGCCATGGCCTGATAGCCGAGTACGATGGCGCGATAGTCCGGCGCCAGATCCGGGGTCGCCAGCAGGCCGTCGAGCAACTGGCTCGCCTGGATGGGGCGATCCATGTCGATATAGAGCCGCGCCATGTTGGCCCTGATGATGGCCTGGCTGTTGGGCTCGTCCAGTTGCACCATCTGCTGCAGCGCATCCCGGTAATAGCCTTCGGCCTCCTGATAGAGGCTGAGGTCGGCATAGAGGTTGCCTAGGGTCATCATCAGCCGGGCGAATTGCAGCCCGGCAAGGGGGCTGGCGGGGATCTGCTGCTTGAGCCGGAAGGCGGTCTTGAGTTCGGCGATGGCCTCTTTCAGGCGCTGGGTGCGATAGAGGGCGAGTCCGTTCAGGGCGTGCCACTCCGACTCCTGGGCCGGATGACCCCTGACACTGGATTGGAGTTGGCTCAGCAGGCGGAGGGCCTGCTGCGGCGCCTCTGTGTCCAGGGTGAGCGCCACCTGTTGCAACCGGAAGTCCAGCAGGCGCAGCGTCTCCTGGCGGGCGGTGGCCAGCCCGCGGGCGCGGGCGTTGTCGAGCAGGGCCTCGGGGTAGTACCCGAGGGCCGCCTTGGCCAGGGATCTCGCGTGAAACAGCTCCATGTCTGGCCGCGGCTTGGCATTGAGGCGCTGCAGATAGCCGGCGGGATCGCGCGCCGCCTGCAATTCAGCCTCTTCCAACAGGGGAGCGGCCTGCAACTGGGTCATCCAGAGCAGTGCCAGTGCCATCACCAATCTCATTGCATCTTCTTCCTGACCGTTGGCGCCATCATAGAGGCTGGGTCCGGGTACACCATCTTTCTTTGCTTATCCATGCCTGTATGGGGGTCAGGATGAGAGGGACTATGGTCACAACTGCGATACCCGACCCATGCGGATGGTTGATTCGTGGTACAACAGTGGCGACAATTGTGACCAAATCACCGTGGAGAATCATCATGTTGGCCCAAGCCATGATCGAGAAGTTGAACGAGCAGATAAATCTTGAATTCTATTCCTCCAATCTCTACCTGCAGATGAGCGCCTGGTGTGAGGACAAGGGCTTCGAAGGGGCGGCAAACTTCCTGCGCCAGCACGCCGTCGAGGAGCGCCAGCACATGGAGCGCCTGTTCACCTACGTGAGCGAGACAGGTGCCATGCCGATACTGGGTGCGATCGAGGCGCCTCCCCACGAGTTCAACTCGCTCGGCGACATCTTCCGCACCACCCTGGAGCACGAATACCACATCACCAAGTGCATCAACGGCCTGGCCCACGTGGCCTTCACCACCCAGGACTACTCCACCTTCAACTTCCTGCAGTGGTATGTGGCCGAGCAGCACGAGGAAGAGAAGCTGTTCAAGAGCATCGTCGACCGCCTGTCACTGGTGGGCGAGGATGGCAAGGGCCTCTACTTCATCGACAAGGAGCTGTCCGAGCTGGCCAAGGGTGCACCCGCCAGCGTCATGGACGGCAACGCCTGATAGTCGTGGACACTTAGTGTTCAGCCAGTACAATAACGGCCCTTTTACGGGCCGTTTTCTATTGGTTCTGGCATGAGATTTCTGCCGGGCTGCCATGACGGCGCTTTTGTTGTGAGCCGTTTTCTATTAGTTCAGGCAGGAAACCACAGTCGTTTCCGCCGGATACCATGACGGTTCTTTCTGTTTAGGGCCCTTTTGGCCGCCGAGCGAATAAGGCAGTGATGATGCAAGTGGATGTGGTGGTGATCGGGGCCGGTGCGGCCGGTTTGATGTGTGCGGCCCAGGCGGGATATCGGGGTCGCTCTGTGCTGTTGCTCGACAACGCCAAGAAGCCGGGTCGCAAGATCCTGATCAGCGGCGGTGGCCGCTGCAACTTCACCAACCATCAGGCCGGTCCCCACGCCTTCCTCTCGGGTAACCCGCACTTCTGCAAGTCGGCGCTGGCGCGCTACACCCAGCAGGATTTCATCGAGCTGGTGGACAGGCACGGGGTGAATTACCACGAACGTACCCTGGGGCAGCTCTTCTGTCTCGAGAGCGCGAAAGAGATAGTCGATGCGCTGCTCACCGAGTGCGACTGGGCCGGGGTGACCCTGCAGTGCCAGACCGAGATCCTGAGCGTCAGCAAGAACGATGACGGCTTCCTGCTCGAGACCAGCAAGGGCGAGATCGGTTGCCAATCCCTGGTGGTGGCGACCGGTGGCCTCTCCATGCCGAAACTCGGCGCCACCCCCTACGGCTTCAAGCTGGCGGAGCAGTTCGGCCTCAATGTGCTGCCCACCCGCGCCGGGCTGGTGCCCTTCACCCTGCACCAGGCCGAGAAGGAGGCGTTTGCCGACTTGGCCGGGGTCAGCCTGCCGGTGGCGGTGACCGCCGAGGATGGCACCTGTTTCAAGGAGGCCATGCTGTTCACCCACCGCGGCCTCTCCGGCCCGGCCATACTGCAGATCTCCTCCTTCTGGCTGGCGGGGGAGAAGATCCACATCAACCTGCTGCCTGAGCTGGATATCCCGGCGGCTCTCAAGGCCTGGGCGCTGGCCCACCCGGCTCAGGAGCTGAAAACCGTGCTCGGGCGCGAGCTGCCCAAGCGCTTCGTCGACAAGCTGGTGGAGCTGGGGCAACTCAGCAACAAACCGATGCGCCAGTACAACGAGCGGGAGCTGGAGGCCATCGCCAGCCTGCTGGGGGACTGGCAGATCCTGCCGAACGGCACCGAAGGCTATCGCACCGCCGAGGTGACGCTAGGAGGGGTGGATACCAACGAGCTCTCCTCCAAGACCATGGAGGCGCGCAAGGTGCCCGGTCTCTACTTCGTCGGCGAGGTGGTGGACGTGACCGGCTGGCTCGGTGGCTACAACTTCCAGTGGGCCTGGTCCTCCGGCTGGGTGGCCGGTCAGTACTGCTGACGAGCACGCTAGGTCGAAGCTCCGGCTGCCGCATCGAACGGCCTGATGGTGTCGCCTCTGCACGCCTCAGGCCGTTTTCACACTGATGTCATCTTCGGAGCGGCCTGCTCCCTCCCTGCCACGATGTGGCCCTCGAGCGCCATCCCGCAAGGCAGACTCCTTCTCCAGCACCCATGATGGGTCGCATCGACCTTCCCGTTCGCGCTAGCCAGAGCGGACGCCAGCGGGCCGATCAGCCCTTCCTGATCGTCGGCAACAGCACCGTCAGCAGCCCGATCAGCGGCAGGTAGGCGCACACCTGGTACACGGTTTCGATGCTGGTCGCGTCGGCCAGCTGGCCCAGCAGGGCGGCGCCTATGCCCCCCATGCCGAAAGCGAAGCCGAAGAACAGGCCTGAGATGGTGCCGACCTTGCCGGGGACCAGCTCCTGGGCATAGACCAGGATGGCGGAGAAGGCGGAGGCCAGGATCAGGCCGATGATCACCGAGAGCACCGAGGTCCAGAACAGGTCGACATGGGGCAGCAGCAGGGTGAAGGGGGCGACGCCGAGGATGGAGATCCAGATCACCCGCTTGCGGCCGATGCGGTCACCGACTGGCCCACCGAGCACAGTGCCCGCCGCGACGGCGAAGAGGAAGGCGAACAGATGGAACTGAGCGCTGTCCAGGGAGAGGCTGAACTTGTCCATCAGGTAGAAGGTGTAATAGCTGCTCAGGCTGGTCATGTAGAAGAACTTGGAGAACATCAGCAGGCCGAGGATGGCCAGCGACCAGCCGATCTGGTGGCGGCTCAGGCCGTTGCCGGCATGGGCCTTCATCCGCTTGTGGAAGTTGGCGGCGTGATGGCTGGACCAGCGGCCGACGAAGCTGAGCACCACCACGCCAATCAGCGCGAACAGCGAGAACCAGGCCGCGCTGCCCTGTCCCTGCGGCACTATGATGAGCGCGGCGAGCAGCGGGCCTATGGCCGACCCCAGGTTGCCGCCGATCTGGAACAGCGATTGGGCCAGCCCGGGCTGGCTGCCGGCCGCCATGCGGGCGACCCGCGAGGATTCCGGGTGGAAGACAGACGAGCCCATGCCGATCAGCATCGCCGACAGCAACACGGCGCCAAAGCTGTCCGCCTGGGACAACGAGAGCAGGCCGAGCAGCGTGAAACCCATGCCGAGTGGCAGCGAATAAGGCATGGGCCTGCGGTCGGTGTAGAGGCCGATCAGCGGTTGCAACAGCGAGCCCGTGAACTGGTAGGTGAGGGTGATCAGGCCTATCTGGGCGAACGACAGGTTGAGTCCGAGCTTCAACAGCGGATAGATGGCCAGCAACACCGACTGCATCATGTCGTTCAACAGGTGCGAGAAGCTGATCGCGGCAATCACCGGGTAAGTGGTGCTGTTCAGGGCATCGGCCGAGGGCTGCGCGGTGAGAGGGGCATCGGTGCTGAGGGTCTTTTCCATGAGGTAGTGTTTCTGCTGTCCTGGGTATCGCTCTAACATGCCCGATCCTGGCCCGTCTGGACATAGCAAAAATGAATGGAATGAACGCCCACCTCCACTTCGTCGGCGAGGGGGCGACAGCCTGGTTCGCGCCCTGTGGTGCGGCTGCCGGGTCTATGACCGATCATCACCCTGTTGTTGCGCACTTGTGCTTTGCTGGCGGAGGCTTAGTATAGGACGGTCGTACTTTAATCATCTGGGAAGGACCCCGGTTGACCGGGCCCCTTCGCGCATCGGGGGAGTATATGTTTGAAAGTTTTGGGGTTATCAACGTCTGGACCTATCTGATCGGGCTGTTCTTCATCATCATAGCGCCGGGCCCCAACTCCATTTATGTGCTGCGCACCGGCGCCACCCGTGGCATAGGCCCAGGTTATCGGGCGGCCCTCGGGGTCTTCGTCGGCGATGCCATCCTCATCTTCTGTGCCTATCTGGGGGTGGCCTCCCTCATTCGCACCACCCCGCTGCTGTTTACCCTGGTGCGCTATCTCGGCGCCATCTACCTGCTCTATCTGGGGATCAGGATCCTCCATGCGAACTTCATCGCCAAACAGGGGGCGGCCCACGGCGAGTCGGTACAGGGGGAAAACTACTTCGGCAAGGCGCTGACCCTGAGCCTCACCAACCCCAAGGCGATCCTGTTCTACGTCTCCTTCTTCGTGCAGTTCATCGACTTCAACTACGCCCACACCTGGCTCTCCTACCTGGTACTGGCCGGCATGCTGGAGGCCATGAGCTTCGTCTATCTCACCCTGTTGATCTTCGGCGGTACCCTGATGGCGCGCTTCTTCGCACGCAAGGTGCGCCTCGCCAGGCTGGGCAACGGTCTGATCGGCCTCTTCTTCATGGGCTTCGCCGCGCGCCTGGCGACCATCTCCTCCTGATCCCGTCCTGCGGCCGCGCTCATCTTGCAAGATGAGCGCGGCCGGCCATTCTGCATCCCTATGCTCCCTTGGGCGCCCGCCTGAGGTAAACTAGCGCGCCCCAAGGGGGAGGCCGGTGCGGGATGCCGCTCACCAGCCTGATAATGCCCCGGCCCGATCGGCGTCAGCCGCCCGGGGACTGATACATTTTATAGTGCGCCCCTCGTGGCCATTGGTCGGAGGGCCCATGCTCGAAAATCAGATGATGTTGTTGGCGGTGTTTGAACGGGCGGCCCTGATGCTGATGACCCTGTTCTTCCTGACCCGCACCCGCCCGTTCCAGCGCCTGTTCCAGAAGCGGGATCACACCCCGGCCGAGCTGGTGCTGGTCGCGGCCATCTTCGGTCTGTTCGCGGTGTTCAGCACCTACACCGGCATCCAGGTGGAGGGGGCGCTCATCAACGTGCGGATCATCGCCATCATCTCGGGCGGCATCCTGTTCGGCCCCTGGGTCGGCATCCCGGCCGGGGTCATCTCCGGCCTGCACCGTTACCTCATCGACATGGATGGCAACACCTCAATCCCTTGCCTCATCGCCAGCATCATCGCCGGCCTGCTGGCCACCTGGATCCACCTCAACTGCCGCAAGTCCCGGCTCTGGCTGTACGGCATACTGGCGGGCATGTTGTGCGAGGGGCTGACCATGCTGCTGATCTGGCTGCTGACCGAACCCCATGAGGTGGGGGTGGAGATCGTCAGCCACATCGCCTACCCGATGATCGCCGGGGCGCTCTGTATCGGCCTCATCATCAAGCTGGTGCAGGATCTGGATGACGAGAAGGAGCTGATCGCCGCCAAGCAGGCCAAGCTGGCCCTCGACATCGCCAACAAGACGCTGCCGTTTTTCCAGAAGGTCGATCGTCACTCCCTCGGTCAGGTGTGTGGCGTCATCTGCAACGAGATCCATGCCGATGCGGTGGCCATCACCGACACCCGCGACGTGCTGGCCTATGTGGGGGTAGGCAAGGATTACTACGAGCTGGATGAGCACCACGCCATCAGTGACATGACCCAGCGGGCCGTGCTGCTGGATCAGATCATCATCAACAACGATCTGCGTCAGTATCACCTGTCCGACTTCCACTCGGTCATCATCATCCCGCTGCGGGAGAATGGCGCCGTCAGCGGCACCCTCAAGATCTATTACCGCCGCACCCACCGCATCACCAGCTCGTTGCGGGAGATGGCGGTGGGTCTCTCCCAGCTCATCTCCACCCAGATGGAGGTGTCGCGCATCGAGCAGCTCAAGGAGATGACCCGCAAGGCGGAGTTCACCGCGCTGCAGAGCAAGATCAATCCCCACTTCCTGTTCAACGCCCTCAACGCCATCTCGTCGCTGATCCGCATTCGCCCCCAGCAGGCACGCCAGCTCATCGCCAACCTGGCGGACTACCTGCGCTACAACCTCAACAAGGGGGACGAGCTGATCGACATCCAGGAGGAGCTGCAGCAGGTGCGCGACTACGTGGCCATCGAGCAGGCCCGCTTCGGCGACAAGCTGGAGGTGGTGTTCGAGGTGGACGATGTGCACATCCAGGTGCCCTGCCTGCTGCTGCAGCCGCTGGTGGAGAACGCCATACTGCACGGCATCCAGCCCCGCAGCGCCCCGGGCCGGGTCACCATAGAGGTGAGGCAGCTGGCAGGCGGCATCCGGGTGGCGGTGCGCGACACCGGTTATGGCATCAGCCAGGCGGTGATCGACGGGGTGGCCGCCGGCCGGGTGGAGAGCCGCAGCATAGGCCTGATGAACGTGCATCAGCGCGTCAAACTCTTGTACGGGGACGGGTTGCAGCTCAGGCGGCTGGAACCCGGCACCGAAGTCTGTTTCTATCTGCCGGATCCGGAGGCAATGCCATGCTGAGCGCCATCATAGTGAAAGACGAGTACTTGGCTCGAGAGGCGCCGGCCTGCCTGTCTCGTCATCCGGAGGCCATAACATGTTGAGAGCCATTATCGTTGAAGATGAATACCTGGCCCGGGAGGAGCTGATCTACCTGGTGAACCAGCACAGCCAGATAGAGATAGTGGCGAGCTTCGAGGATGGGCTGGAGGCGTTCAAATACCTGCAGGATCACGAGGTGGATGTGGTGTTTCTGGATATCCAGATCCCCTCTATCGACGGTCTGTTGCTGGCCAAGAACCTGCACAAGTCGAGCCACCCGCCCCACATAGTGTTCGTCACCGCCTACAAGGAGTTTGCGGTGGAGGCATTCGAGCTGGAGGCGTTCGACTATATCCTCAAGCCCTACAACGAGCCGCGCATCATCAACCTGCTGCAAAAACTCGAGCACGCCGGCAAGCTGAAACCGAGCCAGGCCGCCGAGGCGGGCGAGGGGAGTGGTAGCCAGAACCGCACCGTCAATCTGGTGAAGGGGGAGCGCATCATAGTCACCCCCTGCGAGCAGATCTACTACGCGGAGGCGGACGAGAAGCTGACCTATGTCTACACCCGCACCGATCGTTACGTGATGGCCATGACCATCAGCGAGTTTGTCGGTCGGCTGCCGGCCGAGGGCTTCTTTCGCTGCCACCGATCCTACTGCGTCAATATCAACAAGATCCGCGAGATAGTGCCCTGGTTCAACAGCACCTATCTCATCCGGCTCCATGATCTGCCGTTCGAGGTGCCGGTCAGCCGCAGCAACATCAAGGCGTTCCGTCAGCTGATGCGGCTTTAATTGTCATTCATTCCCGCCGATCTGCATTTCATGCCTTAATCCGTCGGCACTGGGTGCGTCTTGCCTATAGTGGGCTCAATTTCCCGAGTCCACCGCCCGAGACACACCATGACCAAAGAGATGAACCGCACCCGGTACCTGACCCTGATAGGTACCATCATCACCCAGTTCGCCCTGGGGTCCGTCTATACCTGGAGCCTGTTCAACGCCCAGCTCTCCGACAAGCTGGATGAGCCGGTCAGCCAGGTGGCCTTCGCCTTCGGTCTGCTCAGCCTGTCGCTGGCGGTCGCCTCCTCCCTGGCGGGCAAGCTGCAGGAGCGGTTCGGGGTGCGCAACGTCACCCTCGGCGCCGGCGTGCTGCTCGGCATCGGCTTCTTCCTCACCGCCCATGCCAGCAACCTGGCCATGCTCTATCTCTGCGCCGGCATCCTGGTGGGCTTCGCCGATGGCACCGGCTACCTGATGACGCTCTCCAACTGCGTGAAGTGGTTCCCGGAGCGCAAGGGGCTGATCTCCGCCTGCTCCATCGGCGCCTATGGCCTCGGCAGCCTCGGCTTCAAATACATCAACCTGCTGCTGCTCTCCAGCTCGGGTCTGGAGGCGACCTTCCAGCTGTGGGGCCTGATCGCCATGTCCATGGTGCTGGTGGGCGGCATGCTGATGAAGGATGCCCCTCAACAGGCCGCGTCCTCCCAGCAGACCGAGAGCCGTGACTTCACCTTGGCCGAGGCCATGCGCAAGCCGCAGTACTGGATGCTGGCGCTGATGTTCCTCACCGCCTGCATGAGCGGCCTCTATGTCATCGGGGTGGCCAAGGACATCGGTGAGAACATGGTGGGTCTGTCCACCGCGGTGGCGGCCAATGCGGTGGCGGTGATCGCCATGGCCAACCTGGGCGGCCGGCTGGTGCTGGGGATACTGTCTGACAAGATGTCCCGCATCCGGGTCATCACCATAGCCCAGCTGATCACCCTGTGCGGTATGGGGCTGCTGCTGTTCGTGCCGCTCAACGCCAACCTGTTCTTCGTGGCGGTGGCCTGTGTGGCCTTCAGCTTCGGCGGCACCATCACCGTCTACCCTTCCTTGGTGAGCGACTTCTTCGGGCTCAACAACCTGACCAAGAACTACGGCGTCATCTACCTGGGCTTCGGGCTGGGCAGCATCATCGGCTCCATCGTCGCCTCCCTGTTCGGCGGCTTCATGGCGACTTTCAACCTGATCCTGGTATTGCTGGTGGTGGCCCTGGTGCTCTCCCTCACCATCCGCCTGCCGGCACCCAAGGCCAGCTACGCTGACTGAGCCTGAAGCTATTGATAAATCTAACAAACCGGTGCCCATGGGCGCCGGTTTTTGTTTTTGCTAGCAAAAGACGTATGGATGGCTAAATCGCTATACTCTTCCGTCCCCCTTTCCTATAATCCCCCCGCTTTGGCGCATCATGCTTAATAGGGAATCCGGTGAGAATCCGGAGCTGGCGCGCAGCGGTAAGGGGGAACGAAGCGACATCAGGGCACTGCCGTCAGGTGGGAAGCCGTCGCCGTAGGCCATCAGCCCCCCAGCCCGAAGACCTGCCAAAGTTCGTATTTCGGATCGAGAGAAACCGGTCACGGAGTAGATGCTTACGCGAACTTAAGGATCTGTAATGTCCAAGAAACTATTGGTGGCTGCCCTGTTGCCAACGGCGGCCTTCGCTCAGACTTCCCTGCCTGCCAATGAGACCATGGTGGTGACCGCCAACCGGGTGGAGCAACCCATCAGCTCGGTACTGGCGCCCATTGTGGTGATCGATCGCGCCGAGATCGACGCCCGTCAGGTGCAGAGCCTGCCGGATCTGCTGAAGACCCTGCCGGGGGTGCAGATCACCACCCTGGGTGGACGGGGGCACATGAGCAGCCTGTTCATCCGCGGTACCAACTCCAACCATTCGCTGGTGCTGGTCAATGGTCGCCCCATCGCCGCCATGGTGGCCGGTACGCCAGACCTCAGCCAGATCCCGCTCGGCAACATCGAACGCGTCGAGTATATCCGCGGCCCGCGAGCGGCGGTCTACGGCGCGGATGCCATAGGTGGCGTCATCAACCTCATCACCAAGACCTCCGCCAAGAATGGCAGCGAGACCCACCTGAAGGGGGGGGTTGGCAGCAACGGCTATGGCCAGGGTCAGCTGCGTACCGTGCAGGCACTCGGCCAGCAGACCGACATGAATATGATGATCGGCTATGAGCGCGCCGATGGTTTCGACGTAGTGGCCGGTGCCCAGCAACCGGATCGGGACGGCTTCGACAGCCTGAACGGCCAGCTCGGGCTGAACCATGCCTTCAACGATGCCTGGAGCGCCGACTTCAACGCCCAGGGCTACGACAACCAGACCGAGATGGACGATCCCTATCAGGCGGCGGATCAGAGCCGGGTACAGGCCTTCCAGTATGATGGCGCGCTCAAGTACCAGGCCGACCACTTCAATAGCCGGCTCGAGGCCAGCTATGGTGAGAACAAGCTGAAGAGCTGGCTGGAGAGCCAGGGTGAGTCGAGTGCCGAGCCCATTCATACCGGTCTGACCCGTTTCTCCTGGATCAACAGCTGGAGCGGTATCGAGGGGCTGTTGCTGACCGGGGGTGCAGATTGGCAGCAGGAACAGCTGAAATCCGACTCTCGCAGCTACGGCAAGTCGTTCGATGCACCGGATCGCGACAACACCGGGCTGTTTGCCGTCGGCAGCTATCGCTGGCAGGCGCTGCAGTTCGAGCTGTCCGGCCGTACCGATGACAACGAACAGTATGGTCGTCACAACACCTGGTCTGCCGCCAGCGGTCTGGACATCGATGACAATCATAATGTCCGGCTGAGCTACGGCACCGGCTTCAAGGCGCCGACCTTCCTCGACCTCTATTACCCAGGTTACGAGAACCCGGATCTGAAGCCGGAGGAGAGCAAGAACCTGGAGCTGGACTTCTCCGGTCGTTACACCGCCTGGGACTGGTCCGTGAACCTGTATCGCAACCAGATCCAGAACCTGATCGCCTGCCAGAGCGCCTTCTCCACCTGCAAGCCGGACAACACTGATGCGGAGATCCGTGGCGTGGAACTGGCGCTGGGTCTGGAAACCGGTCCACTCCATCATGACCTGAGCTTCGATTACACCAAGACCGAAGACAAGAATGACGGCGACCAGCCGCTGCTGCGCCGCGCCAAGCAGAAGGCCAGCTGGCTGACCCAGATACAGCTGGGCCCGGTCGATCTGTCGACCGAGCTGCTCTATGTGGGCAAGCGGGATGACAAGGACTTCAGCAGCTTCCCGGCAGAGCGGGTGGTGTTGAGCTCCTATACCCTGGTCAACCTAGGCGCCAGCTACGGGGTGACCCCTGCGCTCACCCTGGGCGGCCGCATCGACAACCTGTTCGATCGCGACTATGTCCCGGCTTATGGCTATGCCTCACCGGGCACCGAGTTCAAGCTGACGGCCGACTACCGTCTCTGATCCGCCGCTCTGCTTATATAGAGAGGAAAAAGCGAGGCCCCGCCATGTGCGGGGCCTTTTCTATTGGCCGCCGGCGGGAGTATGATCGCCGCCTCGCATCCAAGGGGGAGCCCAGGTGGCCAATATTCTAGTGTTCGATTCAGGCATGGGCGGCTTGACCGTCTATCGCGAGATCCGTCGCACCTTGCCGGCGCACAACTATTTCTACTGTTTCGACAATGCCAACTTCCCCTATGGCGAACTGAGCGAGCCGGATCTGATCGCGGCCTGTGGTCGCCTGATCACGCAGATGGTGGCCGAGCAGGCCATCGATCTGGTGGTGATCGCCTGCAACACCGCCAGCACCATAGCCCTGCCATCCTTGCGCGCAGCTCTGACTATTCCGGTGGTGGGCGTGGTACCGGCCATCAAGCCGGCGGCCGTCCTGACCCGCAATGGTTGCATCGGGCTGCTGGCCACCCCGGGCACCGTCAGTCGTGCGTACACCCATCAACTCATCGCCCAGTTTGCGCCGGACAAGCGGGTGCTGCTCAAGGGGGCGACCGAGCTGGTGATCGAGGCCGAGCACAAGCTGGCCGGCCGACCAGTCAATATGGCGCTGTTGCGAGAGGTGTTGGCGGACTGGATAGAAGGGGAGCAGAAGCCGGATACGCTGGTGCTGGGCTGCACCCACTTCCCGCTGCTCGATGACGAGATCCGGCAACTGATGCCAGATTGCCAGCTGGTGGATTCGGGCAGCGCGGTGGCGAGGCGAGTGGCTCATCTGCTGGCGACTACTACTTCCACCACATCTGCCAGCGCGCAGGCCAGAGCCTATTGCACCCGGCTGGACAGTGAGGCCCAAAAACTGACAGCCCCCTTGCAAGCATGGGGGCTGTCATCACTCGAAGAGGTAGAGTACTGAGTTATCAGGCGTCGACGTCGCTGCCTTCCCGCTCATCCCTGTCCCGCTTGTCGTTGGCTTCGCGAACCTTGAGGGTGCGTTGCTGATACTCCTTGTCATTGAGCGCGGTGATCGCCTTGGCCGCATCGGCGGCCGGCATCTCCACAAAGCCAAAGCCCCTGCGCTTGCCAGTGGCCTTGTCCTTCATCAGACGGACGGAAATGACCTGGCCCTGCTCGGCAAACAGTTCACGCACGGCGATCTCGTTGGCACGGTAGGGCAGGTTGCCTACATATAAGGTACAAGTCTCTTGGCCGGCGGTCTGCTCGACCACAGCGGCTGGGGTCCGGTTAAGGAACAGCGGTACGACGAAACCGCCAATGGCCAGACCCACGGCAAAAATCACTTCGGCTTTCAAAGAAAACTGCAGGGCCTGGGCTACCAGATAACCGACCAGCGCCAACACCAGAGCGAGAACGGCCGCCTGCACGTAAACGGGAAACTTGGATAAATTCATCTTTAAAGACCTTTTGTAAATGAAAGCAAAAAAGGTGCAACACTCTATTCACCTCCATGGTAACCAGCTTTCCAGCCAGGCGCTACCACGGACCACTCGGGACACATTATCCGCTTCAGTATGGCATTCCTTAATGTAGGAAGACCTACTTAAATAACGAAAAAACAGCGCTGAAATCATCTGCTTGTGGATAACACTGTATATATACACTGGGTAAGCTGTTTCTAATTGGATAATTTGAAGTTTCCGTGACTTTCTTCAAAAAATGGCTTGTCATCGCGGCCTGGCTCCCTATAATGCGCCCCTACCAGCACGGCAGAACACGCCGGACTGATGAGCCAGCTTCCTTGTGAAGTGGGCGCCGAAAGAAAAGCGAAAACAAGCGCTTGACTTTCGAAGTGAGGAGC
>NZ_JAHUXC010000015.1:0-99883 GCF_019218665.1 Aeromonas sp. sif2416
AAGAAATGGACTATGCCGATCCAGAATTGGAAGCTTGCCCTAAATCGCTTTATTATCGAATTCGGTGATCGCCTGAACGGTCACCTGTAATGGAGTGGGCAGTTACACAGAATTATTTACAGGCTCGATCCTTAACGCGCTCACGTCATCCCGTTTCTAACTCGACTGTTCAGATTGGGTCAACTCACTTCTCCTCTTTCTCATCGATTCTCCCTTCAGTAATAGCCGGTGAGCGTTGTGCATCAGCCGATCCAGGATCGCATCTGCCAGGGTGTTGTCCTCCAGGCTCGCGTACCACTCTTCCGTTGGCAGCTGACTCACCACCACCGTCGAGTATTTCCCGTTCCGATCATCCATGATTTCCAGTAGTCCGTTACGCTGCTCGGCATTCACTGCTTCCAGTCCCCAGTCATCCAGGATCAGCAGTTCTATCTTCGCCAATTGCCCTAACAGCCTGATGTAGCTGCCATCCGCCTTGGCCTGGCTTAGCTCAAGCAGCAGGCGTGATAACCGGTAGTAACGAGTGCTATGCCCTTGCTGGCAGGCTTGGTAGCCCAGCGCACAGGCCAGGTAGGTTTTGCCACAGCCACAGGGGCCGGTAATGAGCAGGTTCTGCCCCCGGCGTAGCCACTCCCCTTGTAGTAGGTTCGCCACTTGTGACCGATCCAGGTTGCGCGCTGACTGGTAGTCCAGCTCCTGTACCGTGGCCTGGAGTTTGAGCCTCGCCTGCTTTACCAGCCGAGCTTGCTTACGCTGCACCCGGCTTAGTTGTTCGTGTTCGACCAGCAGGCTTAGCGTAACCGTTCACCGGCAGGGGCTTGACGCACACAACTCGGTAGGGATGGGGTAATCCGTTTTCTCGATGCAGGCTCGGACGACGGCGCGCAGCCATTCCAGAGGACTGCGCCCCAGTCGTTTGGCCGTCTCCACCAACGACAGGATTCGTTGACGAAACAGTTCCCCGCGATGGGAGCACACACCATAGCTCCCTTTGCGCCACAGCACATAGCCACGCAGCGCTCGCTCTGCCTCGTTATTCGTCAGCGGAATATCCTCATCACTCATAAACCGCCACAACATCTCGTCATCCTTGATGAGCCACTCACAGCGACCACGATAGCGTTTGGACCCGCCCTTGTGCTTCGCTGATAGCCCCGCGACTGAAGCTCAGGCCGAAGTGCTGCTTCAACTGCTGCTGTATCTGGCTGACGCTCTAATGAAACTGACCGCTTTGCAGGGCGATGTAGCTGAGCAGGTTCGGGCCCATCTGGGTGTCACTGACCGTCTCGGGCAGAGTCGCCTCGGCCGTGTTGATGCAGTGAGTACAGGTGGCACGGAACAGTTGATGCTCGGTGATGAAGTAACTCACCTCTGGCAAGTCAAACACCTGATGCACCCGATAAGGTTTGTCATGAGCTAACACCTTGTCGCCACAACAGGGGCAGGCCGGTGCCGGGTAGTAAGACGCCACGGACAGGCGGGCATCGTGCGGATGAACACTGTTTCCTGAAAGGAGGTGCAAAGTGTTCAGGTTGAACCTTCCAGGAGACATAGCGCAGCGAGTTGCGGACCATGTGGACGATACACAGTTGAACCTTGGTCTGGGGATACTCCACGGCAATGGCATCAGGGAAGCCCTTGAGGCCATCCACACACGCAATCAGGATGTCTTCCAGACCACGGTTCTTCAGCTCAGTCAGGACCGACAGCCAGTACTTTGCCCCTTCGGTCTCGGCCAGCCACAGGCCCAACAGCTCCTTGTGACCCTCCATATTGATACCCAGCGCCAGATAGAGCGACTTGTTGATCACCCGCTGGTTCTCGCGGATTTTCAGCACAAGACAGTCCAGATAGACGATGGGATAGAGCGGATCCAGCGGCCGGTTTTGCCATTCGTGGATCTGCTCGATGACACGTTCGGTCACCTTCGATACCAGCCCCGCCGAGATGTCGGCGTCATACATCTCTTTGAATGCGTCAACGATATCCCGCGTGCTCAAGCCCTTTGCGTAGAGGGCGAGGATCTGGTCGTCCATCTGGGTCAGGCGGGACTGGCCCTTGCGGACAAACTGAGGTTCGAAGGAGCTGTGGCAATCACGAGGAGCCTGGATGATGACTTCTCCATGCTGCCCTTTTAGGCGTTTGGTGGAATAGCCATTGCGATTATTGCCGGTCCCGCGGCCTTGTGGGCGTGTTTCTCGTAGCCCACCGGGTCTACCGCCAGATGCCCACAGTGATGTTTATCATCCCCAGTTAGCAACCACGCCACATAAAAATGACAACGCGAAGACACTGAAGAAATCGAAGGGTCGCACGTGCGTATTGCTACAACACCATGTGCGCCAAGCGACGCCAAGGTTGCGACACCAAGTCGCGCCACGTGATACCGCACGACATGCCACCCGAGATGGCAAGCTCACAACGAACGGGCTGTGGATATCGGCGTCCATCCAGCTTATATGAATGAATATCAACGACCCTGATCAAACGCTCATGACCATTTCGACATTTCTGCACCCTTTCATCTAGCATGAACATGTCTTTGCGCTGACGAAGCATCGCAAAATCATCACATATCAACTTGGGAGATACGTCAAATACCTCCGCCACTTGACGAGCCGTCATCCATTGCTGCTGTGCCAGCAACCAATGGGCAACCTGTAAATACCGAGGTCGATTATTGATGGCCGCGTACATGCTTAGACCAAAGCAAACTTGATAATAAAAAATCCAGTGACCTTATCGGAATCAATCCTACGCGGCGAGTATAAAAAACATACCCATCATTACGCACCGCTGTCACGCAGCCGCTATTGGAGTCAATCCATTTCAGCTTGCACCTTAGGCGACTAATAGACACATTGATGGAGTTGTCGCTGATAGTGCGCCCCCTCCACACCAGTGACAATAGCATTTCTCTGGATAGTGGCATATTTTCATGAGCCATCATACAAGAGAGCAGTCGCCGTTCTCGCTTACTAATAGGGGCAAGGGAAACGAAGCTGTGGGTATCGGCATCATATTTTGACACACCTACATTGTTATCCAATAACAGACCCTTTTCGGGGTGATAAAACATTACCAAACCACTCATGCGCAAAAACCTAACAACTGGATAGAATACCAACAATTGAAAAATACAAATAAACGGTACTGCAGCAAAGCCAAAGAACATTCTTTACCACTCAGCGCCTATAAAACACGGCCAGCATTGCCTAGCGACACTTTCGAATCACACTCAACACAGTGAATCAATTATCCACCATAAATGACCATCCCTGGATATTTATGGAAGCGCAATATTGAACGCAGGTGACACCAACTCCACTCGGCGGTTCTTGCTACGCCCCGCTTCGGTGTGGTTATCCGCCAGAGGTTGTGATTCGCCCACTCCTTTCGCAGTCAACTGCGTCGCCGGCACGCCATGCCGAATGAAATAGCCCCACACAGACTGCGCGCGTCGCTCCGACAGCTGCATATTGTCGCTTGCCGAGCCGATACTGTCGGTGTGAGCGTAGATGTTCAGGTGCGCCTGCGAATTGGTCTGTAGACGCTGCAGGGCGGGTTGCAGCGCAGCCTCGAGTTGAGGGGAAAGGGTGCTAGCATTAGAAGCAAACGTCAACCCATCCAATGTCCAAGCGGCTTGTCGCTCTACGACTGGGGGTGGCGGCGTAACCACCGCAAGCGCAGGAGCCAACACAGGCTCTGGCACCAACTCCGACCCAAACTGGTAAATGATGCCCAGATTGACCGCATTGATATTCATGCTACCGGTATTGTCGCCGCCGACCTGACCTAGCCACTGATACTCTAGTGTAGTGTGCCAGTTGCGGTTAAAGCTGTATTCCACCCCCACACCAAGCAACGGCGAACTGCTGCTATCTGTCATCTCCCGAGTAGAGTCCAGTTCGTGGCCGGTGACCTCCATTTCCCACAGCATGACCCCGGCCTTACCAAACAGCGACCAGCTGTCGTTAACCTGCCAATAAGGTTTAGCGACGAACGACAGTCCGTTTAGGTCACTCTCATAGACCGCACTGTGCGCCGGAGCCCCCTGGGCCGGATAGGTAGCGCTGAATTCGCTGAAATGGTCATAACCCGCCTCAAACGCCAACCAATCGCTCACGACATAGCCCACAAATAGACCGCTGCCGATGGGGTCGTCATCACAACTGAGGGCATGAGCGCCGCAAGCACCGGAGGCCTCCACCCAGCCGGCCTTGGCGCCAAGGTACCAAGACTCGGGCTGCGAAGCGGCAAAAGCATTAGATAACAGCAATGGCGATAGGGCCAGCATGGCTGGCCACATAATACGCGAATTTCGTGGATTGTTATGCCGCATGTTCACTCCGAGCGGTTATTGGGTTTCATACAATAAAAACGAATGAGACATCGTCAGGCCCAAAATGTTGCACTCCGAAGCTGAATGCGCGAAATAGACATATTCACAACAGTCACATCTGTTTTCCTTCACGTGCGCAAATATTGACGCGCAATTGATTGTCGCCAACTTGCGGCCTGCTGCACCAACACATCAAGCCGATTATTTAACTGCAATGGCGCACAATCTAATAACATTTTAGTGGTCACACCGCCCCCCATTTTTAGGGGGCGGCCCTCCGCAGCCCAACGCATCAACGCATCAACGCATCAACGCATCAACGACCTATGATAGAGACGCACGAATGTCCTCTCACGAAAAAGCACTATCGCTCCCGGCCTGACGCTTCTCCGCCATGCTCATCGCCCCCCAAAAAAACAATAAGGTAAAAAATATAAACCAAAAGGAAAAAACCCTTAACGAACACACGACACCGAGAGTGACTGTACTGTTGTACTTAAGGATTCGCTAGACTCGCCGGTGGTCAGGTTGAGCCCCCAGATCTGATCGAGGTCGCTAACCGTGCTCGACCTAGTGAACCAAACATCGGGCCACCCGGCATAGGTTGTCATGTTGCCGTAGGTACTATATAGCAAGCCTAACTCTTCGATGGTTGCCATCCGATAACCCATACTATTGCAATACACATTACCGCGGGCATGATCAAAAAGGACATAATCGAAGCCAAAGCCAGCATTCACAACATCATTGTATACAATCCCAAGAGCATCCGCCTCCGCCTTCGTCAGCGGGCAGGTGTATGTCAGACCATTGGCGGGCACCGTCACTTTACCCAGGGTGCAACCGAGCTCGAAGTTTGGCGCCAGCAAGGTCTTAAATGTTGAGACCACATTATAGGCAGTGCCCGGCATCCCACCTACCACGGCATCGGCCTTAAAGTTGATTGCATAGCTGCCTTCCATAGTGGAGGTGAGGGACAGGAGGATATTGCCGTTGCTGTCCGTGGTAACCGGTGTGCAGTTAACAGCATTTGTGCAACTGGCCGGCGAGACATTGACGTTCATCGGGGCGGTGTACTGAAGCTTCACAGCCGTGTCAGGCAGATACTGACCTCTCCCGTCAGTAAACGACACCAATATCGTGTTGGCAGTGCTGCCATTGGCAGGACTGTTGTCGATCTGTTTCGATGCGTCGAAGAGCTTGGCGTTCTGCAACAGGGTCAGTGGACCGATATTGATGGTCTTGCCGGGAACTGTGGCATTGGCTACCTGCACGGTGACATTGCCGTAGGTCGTCACATCATCCCCCTTCAGTTTTACCCTGCAGGTTCCCTGCGCACAGCCCGGGGGATCGAGTTGCACGTTAGCCTCGGTGAGCGGCGTTGAGCCAAAATTGGCGCTGGCCGTCACCACGGGGTCGCTCGAGCCCCCTTCGCTGGTCAAGGTTCCTAGTGGCCACCAGACGCCATCCGAGATAGCGGTATCGGTTCCATAAGCGGTGACGTGAGAGATGTAGCTCATGCTTGGCTGTGCGACACACATCACGTATTGCGTGGGGCTGGTGGCCGAGTCATAGGGGGCTGTGGCGCCGGTGTTCAACGCATAAGTCAGCAACTGCCTATCCACATCATAAGTGACGTAGGTGCGCTCAACCGGGTACTTGAGACGCTCGATGTCCGCCGCTGGCGTGGTGCGCAGCAGCTCGAGTTCCTCAAGGGTTGCCCAGTGGTTACCATTACTGCAGTAAGACTCCGCAGCCGTGTCGTTCACCCCGGCCACATAGTTGGCAACGACATCGTCATAGACCGCCTCTGCCATCACCCCGCGATTGATGACTTCACTGTAAAGTGGAGTGGCTTGGAAGATCTTTTCACCGATGGTGATGTTGTTCCAGGTCTTGGGCACTTCGGCCGCACCGACGTTGATGCTGATGAGCCCCATCGAGAAGCCCGCCTCATGGTCACCCACGATATAGCTGACGATATGGTCACCAGGAACCCCTGCCTGGAAGGTGAACTGCTTGTTGGTCACCGAATTCGGGTCAACAGGCGCCACCGAGGCGGAATAACTCTGTACCTCGACCAGTTGCCACTCATCGCCATCGGGCTCGGTGATGTTGAGATTGGCCAGGGTGCCCAGGTCCAGCGTCGCGGTTTGCATGGTGACGATCGTATTGCCGGTTTGAGCTTGGTAGTCATACTTGGGCTCACCAATAACAGGCGGCTGGTTGACCGAGTCGGCGACCGTGATGTAAAGCGCCCCCATGGCATCTTCACCCGGCCTGGCCGGGTCTTTTAGCACAAAGAGGATTTGATTCCAGACCGGCTCGGTAGAGCTAGGTGGTGTGTAGGTCAGCACGTTGCCACTGGCGGTTACCGTGCCTTGCGCACTCCCCCCCTGGACCAGTAAGGAAGCAGGGTCCAGATTGTAGCCCACTGGCCAGTCGGCCCCAAGCAGCGCCATCAAGTCGAAGGTCTTGTTGGGCTCAGCCAGGGTCATCGTCTGGGAGAGTGGCGGGAGCACCGGCGATGCCAGGGTGCTGGCCAAAGTGTTTAGCGTGGCTGAGGCACCAGCCCCTTGACCACTGACCTTATACGAGAACTCACACAAACCACTCTCACTGGTGATGTCTACAGACAAGCCAGATACATTAGTGGCACTGCAGTCCGCCCGGTCACTGCTGATGGAAGCCAATGTCGCGCCAGAGCCGCGCACATAGGTGGAGAGATCAACCCGGGTGGCCACCCCTGGGCGCACAACACTGAAGCCATCCACCGCACTGAGTTGACTGGCGGGTGGAGGGGTTGGCGATACACCGCTGTCGCTACCGCCGCTATCATCGCTGCCGCCGCAGCCCACCATCCCGCCCCCGAGCAACAAGGCCACAACCAAACTGCCGCGCGCGATGCGTCGCCACTCACCGGAATTACCTCCACACAGGCTGGCGCCACGCACCTGACGCCCCCCCCGCTCGCAACTCACTTCAGTTTTGTTATCCAACATAAAAATCCTTCGCCTTTCTTCGAATTACTGTCACTTAGTGCTGAATCATCACCTAACTCAGCACTGATTTGTTTATGTCGCTCGCGTCAGATGAAGCCCGCGACGACAAGGGGTTGCGCAAGGCGACAATAGCGCCTACACAACCGCTCACATATTCGGTTCAAACAGCAGCGAGAACCGCCCCTGGTAAGCGCCCGTTTGCAGCGTGGACAGCGGTGCATCTGCAAAATCAATGTTGATATCAAAATTGATGGTCGACACATTGACGCCCGGGATAGTCGTGCCGGTGGTGTCCAAATCAGGCAAAACCATGACACCCTTGTCTACCAACTGCTGCTGGGCGCACTGCACGCACACCACCGAGAAGGGGATGGTCGTACTATTGGGACCAACCATGTCGTAACTATCCCCATTTTTCAGGAGCAGCCGCAATCCGTTGGGGAACACGCCGGTGGCAATGCCGTTATAAAAAGCCTGACCTTTCGCGTATTGCACGCCACCACTGCTGTAGTAAACCGGCGCCATCGCCCCGCCCGTCGGACTGGTCAGGGTGATGTCACTGAGCACGGCAGGCGCATAGGTAATCGCCAACGAGAGCGGTAGCGACCAGTTGTAACGAATACGCACCCCGTTTCGCTCATAGTCATACGAGAGCGGGATAGAAACTTGGCTGACATAGTTGCCAGGTGCCGCGTTCGCATCTCGAAACGCCTGAAGGATGCCGGCCGTATCGCCCAGCGAAATTACCGGCCTTGCATGGGTGAAGGGGGCCGTCTCGTTTGCAAGCACCACATTCCTGTCGCCCAATCCCGCCCCCTGCACTTGCACCAGGCCACCAAAGACCGAGACCATTGCGCTCCCACCACCGCCACCAGGAATAGGCTGTATGCCACTAACCCCTGGACTGGTGTATTCCATCCCCAGTAGAAGCAAGGTAAGCCGCACGTTACTTCCCTTTGGTCCCACCAAGCTTATTGGCAGGGACGGCAGTGAACTCGCCCCTGGAATATAGGATTTCGCAGGCACTAATCCAGAAGGTGTCGCCCACACACTGGGTGCAACGCCGCCGCTGAAAGACGACTCCGCCGACGTCCAGCGAAACGAATCCCCCTTGATTTCCGCCCCGACTGGAATGGCAAAAGCGGGGCTCCAAACTAATAAGGCGAACAGGGCCAACAGCATGGACTGCCACCATCGACCCACCCAGCTTACTGATAATGCGACTCGCGTCATGGGAACGGCCTCGTTATGACTGCTTGCGAAGTGTGACTTCGGCCTTGAATTTGTTGCCGTAGGTGGCCATTTTCGCTTTCAGGGTGGATTGACTCACCATAGAGGCAGGCAATGCCACATTCAGCTTGCGGCCCGCGAGCACCACAGCGTCAGTGCTGCATTTGCTGCGCTCTTTTTCAGCCGTATTTTCAGGGCATCCATCCAAGAACAATGTGAAGGCCGTGTTACCGTTATTTATGACTGTTACCTTGTCGCCGCGATAGGTCATGTCATACGCCAGCGGTTGTGGCTCTTTGGCAGGAACGATGACCAAGGGAGCAAACCCAAACGCCATCTTGACGGCGCTATTTTGCATAATTTCATCTTCAGCAAAATAAGGGGTGGGCACAAATGATACCTGGAACACCCGGTCTTTATTAACATCGGGTTCGCCCACTATCGGTTGGTGCATTAACAAAAAGCTCTTCTTAAATTCCGGCTCCACAATGGCGCGCGCCGGGTGTGCTGACATCACCCATTTCTCCACGTTATCACGGGTGTACGGTACCTTTCGAAGCTCGCCGTTCTCAACAACAAGCTCCGTTATCAGCACATTGATGTACTGACGAGACTCTTCCGAGTTGGTGATAGTAAATTCCGCCTTCCCTTTGGGATCAGCGTATTCCAGCATGGAGTTAATACCAATGGCATGTGCCGGCACGGCAGCAAGCAGTAACAGCCACGCACCTAACATTCGCAATTTCATCATTACCTCGCGGTCATCAGTTTATCTACGCGCGCATCATTGAGCACGATATAGGCTTCCAACCCTTCCAGCATGGAGCGCTGGGCCAGCGAAAATGCCTTGTTATTTTTCACATACAGATAGAGGTTGCCTCCCACTTCCACTGATTGCGCAGCCAAGCCCACGACACCTAGCTTGCCAATGATAGTATTAGCCTCATGGGTAGATTTGTACTTGCCGATGTAGAGCAAATCACTGGCGTTCCGAGGCTCTCCCGAAGCGAACGCAATACGCCCCTCTTCCGGCACCAGCCCTGGCAAGCAATAGGTCTCTATCGCCCCAGTTCGCGCAATGCCCGGCTCGGTGATACAGAGCAAATTAGCCGACACCAAGCGATAATCGCCCCCCGCCTGGTAATTGACCCTAAACACCCCATCTTCCGACAGTGGTTCCACGCCGGAGCAAGCTTCACCCACGCAGCGAATTTGTCGGACAGGCTTGCCGTGGATGTCGTTCAGCACGAACAACTGCGACACCATCGGCGTCACCCGAGCATCGACCGTGTAGACGGTACCGGGATAGACAAACTCACGACGAACGTTGTTGTCGATGTGTAAATCGAGCGAATCAGCATCGATAACAAACTCGATGTCGGTGTAGGGTGTCAGCGGGATGACGGTGTCTCCCCCATCCAGATCACCATGGTACGTCGTTCGACTCCCTTGACGAACGTTGTAATGCACATCATCCAGCGATATATCAGGTGCTTGAGATGTATCACGGGCACCTTCTGGGGTCACCGCGGCGATTTCAGGTGTTACGTGAATGAACGACGACCCAGTCTGATGGGTAAACCCAGCCCCTTCGGCAGAGATGAACTGGCTGCCTGTCAACGTCACGGACGCCATGTGGCGGTCTGCGTTGCCAACGTAACCATAAGCGCCCGCGTTAAACCACTGCGTATGACCATTAACGGTGCCCGAAAGTGTGGCTTCCGTTTGCACATCGGAGTCACTCTGCAAAGCCAATGACGTAGTGCCTGACGTGGACCAGTCCCCATGCGTCAGGTTTTTAGTGAGCGACCCCTCAGCCCGTGACCGGCCCGACTTATCAGTGGTGATGGAGAAATTGGACGTGGTGTTATCGTCCAAGGTGTAAGTGGCCATCACCCCAACGCGAAAATCGTCATAGCTTTCATTGCTGCTGTAGCTGGCATCGAAACTCCATTGCCCACCTAACAAGGATGTCATCCATCCAGCCGAAATATCGTCGGTATCGGAAGTGCGTACTTCGGTCTGGGTATAGGGTGATTCACTGTCGTAGTGAGAATAGGTAACGTAACTACTCCCGCCCCACAGGGGCGCCGAGTAGGAGGCACTGAACTGACGATAAGCAAATTCATCATAAAGCTGCGTAGCCAGACGATAGTCTCGATTGGCCGCATCAGTGTTAAATCGGTTCATCGATAAAAAAACAGGCCCCATTGTGAGCGTAGCCAACTGATACTGGTCTTCACTACTGAACAGGCCCAACATGTACGAGGCTTGAAGCCAATCGCTCCAGGCATAGTTGGCACCAATCTGACCATATTGGTCATCTTGGTTACTGGTAATACCCCCGGCCAACAACAAACTGTCAGCCACTCGCCATGACAGTCGTGACTGCGCATAGTTTCTGGAAAAACTCTCGGGTGAACGAAGCCACGACAACTCATCCTGCTCCGGCACCTCTTCAAATCGACCAGCGGCCAACACATAATCCCAATCCCCTGTCGGCAAGCTAAATTGCTGGGAATTGACGATTTGACGCGGCTCATCCAACACTACCTGCCCGCCCGCCCGGAGTACAACCCGCACGTTGTAGACCCCAGGTGGGAGGTCTGAGTAGGCAATATCTTGACGCCCTTCAGAGACCACTCTAGTCAGCAACAAGCGATCACCCTGGTAGATTTCCAGCTGACCCGCCTGCGGCGCAAACAAATAAATTGACTGAAGGTTGTCCTTGCCACCACGAACCAAATTTCGACTCGAACCCACCTGAAGCGAATAGGATGTGTACTCGGCATCATCATTCAAAAAATCTGAGGAGTTGAAAAACACCCGGTCTCGTTCGCTATAACCTGCCACTGCCCGGAAGCCATCGACTTCAAGGTCATACACCCCTTTGAAAACATCAAAATCACCGGAAGCGCTTTGGGCCTGGGTATTGAACAGTAGATGACCATAGGGCAAGCCGATTGTCGTCAGGTTGGAGGCAGTCATGCCGCCATTAGTGTCCTGGTCCGCATAGCTATATAGCCTTGCCTGGTTTACGAACGCATTACTGGCGCGAGCTGCGGGGTGATAGGACACCTTGCCGTTCGTCGCGCGCGCAAGCAACGCCGAGCCGACAAAGATTGCCAAGTTGTCATTCTCATAATCGAAAACATATTGAATTTCTTCACCTGTTACACCTGGCTTGCAATCGACCAAGTTCACTTTACATCCAGGATTGGCAGGAACACCTTGCGTTAGTGCGTGAACGATGGACTTTATCGCCCCATCCGACAGGTTTTTGTCGACAAGATAACGCTCCAACGATACAGCCTGCGAAGCTGGCAGGAGAAATTGATCGTAAGATGCCCGCGCTTCGACCTTGAGCCCGACCGCGTCACCAGCAAGCCGTACCATGACATCTGCTTGCTGCATTTCGAAGAAATCAGAAAATTCAACTGGATAATCAGCAGCCTGCACATGGGGGGGCAATAACCAGGATGGTGCGATACCCATTGCGGCAGCAACAAAAACAAAATTAATGCGCATAAGTTACCTACACCACTAGCTCTGCAATAATGCCAATATGCCCTTCACATTGCTGCGAGAGCCCTGACTGAGGAATAACAGGGAAAGAAATTACAACACCGTGCTCATTCTCAATGCCGGCAAATCGATGTTTTTCATTTAAAACAATGGGGTCTCCCCCCACCATGGCAGCAACTGTCAAGCTAAGTGGCTGACCATCGCATTGAGCACCAAGGTGCGACATAAAGAGATCATACGAGATATTTTGACCAGTCACTGAGCGCACTCTAAACGGAATGGTTAGTGGCAAGAAAGTTTTTAGTGACACGTCATATATGGATTGAAAAATCAATTTATCTGCAACAATTTCCAAGTCGGAAGTGCCTTGGTTCGCCACAATGAACACAGACACAGGCAAGCTGCGTTCAATAGGTGCAGCCCAAGACACAGATGCAAATGCAAATGCGCAAAAATACGACACTAACATAGCGATAAATATACGCATATACAGAGCCTTAATTAAGGGCGTGATACTATTGAAAAAAGGGGAGGACTCCCCCCCCTCTCAGATATCACGATAAAATCACACTGCGCCACTAATGATTATGCGGGCATGAACGTCTACCGCCTCACCAGCGGTTGGCTGGTTGGACGGGGTAGCAACGGCGGTAGGCACCACGGTCAAGTTGGTCACGCCGCCGCTAACCTTGACGACCGGGGCATCACCCTTCACCATTACAGCACCATCAGCCATGATGCTGTAGTAACCGTTAGCGTCCTGTTCTTGCGGCAGACCACCCTTGGTTGCCTGAAGGCTGGCCAGCTGGTAGTTATAGCTCGTTGCAGGAGCGTCCACAGTGGTGCCATCAGCAGATTGGTACACATTGAAATCCAAGGTGCTGGAGCTGGTCAGAGTACCCAGACCCGCCGCATCCACGCTAAACACCAAGGCGCCGCGGCCAATATCGTTTCCGCTGGAGTCCTTAACGATAAACCCATTGGAGACTGGCGCCATAGGGACAGTGCCGGACCAGGTAAAGGTGGCAGACGCCTGGTCAGCGGCGGAAGCTGCGCCAGCAAAACCCATCGCACCCAGAACAGCGACCATCAGCATAGTTTTTTTCATTTCAATTTACCTTTATTTAGATAGACTTAACTTTAAATAAAAAAACATCCGAATGGATGCCTACCCCACTTACTACCGATTCCTTCCCCCCTCAGAGGAAGAGAGGGAAAATTTATCTACACCATTATCACTATTTCGCTTGAATTCAAGCTGAGCAAATCAGTGGAATCCTGTATGAATGCTGACTTAATGAATGAATCGCTCGTGAGCTTTAATGAATGATCTCAAAAGAAGCTAAATAGCTAATCCGAATACCGTTCACCCCGGGAATTTCTGCGCAGTCGGGTATCACAACCCTAAGCGGGAAAAAGTGTCTGGATCTATGGGGTCAAATCCACCGGCCATGCCCCGGCATTGGTGATTACGCGTGATGGTCTCATGCAACTTGTGCCACAGTCGTTCTATGTGATTGACCCAATGGCTGTAGACGGGTTGGAATATCAAGCGGAACTTGGGATTATTCTTCAACCATCGCTCAGTCTGCTTGCTCTTGTGAATGATGTAGTTGTCGAGGATTAACGTGATGGTGTTGGCTCGGCGGTAGTGATTACGCAGCTTCTCCAGCATGGCGATAAACAGGGATGAGTTTTTCTTTATCCCGCTGACATATAACACTCTTCCTGTTCCCGAGTGGAGAGCTCCTGCCAGGTAGTGTTTGACATTCTGGCCTGGGGTCACCACGCGTTTTTGCTGGGCTCGGAGCAGCCAGTCAGCGTCCAGCTTGGGGTTCAGGTCAATATCGACCTCGTCTTCATAAAACACTGGATTGGCGGCATCAAACTTGGTCAACGCTTCCTCGATTTTCGCTATTTCCTCCTGATAGGCAGGGTCTTTTATCCGTAAGGTTGGGACGGGTCTGCGCTAGACGATGCCCATGCGAGGCAGCCATCGGCGCAGCGTTGACGCTGCCACATTGAGCCCCATTAACATATTTGATTTTAATAGCCAATAATTCGGTACACCAGCGGCTGCGTTGAAAATCCTGCGGGGAAAACTGCATCAGCAACACCAGTACGGTGACAATCTTGGCGATGGGCAAGACCGGTGCCCGACCAGCAGGCAGGGATGCCAAACCGTCTACACCCTCGTGCTGATACCAGTTGAGCCAGCGACCGATGGTGGAACGCGCCGCGCCGGTGATCTGGCGGACATCAGTGACCGAGCGGCCTTCATGTAACAACAAGATGGCCATCAGACGGCGGGCATGCTCTTTGTCACGGGTGGTGTGGATGATTTTATGAATGCGTCGCCGTTGTGAGCGCGGCAGGGGTGGTAAGATGGGCATCAACTCAGTCCATTGGGTGCGATGTGAGGGTTTGGTGACTAATCAGATCGCACAAACTGGACTGAGTTCCCTTCCTCCGGTGATTTACTATTCGGAACAGTTATTTAGGTGATACCAAGGAGGCCAGATGATTACCAAACACCCAGCTTTTATTCCTGTCCTTACCGTGATGGTGGACTATGGTTGGGCACCGTTTCTGTGGCTTAAAGAGTCGCCAGATGAACTAGGTTACGTGAATTGCAACATCGGTGATGGTAAGGACCATTATGAAGATGACCTAATGTCGGAGGAACTCTGGGAGCAGTTTTCCCCTTGGGCGCTTGAATTCAATCGCACAATGTACGACGACCATGCGCTTGACCCCGACTGTTGGGATTGGGCTGTTTTTCATGAGCGCGGTCTAAGACTGGCCCGTCTGCTCAAAGCGGAGGTGGGTGATACCTACCGCGTGCTTTATTGCAAACCTGTTGAAGACCCCGCGTTTAAGCAGAACGAGTACCGGGAAGTCTTAGCCGATGGCACCTTTGTTCCTGTTCCGCTCCATCCTGATCGCAGTGGTCCTACCGGCTTGAAAGAGTAAGCCTTGGCCGGACAAGCCAATGATAGACCGAGCCAGTTCGTCGAGACGGTTTTGGGCATATCACTGAGCACATACAAACTGGCTAAATTTCACGCGCGGGGTTTATAGTGGGGTATAAAGAATAAAATCCATGTATGAAATACAAATTAATCATTAAAAACAACAACATGAAAGATATTAACGATTTCTCCATCGAAGATCTCAACTGATCCCTGCCCAACGGCAGCACCGACGCAGACCGGCCGCAACTCACGGCGGCCCCTTTGCCAGCAAGCCCTAGACCGGACAGTTCTCTCGCCCCGGCACCTCCAGCAGCAGACACTCTTCTTCGCTCTCACCCAGCTTGACCAGCCGACCCTGACTCAGCCCCAGTTTGGCCAAGAGCCCGACCGAGCGCTCATTGCCCGGCGTGACGATGGCGATCACCCGCTCGATGCCGAGCCGCTCCCGCCCGTCCTGCAGCGCCGCCCGCGCCGCCTCTATGCCGTAACCCTGGCCACGATAGGCGGGCAGGAAGGCATAGCCGATGTCTTCGCACGGCAGGGTGTCGCGCTTGATCAGGCCGCAGATGCCGAGCCTGGCCTCATCCTCCCGTCGCATCACCAGATAGAGGCCGTGCCCATGGCGGGCGTAGCTGACCGCCGGCCCCTGCTGGATATAGTCTTCGGCGTCCGCCAGGGTGCGCACGCCGCGATCGCCGATGTAGCGATGGAAGTCGCCGTCGTTGAGCAGCTCGAGGATGAAGGGGGCGTCCACAGCGGTCAGTTCGCGCAAGACGAGGCGCTCGGAGAGGATCATGATCAAGACTCTTGTCGGAAAAACAGGCCATCAAGACTGCCCCCGCGTCGCCGCCTTGGCAAGATCTCGCGTGCAAAAGCGAACATGTGCCGATACTGGCCGCCCCCCACCAGCTATTTATCCCCCCTCAGGCGCGAGCCGCGGACCGGTTCCGGCTATAATGCCCCCTCTTCAAACAAGCAGGACAGACACCATGACGGACGACACCGAATTCTTCGACGAACAGGCACTGCTGGAGATGGTCGATAACCAGCTCACCGACGGTCACCCCCCGCAGGTGAAAGCCACCCTGATGCGGCTGGTGATGAAAGGCACCCCACGGGAAGAGGCGCTGCAATACATCGCCTGCGCCCTCGGCGCCGAGCTGATGGCGATGGAGGCCGAGCAGGGTCCCTTCAACCTGACCCGCTACGCCGAGTTCCTCGACAGCCTGCCCGAGATGCCCTGGGCCGAGTAACGCCCTCATTAGGCAGGGCACAGCGCCAGCCATTATCATTACTGCCACAGCCAAGAAGGGGAGTGTGCGGGTATGCGCTGGCAAGATCGCCGTGAGAGCAGCAATGTGGAAGACAGGCGCCAACAGGGCGGTGGCAACGGGGGCGGTGGCCTGCCCATCGGCGGCAAGGGGCGCCTCATCCTGGTGGTCGTGGTGCTGGTGGCCGGCTACTACGGTGTGGATCTGAGCCCCCTGCTCGACGAGCCGGCCCAACAGAGCCAGGCTCAGCGTCAGAACCCGTCTCAGCCGGCCAGCGATCCCCTGGCCAAGTTTACCTCCGTGATGCTCGCCTCCACCGAGGATGCCTGGGGCGAGATCTTCTCCCAAAGCGGCAGCCGTTACCAACCGCCCAAGCTGGTGCTCTATCGCGGCGCCACCCGCACCGGCTGCGGCCAGGGTCAGGCGGTGATGGGCCCCTTCTACTGCCCGACGGACAGCTCCGTCTACATCGATCTCTCCTTCTATCAGGACATGCGCGACAAGCTGGGGGCCGATGGCGACTTCGCCCAGGGCTACGTGGTCGCCCACGAGGTGGGCCATCACGTGCAGACCCTGCTCGGCATCTCGGCCAAGGTGCGCCAGCAACAGCAGGGGCTGAGCCAGGCCGCGCAGAACAAGCTGTCGGTCAAGCTGGAGCTGCAGGCCGACTGCTTCGCCGGCGTCTGGGGCAACTACATGGAGCGGGAGCAGGTGCTGGAGCACGGCGATCTGGAGGAGGCACTCAACGCCGCCCAGGCCATCGGCGACGACCGCCTGCAGCAGCGGGGCCAGGGCTGGGTCGTGCCGGACAGCTTCACCCACGGCAGCTCGGCCCAGCGCCTCGCCTGGTTCAAGCGCGGCTTCGACAGCGGCAAGCCCGCCAGTTGCGACACCTTCGCCGCCCGCTGAAGCGGGCCCGACAACAAGGCCGGATCCCTGGGGATCCGGCCTTGTTGCATTCGGCGACCGCGTGAAGAGCCGGCCAGATCAGGCCGACGTTTTCGGCAGCAGATCCGTGTAGACGAAGCCATCGCGCACTATCGTCTCCCCCACTTCGATGGCCAGGGGCCGCAAGAACATGGGGCCGTCCACGGCCAGGGTGTGGAACTCGCCGTTTTCACCGCAGGGATCCACCCCGGCGGGCAGGGCGGCCAGCAGGGCCTGATCGAATGCATGGCCCCCCAGGCTGGCGGCCAGTTTGCTGGGGTCCAGGGTGCTGATGTGCGCCTTCAAGCCGGCGGCGATCATCCTCTGCGCCAGCTCGGTCGTGTCGCTGCCCCAGAGCGGGAACAACGGCTCTATGCCGGTGCCCTCCAGTTGCCGCTCGCGGTAGGCCCGTACATCCTCGAGGAACAGATCCCCAAACGCCATATGCCGGATCCCGCTGGCCACCACCTCGGCCACGAAGCCGCTCATGATACGGGCGTAATCCTCGTTGCTGCAGGGCCAGGGCAGATCCAGGGTGCGCAGCGGCAGGCCAAGGCACTCGGCCTGCTGCATCAGCAGTTGCTTGCGCACCCCGTGGATGGCGACCCGCTCAAATTCCTGGTTCAGGGTGCTGAACAACCCCACCACCTCGATGGCCGGATCCTGCTGCAACTGATGCAGTGCCCAGGCGCTGTCTTTACCGCTGCTCCAGGAGAGCAGTACCTTCTTCTTCGTCATCATGTTTCCACTCCGCTTGCACCAAGAAGCTGCAAGACTGTGTTGCGAATTGTGCGATTTACATTCCGGGATACAAAAGCATACCCTCGTTGGTGAGCGTGTCCCCGCAAAGGATGGGGAACAATAACTAAAAAAACGATGGGAAACATAAGGATATGACCACAGTCACGCAACGCAATGATCACGGCCGCCCCCTCAACCGGCAGGATTACAAGACCCTGAGTCTGGCCGCCCTCGGCGGCGCCCTCGAATTCTACGACTTTATCATCTTCGTCTTCTTCGCCGTGGTGATCGGCGAGCTGTTCTTCCCGGCCGACATTCCCGAATGGCTGCGCCAGTTCCAGACCTTCGGCATCTTCGCCGCCGGTTACCTGGCCCGCCCGCTCGGGGGCATCATCATGGCGCACTTCGGCGATCTCATCGGCCGCAAGCGCATGTTCACCCTCAGCATCCTCATGATGGCGCTGCCCACCCTGCTGATCGGCCTGCTGCCCACCTATGCCGCCCTCGGCATCGCCGCCCCGCTGCTGTTGCTGCTGTTGCGGATCCTGCAAGGGGCCGCCATCGGCGGTGAAGTCCCCGGCGCCTGGGTGTTCGTGGCGGAGCATGTGCCCGCCCGCCGGATAGGGCTCGCCTGCGGCACTCTCACGGCAGGTCTGACGGCCGGCATCCTGCTTGGCTCCCTGGTCGCCACCGCCATCAACCGCGGCATGAGCCCGGTCGAGGTGAGCGACTGGGGCTGGCGTCTGGCCTTCGTCCTCGGTGGCATCTTCGGCATAGTCGCCATGTACCTGCGCCGCTGGCTGCACGAGACCCCGGTGTTCGCCGAGATGCAGGCCAACAAGACGCTGGCCGAGGAGCTGCCGCTCAAGACGGTGCTGCGTGAGCACAAGGGCAGCGTCATCGTCTCCATGCTGCTGACCTGGCTGCTCTCCGCCGGCATAGTGGTGGTGATCCTGATGACCCCGACCTATCTGCAGAAGGTGCACGGCATCAGCCCGGCCGATGCGCTGACCGCCAACTCACTGGCCATAGTCGCGCTCACCCTGGGCTGCATCTTCTATGGCCGCCTTATCGACAGCCTCGGCAGCGGCCCCACCTTCGTGTTTGGCTCCCTGCTGCTGGCCGGCTCCTGCTACGCCTTCTACCACGGCCTGGCGGCCGGCATGGATCAGCTGATCCCGCTCTACATGCTGGCCGGCTTCTCCGTCGGCATCGTCGGGGCCGTGCCCTACGTCATGGTCAACGCCTTCCCGGCCGTGGTGCGTTTCTCCGGGCTGTCGTTCTCCTACAACGTGGCCTACGCCATCTTCGGCGGTCTGACCCCTATGCTGGTCACCCTCTGGATGAAGAACGACGTGCTGGCCCCCTCTCACTATGTGGTCAGCCTGGCCGGGCTGGGTTTCGTCCTCGGCCTGCTGTTCTGGCTGCGGCAGCGCGGTCAGCGTCAGGTCGCGCCACAGGCGGCCTGACCGGTACGGGCCCCAGACTTTCGGGGCCCCTTTGTTCCGGCTATATTCAGCCAGGCTCCCGTAGAGTAGCCCCCCCTTAAGGCCAGACCACCGTCTGGCCCTGTTGTTTGCCAACCACCCCGAGGTGAAAGATGTTTTTCCAGGTCGTATTCATTGCCTTGCTGGCCTTGCTGCCCATGGTCAATCCCCCCACCACGGCCACCCTGCTGCTCGGACTGAGTAAGGGCATGTCCCGTGAACACGTGCGCCGCCAGATCAATCTGGCCGCCATCTATCTGTTCGCCACCCTCTGCGTCAGCTTCTTCATCGGATCCTCCATCCTGGATCTGTTCGGGATCTCCATTCCCGGCTTGCGACTGGCCGGTGGCCTGATCATCGCCTTCATCGGCTTTCGCATGCTGTTCCCCGCCCCCAGCCAGGCCGCCGGGGTCGACATCAACCAGAGCATCGCCTTCGTGCCGCTCACCATGCCCAGCATGTGCGGGCCAGGCACCATGGCGCTGGTGATCAGCGGCGCCGCCCAGATAGCCGAGCTGCCGACCGACTACAACCGCTTCGTCATCTATGCCGCCGTGGTCACCGCCTTCGCCCTGATGAGCCTGCTCAGCTGGGGCGTGCTCAAGCTGGCGGATCCGGTCTGCAAGATCCTGGGGGCCACCGGCATCGACGCAATGACCCGCATCATGGGCTTCCTGCTGGTGTGCATGGGCATGCAGTTCTGCATCAACGGCATCAAGGAAGTGGCGCAGGATCCCGTGTTCCACGGCGCGCCCGCCGCCCAGGTACAGCACAAGACCGCGGGGCCGGGTGAGGAGGCCGTCAAGCTGACACTGGAGGCACGCGGATCCTGAGCGGATTGGAATAAGGGTCAGCGGAACGGCCCGTTGTGGTTATTTTTTGTACAGCCAGCATTCAGCTAATGAGGACTAAGGTGATACCACCCTATCCACCCCCTCAGGAGAGATGCAATGGAAAAGATGCTGACCGAGATCCGCAGTTACAGCCTGTTTCATGAGTACCTGACCGTGGTCGGTGTCACCAGCCCATCCCCCAGCCGGCAGGCCAAGGGATGGGAACACCGGGAGTCCAACCGCCTGGTGGCCCAGATCCGGATCGATCCCCAGGGCAGGCCGCACTACTACATCGACGCCAGGGCCATCTCGGTCAACTGACCCGCCCTGCCTCCCCCAGCCCCGGCCCTGCCCGGGGCTTTTTGTTGCGCCCGGCCGCCAGCGCCAATAAAAAACCCCGGCACTGGCCGGGGTCTTTTTTGATCGGATATGGACTGGGTGACCCGTTACTGGGTACCGCCCACGGTCAGCTGATCCAGCTTGAGGGTCGGCTGGCCGACCCCGACCGGCACGCTCTGCCCCTCCTTGCCACAGACCCCGACCCCGAGATCCAATGCCAGATCATGACCCACCATGGAGACCTGGCTCATGGCCTCTGGGCCGTTGCCGATGAGCGTGGCGCCCTTGATGGGGGCGGTGATCTTGCCATCCTCGATGAGATAGGCCTCGGAGGCGGAGAAGACGAACTTGCCGGAGGTGATGTCCACCTGACCGCCGCCGAAGTTGGGGGCATAGATGCCCTTCTTCACCGAGGCGATGATCTCCGCCGGATCGTACTGACCCGCCAGCATGTAGGTGTTGGTCATCCGTGGCATCGGCAGGGCGGCATAGGATTCGCGACGACCGTTGCCGGTGAGCGGTACCCCCATCAGCCGGGCGTTCTGCTTGTCCTGCAGGTAGCCCTTGAGAATACCGTTCTCGATCAGCACGTTGTAACCGCCCGGCGTGCCCTCGTCATCTATGCTGACGGAGCCGCGTCGGCCCACCAGGGTACCGTCATCGACTATGGTGCAGTGCTTGGAGGCAACCTGCTCGCCGATGCGGCCGGCGAAGGCGGACGAGCCCTTGCGGTTGAAGTCCCCCTCCAGGCCGTGACCCACCGCCTCGTGCAGCAGCACACCGGGCCAGCCGGCGCCGAGCACCACCGGCATGGTGCCGGCCGGGGCATCTATGGCCTCGAGGTTGACCAGCGCCTGACGCACCGCCTCGCGCACATAGCCGAAGGCCCGGCTCTCCAGCCCGTCCAGCTCCAGGAAATGGTCATAACCGCAGCGACCACCGCCGCCGGCGCTGCCGCGCTCGCGGCGATCGCCCTTCTCGGCGATGACGGTCACCGATAGCCGCACCAGCGGGCGCACGTCGGCGGCCAGCGTGCCATCGGTGGCGGCCACCAGTATCTCTTCATAGACGCCGCTGATGGAGGCCATCACCTGATTGATGGCGGGATCCAGGCTGCGGGCAAACTTGTCCATCTGCTCAAGCAGCGCGATCTTCTGGTACTTGTCGAGGGTCTGCAGCGGATCCATCGCCGGATAGAGCAGGTTCGCTTCGGTGCGAGCCCAGGCCTTCACCTTGCCCTGGGCGCCGGCAGCGGCGATACCACGGGCGGCGGTGACCGACTGTTGCAGCGCCAGCAGGCTCAGCTCGTCGGAGTAGGCGAAGCCGGTCTTCTCGCCGCTGACGGCGCGCACCCCGACCCCCTGGTCGATGTTGTAGCTGCCATCCTTGACGATGCCATCTTCCAGCATCCAGGACTCGTGCCAGCTGCGCTGGAAATAGAGGTCGCCGAACTCCACCTGATGGCTCATCAGGCTGCCGAGCAGTTGCTGCAGCCGTCCTTCATCGAGGTCGTTCGGGGCCAACAATGAGGCACTAACCTGGCTCAATAGACTCAATCTTGTTCTCCATTCTCGCTGGGAGATGTCGTAATAAAATCCCCTGTCTCAACGAGAAAGGGCAAAGTAGGTTCGATTCGCGACGCGCAATCGAACGTCATGTGTGCCATATGCAAGGGTATTCACGAACTCTCGATGCGGCCGTTTCGCGCTAGTCCGATTGCGCCGCCATGCGGCTAATCGAACCCATGCAAACCTACAGCAATCGGGCGTGTTGCAGCACCGGCATGGTCCGCGCCAGCTCCTCGCCGAGGGCGGGGTCCATCTTCGCCAGCACGGTCGCACGGCCCGATGGCTGACAGGCCAGCACCCGGCCCCAGGGATCGATCACCATGCTGTGGCCCCAGGTCTGGCGCCCCGTCTCATGGCTGCCGCCCTGATTGGCGGCCACCACATAGCACTGGTTCTCGATGGCGCGGGCCCGCAGCAGCGGCTCCCAGTGCGCCTCGCCGGTCACGGCGGTGAAGGCCGCCGGCACCAGCAGCACCCGGGCACCGGCACGGCTCAGCCGACGATAGAGCTCGGGGAAGCGCAGATCATAACAGATAGAGAGGCCGAGGGGACCAAAGGGGGAGTCCACCAACACGGGATCCTGGCCGGGGCTGAAGGTCTCCGACTCCCGGTAGCGGCCCTGGTTGTCGGCCACGTCCACGTCGAACAGGTGGATCTTGTGGTAATGGCCCTTGAGATCCCCGTTGGGATCGAACACCAGCGAGCTGGTGTGGATATGGCTGGAGCCGGGAATACGGGTGGGCATGGCACCGGCCACCAGCCAGATCCCCTGCTCCCGGGCCCACAGGGCCAGCTGTTGCTGGATGGGCCCCTCACCGATCGCTTCGGCGTTGTCCAGATAGCCCTGGCGCTCGCCAAACAGGGCGAAGTTTTCCGGCAGCAGTACCAGCAAGGGACGCGCTTTGGGCAAGGCGGCCAGCTCGGCGGCGATCTGCTCCCGGTTATCCTGCCAGTGCCGACCGGACACCAGCTGTATTGCGGCTAACCACATGACTCACTCCTTGTCGGCGTTGATGGCAGTCCTGATATTCGGGTCTTTATCCATTTCGCTCAACAGTTTGCGAAGATGGTGTCGGACCAGATCTCGTTGGCCCCTTTGGGCCCATTTAAGGCAATCAAACAATTCCCATACCAAACCATCGCCATCGGCGATATAGGCTGGAAAATCCCAGTGACTTGGCGCCGCGCCTCCTACCTCCAACCCCGGTAGACAAGATGTTTTATCGAAGAGAGGCAAGTAAGGCTTGGCAAGAGGAAACTCGGTGCCACTATCGAGGATGTGGATCTCTATGCTGGACATGTCATAGAAGATATAACGCCAGTAGGAACAAACCTCTTCATGCTTTCCCTGCCAGCAGTGGAATACTTCGCGCTCACCCACAATAGACCGCACCAGTGATGCCGCCTGATTGTGAAAACCCGGCGTAGCCAGCAACAAGACATCGACATCGGACACCCTGTCGGCCTTGCCCTTCGCGAGTGACCCAACCACCACTCCAGCGTCTATGGCAGGGTGAGCCGCGCCATGCTCAATCACGGCTTGCAGCAGAGCACGTTGAAGTAGCGGAATAGCAGGGCAACGCTCATCAACCATCACGACGGCTTCTTTGCAAGGACCGCATCCCCGGCTTGCAGGGTGTAATCCAGCACTATGATACGTGCCAGCACGGGGTGAAAGAGGGCCTTGAGAGCAGCATGAGCCGGATGGGGCAGGTAACACTGGCGGGCGGCCTCGTCGGCGAAGGTCATCAGCACGCTGTGGGTGAAGCCTTCGGCGCGCCCTTCTGGGCTGTCATCTTGGCCCCACTCGACGGCTACCACGCCACTGACCTTGGCCGGGATGTCGAGAAAGGCTGCCCTGACAGCCGCGATACCGTCGGCCTGGACCTCTCTCTTGAAGGTGATCAGCAGAATGTGTCGGATCATGGCTCACTCCTTGTGATTGAAGACCCCTACCCGCCTCAGCGCTGACCGGGTCCGGTATGCTTGGGGGTCAGCAGGAAGGGGGTGACCTCCTCGGCGGGCAGGCTGGGAGCCACCGCATCCACCGCCTGCTTCTGCTGCTGGTTGAGCTTGATGCGCGCCTTGTCCCGCCCCGCCTCGATCAGCTTGGGATCATCCAGCGGGCCCGAGACCCGGAAGTCGATGCGGGTCACCACGTCCACCACCGGCTCCAGCAGCTTGGAGAGCGCCAGCACATAGAGCCCGGTGATCGGGGTCAGCGAGAAGGCGGCCACCACCGGCAGGGTACCCCCCAGGTTCGGGGAGAAGCTCAGATCGTAATCGAGTCGCCAGCGCACCAGATCGGCGATGCCCTCACCGCGCAGGTTGCCCGCCGCCCCCTTCATGTAGAAGTCGTTGTTGTCCACCACCCCCTGCTTGATCTTGGCGGAGGCGGACATGGATTCGAAGTAGAAGCCCTTGTCGAACACATCGCGGAAATCGAGCCGCAACTTGCGCAGCAACGAATCCAGGCTGAGCAGGGAGAGCAGGCGGGCCCCCTTGTCGTTGACCTCCCGCAGGGTGCCGCCTTCCAGCTGATAGTCGGCGGTGCCCCCCAGGGTCGGCAGATCCAGCCGGTAGGGAACGTCACGCCAGTTCAGATCCAGCGCCAGCTTGCCCGGCGCATCGCCGATGGGCGAGGTGAAGCCGAGCCGCTGCAGCAACAGCTCGCTGTTCTGGGTGTTGAGCTTGAGCCGGGCCCGGGTCTGCATCTGGCCGGGTAGCGCCAGCCATTCGGCGTTCCCGCTCAGGGTGCTGCCGGCGAGCTTCATCTCCAGCCCCTTGAGGGCCAGCTGGTTGACGCCGGGCACCAGTTCGCCTTTCAGCTCCCCCAGCGGCAGGGTGCCGAAGCGGCAGTCCACACAGCTGAAGTTGAGCCAGGGGATGGCGTCCATGATGGCCTTGTCCTGCCGGGCATCCGGCTCCGGGCTGAGATCCGATCCCTTGCCGGACCAGTAGATCCTGGCGAATTTGGCGTCGATGGGCTGTTGGCCGGCGACGGGAATGCGCACCACCCCCATCACATCCGGGCTGTCGATCATCACCTCGGTGGCCTGGCGGACCGGGCCCACGGTGAAGCGCACCGCCTTGATGTTGGCGCTGCCGATATCGGCTCGGGCCAGCTGGCCATCCACCCACCACTCCTGCGGCAGGAAGGAGGGGCCGACCACCGCATTGCCGCTCTCGGTCTGGCTCGGCAGCCAGCGCTTGAGCCGCGCCAGCCAGCCACCCACGTCCGCATGCGGCTGGTTGATGACCAGCAGCATGGGCTTGTCCTGCAACACCCTGGCCCCCGGCTGGCCGACGTCGACCCGCACCCGGCTGAGGTAGGGCGTGCCCTCGCCGTAAACCAGCCGGCTCTGCATGTCCACATCGTTCCCCAGCACGCCGCGAATATCGGCGGCGCCGTCGCGGCCTCGCACCGTGACCTTGAGCGGGAGCTGGCTGTCGGCCGTCTTGGCGAGGGGGAACGGCAGATCCAGCCCCATCCCCTGCAGGTTGGAGTCCAGCGCCAGCTGGAAGCTGAACGGCTTGTCATTGGGCAGCGTCAGCCCCAGGGCGCCAGTCCAGTTGCTGCGCCCCTTGAGCAGCTCGAGGGCGGGGATGTCGCGGCGTTGGCGACTGCTGTCCCACTGCCCCTTGAACTTGAGATCGACCTGATAACGGTTCGGCAGCTGCTTGCCCTGATAATCCAGGGTCAGCGGCTGATCCCACAGGCTGGCCTTGAGGTTGCTGAAACGGGTGTGTTCGTTGTCATACAACAGTCGGCCATCGACCCGCTCCAGCGGCATGTCGAGGGCGGCGATCCTGACCTTGTTGTTGTGGAACTGGGCGTCGCCGCTGGCCTTGACCTCGCCCTTGCCGCCGAGCGGAATATCCAGCTTGACCGTGCCCTTCATGGGCCCGCGGATCTCGATCTCCCGCAGCGCCTGGCCGACGGAGTTGCCCATCGGCGAATCCTGCAGATAGTCGCTGATGGCCTTGCCCTCGCCGGCGACCCTGGCGTCCACGTAGAGATGGGCGCCCGGGGCCAGCGTCGGGATCCAGGCATGCACCGAGTCGGAGCCAGCCTTGCCGAGCCGGGTGGAGCGGCTGTTCATGTCGAGGCTGGCGTTCTGGAACAGCAGATCGATCTGCAGGTCGGTGAGCGGTTGCCAACCGGGGAAGAATTGGAAGGTCGCCTTCTCGAGCGGCACCGCCACCTGGAAGACGCCGGCGCCCTGATCGTAGGGGAAGTCCCTGAACTCGCCGTACCAGAGCAGGTCGGCGCCCTTGGCCTGGCCCCCCTTGATGGCCCCGCTCAGGTAGTTCACCAGGCCGTCACTCATCACGGCCAGCGGGTAATAGCGGTAGGCATGGCCCGCGTTCTTGACGTCGATGCGGCCGGTCAGGGCGAGGAAGGGGTGCTCGAACAGATCGAGCCGGAAGCGGCTGGCAAGACGCAGATCCGGGTTGTCCAGGGCGATGTCCTGGCCATAGAGCACCCAGCCTGCCGGCGTCTGCCACCAATCCAGCCGCGCCGCCAGGCTGTCGACCGGGATCGGCTCCTTGAAGTGGCGCGCCGGATCCACCTTGCCCTTGCCGAGGCCCAGGCGGGCGCCGCCGCCCGCCGGGGTCAGCCAGAATTCGCCGTCCAGGTTCTGCAGGCCAGGCACATCCCGCCAGGCCTTCATCTCGAAGCCCGCGAGCCGTCCGGCGAGGGAGAGCCCCTGCCAGTTCGCATCCGCCTGCAGGATCAGATCCTGCAACTTGCCCTTGGGCTGGGTGCGCTTGAGGGTCTCGGTCAGGCGGGGATAGAGACCCGAGACCAGCTGGCTCAGGCTGGCGATCTGGCTGATGTCGATGGCGGGCACATAGCCCTGGATGCGTTCGCCCACCCGCTCGAGCTGCAGCCGGCTGTGCAGCCAGGTCGCGCCATCGAGCTTGAAGATCACATCATGGCTGGCGAGCTGCCACTCCTCCCCCGACCGCCGCAGCTGGATCTTGCCGCCGCGCAGATCGAGCCGGTGTGGCTCTCCCTTGACCTCGTCCTTCCAGATCAGATGGTTGTTGCCAAAGGCCAGCAGCGAGTCCCCCAGCTGACCGTTGGCAAAGTTGCTCCACAGCTGGAAGTCGAGCTGGCCCGTCACCTTGGGCTCGCCGGCGTGGATCCTGGCCAGCATGGGGCTGATGTCGAGCTCGCTGGCCCCCAGATAGAGCTGGCCACTGAGGCTGCCGAACCGCGTCGCGGGGGCGTCTACGTCCAGGATGAGATCGATGGCGCTCTCGCCCACCCCGTTGATGAGATAGGCCTTGCCCACGCCCTGGTGACGCTGGCCGCGGTTCTGCCAGCGCAGCTGGGCGATGTTGAGGGCACGCACCTCACCCAGCGCCGTGGTCACGCTCAGGCGGGTGTCATGAATGTCGAAGGTGGAGAGCTGGGTCAGCAGGAAGCGCAGCAGGGCTGCCTGCTGGTTCGGATTCTTCTCGCCCGCCGGCTCTGCCGGCTGGGCCAGATCCAGCGCTATGTCGCCGTCGCTCAGCAGCAGTTGGCCGAACACCGGCTTCCACTCGTTGAGGGAGCGCCAGAAGTCGAGGTGGGCCCACACCTTGCCGAGCCGCAGGGAGAAACGCCCCGAATCGGGTGCGATGGCGAGTCCTTGCAGCTCGAGGGCCGGCCCGCGCTGGGTCCAGTCCAGGCCGACGTGCTCGACACTGACCTCCAGCTGGCTGTTGCCGAGCAGGCTGGCGATCAGCGCCTGGCGATGCTGGTTGAGCAGGGGGCCGCCAAGGCGTACCAGGCTGACCAGGATGGCCAGCAGCACGAAGAAGACCCCGAGGGCTAACCAGCCCCGACTCAGCCAGCGGTAGACCAATTACATCATCACCACATCGAATTGTTCCTGCCCACAGAGCGGCTCAGTCACCACCCTGACCTGTTTGCCGATGAAGACTTCCAGCTCGGCCAGACTGTGTGATTCCTCGCCCCGCAGGTAGTCGGCCACCGAGGGGGCCGCGTAGACGGTGAACTGATCCGCATCGTAGGCGCGGTTGACCCGGATGATCTCCCGCAGGATCTCGAAGCAGACCGACTCCACCGTCTTGACCCGGCCACGGCCCTTGCACTCCGGGCACTCGGAGCAGAGCACATGCTCCAGGCTCTCGCGGGTGCGCTTGCGGGTCATCTCCACCAGCCCGAGCTGGGAGAAGCCGTTGACGTTGGTCTTGGCCCTGTCCTTGGCCAGCGCCAGCTCCAGGCTGTGCAACACCCGACGGCGGTGATCCTCCGACTGCATGTCGATGAAGTCGATGATGATGATGCCACCGAGGTTGCGCAGCCGCAGGTGGCGGGCGATGGCGGCGGTCGCCTCGACGTTGGTGTTGAAGATGGTCTCTTCCAGATTGCGGTGGCCGACGAAGGCGCCGGTGTTGATGTCCACCGTGGTCATGGCTTCGGTCTGGTCGATGATGAGGTAGCCGCCGGATTTCAGCTCCACCTTGCGCTCAAGGGCGCGCTGGATCTCGTTCTCCACGTCGTAGAGATCGAAGATGGGCGACTCGCCGGAGTAGTACTCCAGCTTGTTCGCGAGCTCGGGCACATACTCCCCGGTGAAATGCGAGAGCAGCTCGAAGCTCTGGCGCGAGTCGACCCGGATCTTGTCGAGCTCGGCGCCGACGAAGTCGCGCACCACCCGGAAGGCCAGGCTGGGATCCTCGTAGAGGATCTTGCAGGGCGGGTACTTCTGCTTGCGCTCCAGGATCTTGCGCCACAGCCGCTTGAGGAAGGCGGCATCCTGCTCCAGCTCCTGCTCCCCCACCCCTTCGGCGGCGGTGCGGATGATGTAACCACCGAGATCATCCACGTAGCCCGCTACGGTACGCTTGAGGCGCTCGCGCTCCGCTTCCGACTCGATGCGTTGGGAGACGCCGACGTGAGCGCTGCCCGGCATAAACACCAGATAGCGGGAGGGCAGGGTGATGTCGGTGGTGAGGCGGGCACCCTTGGTGCCCAGCGGATCCTTGACCACCTGCACCATGATGTCCTGGCCCTGGCGCACCAGCTCGGCGATGTTGCCGGCCTGGAACTGCTCCTTCTCCTTCACCGCCACGCACTCGGTGTGCGGCACTATGTCGGAGGCGTGCAGGAAGGCGGCCTTGTCCATGCCGATGTCGACGAAGGCGGCCTGCATGCCGGGCAGCACCCGGCTGATCTTGCCCTTGTAGATGTTGCCCACTATGCCGCGCTTGGCCTGACGCTCTACATGCACTTCCTGCAGCAGGCCGTTCTCGACCAGGGCGACCCGGGTTTCGGAGGGGGTGACGTTCACCAGCAGTTCGACTGACATAAGTTACCTTGCCTTTCTAGTTTTGAATTCTGACTGCCAGTCCGGCAGGGCACGCGCAACGCAGGTGGTAACGCAGCAGGAGACCGCTGGGGCGGGTTATCGGCTCTGTTCGAGCTGCTGGCGGATCAGCAGATCCGTTTCCAGCAGGGGCAGGCCGACCACGGCGCTGTAGCTCCCCTCTAGCCGGCTGACAAACTTGCCGGCGATGCCCTGAATGGCATAGGCGCCGGCCTTGTCGCAGGGCTCGCCGGTGCGCCAGTAGGCCTCGATCTCGGCCTCGTCCAGCTTGCGAAACGCCACGTTGGTGGTGACCAGCCGCACGTCGCAGCGCTCCGGGGTGGCCAACGCCACCGCCGTCATCACCTGATGTACCTTGCCGGAGAGCGCCTCCAGCATGTCTTTGGCGTCGAGCAGATCGGAGGGTTTCTCCAGCACCCGATCCCCCAACACCACTATGGTGTCGGCGCCCAGCACCGGCAGCGCGGTCGGGGCGGCAGCCACCCCGGCCATCGCCTTGTCACGGGCGAGCCGGCAGACATAATCCTGGGGCTTCTCGCCCGCTTCCCGTTGCTCGGGAACATCCAGCCTGAGTACCTCGAAACGGTAGCCGAGGCGGGTCAATAATTCGTGCCGGCGGGGGGAACCCGAGGCGAGATAGAGTTGCAGTTCGTTGTGCTTGTTCATATTCACTCAATGAGATGAGACGCAGTTACAATCCGTTGTTTTTGCTCATGTTCACTTAATATTGAAGTGACGGCGCACCTTGCGCAAGACCATAAAGATCCAGGGCCATATTAGCATCGTCGTCAGGGTCGACCAAAAATAGGCGAAATTGAGGCTGGCACGGCTGAACAGGTGCTCGGCCCAGAACACGGTGATCTTGCCCACCAGCGAGAGCAGGCCGATGATCAGCGCCTGCTGCCAAAGGGAGAAGTTGCGGATCTTCTGGAACTGGAAGGCCGCCAGATAGGTGGTGATGGCCATGGCCATGGCCCGCACCCCGAGCGTGCTGCCGAGCAGCACGTCCAGCAGCAGGCCCGCCACCCAGGCGGTGCCGACGTTGGCCCGGTGCGGCAACGCCAGCGCCCAGTAGATGAGCACCATGGCGAGCCAGTCCGGCCGGAAGGGTTCGAATTGGAAGGGGAGCGGCAGGATCGACAGGCACAGAGCCAGCAGGATCGAGACCCAGATCCAGATCCTGCCACTGGCGGGTTGCAGCATCAGCGCGTCGCTCCCGCCGCCGAGGTGGCCGTCGCCGCGGACGCCGCCGGAGCTGGGGCCTGAGCCGGTGCCAGGGCATCATTGTCGTGCACTTCCGGCTTCTTGTCGGTCCACAGCAGCAGCAGATAGCGCAATCGGTCCAGCTCCACCAGCGGCTTGGCTTCGACCTGGGCGAAGGGCTTGCCCTCCACATAGTCGGAGCGAGTCACGGTCGCCACCGGGTAGCCTTCCGGGAAGCGACCGCCGAGACCCGAGGTCACCAGCAGATCGCCGACCTGCACATCGGTGTTGCGCGGCAGGTTGCGCAGCTCGAGCTTGTCGAGTTCACCACTGCCGGAGGCGATGGCGCGCAGATCGTTGCGCAGCACCCGCACCGGGATGCCGTGGCTGGAGTCGGTGACCAGCAGGACGCGGCTGGTGGTGGAACCCACGTGCAGCACCTGACCTATCACCCCCTGATCGTTGATCACCGGCTGGCCGTTATAGACGCCGTCCAGCGCCCCCTTGTTGATCAGCACCTGATGACTGAAGGGGTCGGAATCCACCGACAGCAGCTCGGCCACCATCTTGCGGGACTCCTTGTGCACCGGCGAACCGAGCAGCTCACGCAGCCGCTGGTTCTCGTGCTCCAGCTGATCCAGCTTGAGCAGGCGCGAGCGCAGGGTGAACAGCTGTTGTTCCTGCTGCTTGGTCTGTTCGATGAGGCTGGAGCGGGTCTGCACCTGGGTCGACATGGTATCGAGCAGGGTGCCGGGGGCGTTGGCGATGTATTGCAGCGGGCTGACCAGCGAGCTCAGATAAACGCGGACATGGGTAAACACACCGAAGCGGGAGTCCGCGACGATGGCAGCAACAGAGATGATGACGGCGAGAAACAACCGTAACTGAAGCGAAGGGCCTCTACCAAAAATGGGTTTCATGAGTCGTCAAAAAAGAGCCGGCACGCTGGCCGGCTTTGGGTCTTATTCGTAGTGGAACAGATCGCCACCGTGCATATCGATCAGCTCCAGCGCCTTGCCGCCACCGCGGGCGACACAGGTGAGCGGATCTTCGGCCACGACGACCGGGATGCCGGTCTCTTCCATCAGCAGGCGGTCGATGTCCTTGAGCAGGGCACCACCACCGGTCAGCACCATGCCGCGCTCGGAGATGTCGGACGCCAGCTCGGGCGGAGACTGCTCCAGGGCGACCATGACGGCGGCGACGATACCGGACAGCGGCTCTTGCAGCGCTTCCAGGATCTCGTTGGAGTTCAGGGTGAAGCTGCGCGGCACCCCTTCGGCCAGGTTGCGACCACGCACCTCGATCTCGCGTACCTCTTCGCCCGGATAGGCGGAGCCGATCGAGTGCTTGATGCGCTCGGCGGTGGCTTCCCCGATCAGGCTGCCATAGTTGCGACGCACGTAGCTGATGATGGCTTCGTCAAACTTGTCGCCACCGATGCGCACGGACTGGGAGTAGACCACGCCGTTCAGGGAGATGATGGCCACCTCGGTGGTACCACCACCGATGTCCACCACCATGGAGCCGGTCGCTTCGGAGACCGGCAGACCGGCACCGATGGCGGCAGCCATGGGTTCATCGATCAGGTAGACCTCACGGGCACCGGCGCCCAGCGCGGATTCCTTGATGGCACGGCGCTCGACCTGAGTGGAGCCGCACGGCACGCACACCAGCACACGGGGGCTGGGGCGGAAATAGTTGTTGTCGTGAACCTGCTTGATGAAGTGCTGCAGCATCTTCTCGGTCACGTAGAAGTCGGCGATGACGCCGTCTTTCATCGGACGGATGGCGGAGATGTTGCCTGGGGTACGACCCAGCATCTGCTTGGCGGCATGACCGACGGCAGCGACCGATTTGGCGTTCCCGCGCTCTTGGCGAATGGCGACAACTGAGGGTTCGTTAAGGACGATCCCTTGATCTTTTACGTAGATCAGGGTGTTGGCAGTTCCCAAGTCGATCGACAGATCGTTGGAAAAGACGCCTCTGAGCTTTTTGAACATGGCTACGGGAAATCCTAAGAATTTGGAGGTGCATAAAACCGGCTAACTTTACCAATGCCCACCTCAATGGGCAAGCGCTCAAACTGTCGCCAATCAATCAAGCGCGACAAAAATGCGAGTCATCACTCACCCGCTCAGGCAGACAAACTCTACGAAACAAGGAGATAAGTCTCAAGCTCAAGCCAAACGGTCCCGATCCTCATCGACAGATCAATTTCAGGGCATCACCTCACGCCGATAAATAATTCTGTCATTGCCACGACCGATGCCAAAAATCGCCATGCCATCCAGACTCTGGGGGTCCGAAAGCCAGAGCGGCCGCCGTCCTGGTTGCAGCGCCGACTCGGGTTGCTTGCTCAGATCGATTCGGAAGGGAATGCGCACCGTCTGGTCCGGGGCCGCCAGCTGCAAGGCGATGACGCCATCCTGCACCGTCGCCGTCATGGCGCCGGGCGCGACCGGACCAAGCCCGAGCCGGATCTTGGTGTTCTCGTCCAGGGTCAGCTCGCCGCTCCCTGCATCGAAGCTCTGGCTGCTATCGGTAAACTCGAACCCTCCATCCAGCAGGGAGAGCCGGGTACATTGATCCGCCCACTGCCGGTGCCAGCTGCCTGCCTCGTGATATTGCAGTTGCAGCGGTACCATCAGCGGCGCCGACGCCACCCCCTGCGCCGTGCCGGCCAGCACCCGCCCGAAATAGGCCTCCATGGGGCTGGCATCGATCTGCTTGGCGTTGCAACCCGAGCCGCTGCATGTCCCGGCCTGTTGGGCATTGAAATCGGGGGCCGCGATCAGCGTCTGCCCGCCATCGTTGTCCTGCATATAGAGACCAAACAGCAGCTCGCGGTAGGGGCCGTCAGGCTGGCTATCGGAGAGGCGGGCAAACTCGGTCGGCCCGCTGAAATCAGCCGCCCCCGCCACCCATGGCAGCGGTCCCAGGCTGCGCAGCCGGGCAGAGAGTGCTATCCCATCTCTGTTGTTGGCCGTGCTCAGGTAGGCATCGCCCTTGGCGAAGCTCTCTCTATAGTTCTGAGTGACCCGTCCGAGCTGGTTGCGGGCCTCAATATGCAACTGCGTCAGGAAGGGCTGCCCCATATAACTGAAGGCGCCACAGGCCGGCGCTATGTCGCCGCTGACCAGATTGAAGTCCAGCGGGATAAAGCGCCCCAGCGGCGCGCTGAGCGCGGGGGTTATGGTATAGCCGAAGTAGCCGCCAGCTGGCGGGGTCGCCTGCATCCGGAACACCCCGACCTCGTTGACCGACTGCCCGACCACGTTGAGGTTGCTGGCGGTCGTGATGGCATGGTCGTAGCTAGCCGTACCGACGACCGCCTCCACCCCGGGTTGGGGGGCCACCAGCTGGCTAGCGAGCGCTATCCCGGTCAGTGCAAAGTTGGGGGTCGCCAGATTGCCGCGGCAGAGATCGGTGTCGTTATCGGACTGCCAGGCCACGGCCCCAAGGTTGAGCGGGAAGGCTTCCCCGGTCTTCTTGAATACCGGGCAGCTGATATCCCCTGCCACGCAGACCCCTTGCGGGGCCGTGATGCAGAGCCCGACCGGGCGACTGACAAACTGATCGCCCCCCGTCATCACCAGACCGGCGCTGTCGCCGCTGCCCTGGTGGCGGGCATTGAGCTGCATCTGACCCGCATCCGGATAATTGACCGTCAGGGTCGCCTCCCCCTGGCCATCGAAGCTCAGGTTGCTGGCGGTGGCCGCCCCCTGGGTCGTCGCGATGGCGTTGCCATTGACCGTCACCTTGCTGCCAAAGCCGTTGCCGCTCGGGCTGACGTAATCGCTCCAGAAGCTGACCGGCTTGCTGACGCCGGCAAAGCCGGGCACGCACTTCTGGCTCGCGCTGTCTTTCTTCACCGCCTTCAGCTGCACCTGTTGCGGCCTGTTGGCGTAAGTGTCCGGCACATCGAACAGGAAACCGCTGTCGGCAAAGCTGAGGGTACAGGCGGCGGCGCTGAGTGCACCGCCCCCGGCCCGGCACAGGGTGGCAGTGCTCGCGACCGGATTCGATGCACTAACCCCCAGGGTCACAGCGCCCGCAGTGGTATGGCGAAGTTGTTTGACGGCACTTCCTCCCGTCAGGCTGAGCTGGTTGCCACCTTCCCAGCCCGTCGCCGGAGCCAGGGTAAGAGAGACCGTGGTTGTAATCAGACTGCTGCAGGCGGCATTGGCACAGGCGCGAATGGTGATGGGCTCAGGGTTGCAGGTCAACGCCTGGCCGCTGTGATCCAGCTCGAAATGGTCAACGTGACTACCGCCGCCACCGCCTTGCTGGCACAGACCACCCAGATCAGCATTGTCGACCGCGTCCTGAGAAAAATCGACCTCGCCGTTGCCACCCATATCGATGCTCCCACCCGCCGCCAGCGCCCCATCAATGCTGGCATTGCCAGACATATTGACGTCTCCCATGACATAGACGATGCCGTTGATCTGGTTCTGACCCTTAATCGAGAGATCGCCCTTTACATAAATGAAGAGGTTCTCTGGTGGGTTGGTTAGGTTGAGCTTGGCGTTGTTCAGATCGAGCTTGTTGAAGTACAGCCGCGCCGTCACCCCACTGGCGACGATCTCGGCGTCATTGCCGATGGAACCGTTGTTGAAATCATGATCCCCTGGCGCGAAGCTGTTCCCGGCGTGACCGCTGCAGGTAGTCACTCCCTTGTGGCTGCTGCATGACAGATCCGTCAAGGGCGGTTCAAGCATACCCGCGGGTGGCTCCATGATGGCACCTTCCGTCGGTGGGTCAGTGAAGATATCACTGCAGTTGGGCAACGGGGGCGGCACCACTGCGTCCCCCTTGTTGATAACGCTATTGTCTTTCACCACCAGGGTACGCGCCGTGATCCGACCGGTCAGGGTCGCCTGGTTGCCCATAATCACAGTGCCACCGGCATAGAGATAGCCGACAAACCTGGCGCTATCACTGATATTGAAGTCGTTATAACTGACCCAGACCAGGTTCTGCTTGCCACCGGCATTGATCAATGGATTGTTACGCAACGTCGGTGTGTTCTTGACGAAGATCCGGGTCAGCGCCTGATCCTTACTCTGTAACTTGACGATGGTGCTATCCAGGGAAAGTGTCTCGAAGAAATGATCGCCCGGCCCCAGGATCAGGGTGCCACCATTGCTCATATTCAAGCTGGCTATCTGATAGCCCGGCTGGGCGGTCAACACCAGTTGGCACCCGCTGCTACCTACGTTGCGGTAAGCCTTCTGATCCAGCACCGCACTGCCATTGTTGTTGCAGTTTAGATCTGTGGTGGAGCCATTCGTGGGGAAAGCGTTACCCCCCGTCAGGCTGAGGCCGCCAATATCCTGTCCCGTGATGGCGCAAACCTTGTAGCCCCCCAGGCCATCGTCACAGTTCCTGGTGTTGTTCTGGTTGGCAGTAATGGAGCAGAAGGACAGTTTGTTCCCGCCAGTGCCGTTGATCCTGGGATTGTTGACCTCACTCAGCTGGGGGATGAGTGTCCCGGCACAGGCGCTGGCTTGCTCCCCATGGTGCCCTTGTACCACGGCCGGAAAATAGCGGCCGGTATCAATGACGCCAAACGCATCCGCACCCGAACTGACCAGGCTCAACAGCGACCAAGCGACCAGGCACAACATGAACCCGCATCGACGAGGAAAAGCGCAGAGCCAGCCCCAGGAGCTTCGGTTGTCTGTCATGGTGCATCTCCATCGAAGGCTTCCGCCACCAAGGTCCGACTGACGGCAAAATCGGGGTTGGGGCTATTCAGATCCGTGTTACCACAGCGCCCTTCGCTGCGAAACCGGTAGCTGGTCTGGGTCATCCCGTTCGTACTCGCGGTGATGGGCTGACAGGTCACGCTGACCTGACAATCCACCAACCCGGGGATAGAGAAGGAGGTCCTGGTCAGAGCATCACACCGCTGGGCGGTCCAGTGATCGTTGGGGTAGAGCCGATAGAGGGCTATTTCCAACCCGCTCTGGGCCGCCATCAGGGCCCGCACACCCCGCACCTCCACCGTGTTCTTCTCGCCGCTATCCACCAGAAAACGGCCCATGGCCGCCGCCAGCAGGGCCATGATGACGATGACAAAAAGCGCGATCATGATGGCGCTGCCCCGTTGGGCCGTCATGGCGGGGGGGCAGGCGCTAGGGGACATTGAATGGCTCCAGCCGATGGTTGAAGGTGACGCTCTCGCCGCGCTGCTCGAGTATCAGCCTCAGCCCGACCTCGCTCGGGCTGAAGGCCGCCGGATCCCGGTAGAAGTAAGAGGAGATCGGGCGGATATGCTCGGCCATCGGGGCGGGAGTGCTAGTGCCAATATTCACGCCTATGGCGGCACTGCTCCGGTTCAACACTGAATCAGTCACGCAGTAGCGCACCTGCTGGTTGGCGAAATAGATGCGCCAGCTCGGAGAATCCTTGGTGAAGACATTGTCGACCACCAGCGGCAGCGCCCCCGAGACGGGGCTACCCACTGAGGTCACCCTGGCGACGCAGTTGCCATAGAGACAACCCTGGTCCAAGGTGAGATCCGGGCTGGCAAGGGGGTAGACGATGGCCAGCTCACCCACCTCGGGGAGGCGAACCGGGGTGATGATAGTCAGCCCGCCGCTCCCATTGGGGCTCAGATAGCGGCTGGCGGTGGCAATGGGCCAGAAGCGCAGGCAGTTGCCCTGCTCCACCACATTTCCAAGGCTGTCCTCCACCCGTACCGAGCCCGGCACCGCATCGCGCAGCTCGCGATTGAGCCGCTCCAGCGCGAAGCGGGCATCGCTCATCAACTGCTCGCGGCTACTCGCATCGCCATAGATCTGGGTGCCGATGCCGATAAACTGGCTGGAGAAGGTGGCCATGATGCCGAGCAGCAGGATCACCATCACCAGCTCGACCAGCGTAAAACCCCGAGCCAGACGACGAGCCATCAGTAGTTACCCCGGTAGACAGCAAAATCGACTTCACTGCTATCCGGCAGCCGCACCTGCAGATCGATGCGCTTGCCAACGGACTCTGCGCTCTTGCCCGGGCTCCCAAACAGGGAGTCAGGCGTGACGCTGATCCTGATCTGATAGTTGCGATACTCCTCGTTGTTGACGCCAACCGACGTCTGGGTAAAGCGATTGGCGTCCACCCAGTTGCCTGCGGTATCGAAGTCATCAACATCGTTAAAGGCATAAGAGGCGGGCTCACCATCAGGGCCGTAGTCGGTGCTGGCAGTGCAGGTGGGATAGGTCACAGGAGGCGTACCGGCCGTCTCGCCGCAGCGATAGCGACCGCCGTTATGGTCCGAATGTTCGTCGAAGGATTTTTGCAGCACCTCGTTCAAGATGCGTTGAGCCAGTTGGGCGGCGCGCACCTGCTGCACCGGATCCACAGCCTGGGGTGCCTGATTGACAAGCAAGCCCAGGATCCCGGTCAGCGCTATGGTCAGCAGCACTATGCCGACGACAAGCTCGACCAGGGTAAAACCGCGGGAGGCGTTAAGGGAGGGCATAGATATAGCCTTCGGACTCGATACGTAACCGGGTACGTTCGGCGCCCTCAGTGACAGCCAGATCGCAACCAGCGGCGCAAGAGCCCAGGGGGCGGCCACTGTGTTTATCGAAGGAGAACCTCGCCGGGGGGGACAGGACAACGTCGCCAGAGGTGCTCACCACCCGACCACGGCTCTGCTCGTCCGCACTCCAGCTCGAGATGGGTTTGGCACTGCAGCTACCCGTCTGCGTCAGGTGACCGAAGCGGTTAGCCTCCAGCACCAGCTGGGTGCAGCGATCCCCCCCCTCGTTCATATTCATGGTCTGCACCAGTCGCAGCCGGGCCACCAGCTCATCGCGCAGGGTATGGGTTTCAAAGCCGCCTTTGCCCAGCCACTTGGGCACGGCAAAGGCGGCCAGAATCCCGAGTAACAGGATCACGATTACTAGTTCAACCAGGGTGAACCCCTTTCGCATTCTGTTGATTCCAAATAGAAAAGGCGAGGCATACGCCTCGCCTAACACAGCATTACGAGCAGTTGGCGCCGCTCAGTTGCACAGAGAAGGTCTCACCTTCATCCGCCGGTGCGTTGTAAATCACCTCACAGCTATTGGCTTGATCCGAGGTAAATACACCGCTGTTATCCACGGCCCAGCCGCCATCCAGAGTGACTACCTGGCCAATCCCAGCCTGATCCGCTGTCGGATAACCCCAGGTTGTAGTGGCTGAGCTGGTGCCTACGGCAACAGAAGAGGAGTCCAGCTTCTCTGTGCCATCGATAGCCGAACGGCTATAGACCAGTTGAGCCCCACTCTGCACGGCGGCGGCAACGCCCTGTGCAGCAGCCTTATTGGCATCATCCTGCAGATTCAGGAACTTGGGCGCAGCGGTGACCGCCAGAATGCCCAGGATGATGATCACGATCACCAGTTCGATCAGGGTAAAACCCGCCTGCTTTTTCATTACATTATTCCTCTGTTTATCAATTGATATTGGTGGTGACCTGGCCGGAGGCCGGGCGGTAACTGAAACTCATATAGGCATCCGTGCTCCCTTGCGGGTCCTGATACCGTCCATCACTTCCCTTGCTCAGGCTGTTGACCAGATAGTAACGGCAGACCGAATCCAGTCCATTGTTGCTCACCGTGGCATAGAACTTCAGGTCATTGCCGCTACCGCTTACCTCGTCAAAGTTGGCAGTAGCCTTGGGAGGATTTTGCAACAACCCCTCCCAAATATTGAGACAGCGCGTGGCCGTCAGATTGGCCGGATCCACATCGGGAGAGCCGCTCGCCGAAGTATCCATGGGATAACCGGGGGAGAGCTCGCCATTGTTGACCTGGCTCTCGGTCGGCGTGGTGAGATAGAAGCGCGAGCCGTCATACAGCACTGTGTTGAGGCTGTCCTGCTTGGCACGCCCCTCCGCCTCCCACTGGGCCCGCACCAGAGAGACCGCGGTGGCAAAGCCGCCCGATACCCCTTCCACACTGGCCTTCTTCGCCTCGTCGGTCACGTCGAGAAAACGGGGCAAGGCGGTGACCGCCAGTATCCCCAGAATCACGATGACGATCACCAGCTCGATCAGGGAAAAACCGCCCATAGTGCGGCCGGGTGTCACTCTCTTTGCTGCCATGCTGCCTCCGTAGTAACCCGCATTATTTCATGCAGATAGAAAAAAATCATGTAACCCAGAGTCCAGACTGGATCCGTTCAATCGCCATTCAGGATCTGAACACCACCCGGCCATCAGAGAAGCGATAAATCAGCCAGTTAGCCTCCCAGCCAAATTCACAGCCTCCGCCATCCCGGCTGGCCAGCACCTGCAGTGACGGCAGCTCCTGCGCCTGCGGGCCGATCAGTTGCTGCCACAGCTGGCGGCAGTTGTCGGAGGGCGACCGCAACGGCAGCACGGCCAGCGGCCAGCCCCGTTCATCGAACTGCCAGGCCACTCCTTGCCCATGCAGCACCTCGGGCCTGCGCTGATCGAGCCAGAGCCCGTGCAAGCGCTGCGCGCGCTCGGCAAACTGGCCCCCGAGTAGCTCCAGGCTGACCGCCAGTGCCTGCTCCCGCTGGCTGCGATAGCCCAGGGCCAGACTGGCGACTATGACCAGCAGCAAGATAACGGCCAGCAAACGCCTGTATCCCCCCAGCCAGCGATCATCCTGCTCGGACTGTCTGCTCACCCATTGCCCTCCCGGCGCCTAGTTGTCCCGTACGGCACACATCATGTTCCCCGTCAGGAACCTGAAGATGCCTCATCACTTGCCGCGCACGGCACACACCATGCCCCCCATCAGGAGGGTGAAGATGCCGTCTTATTTTCCTCTGACCGCACGCATCATGTCCCACATGGGTGTGAAGATGCCCAGCGCCAGGATCAGCACCATGACCGCCACTATGCCGATCAGGATGGGCTCGATGCGGGCGGTGAGGCTCTTGAGGTCATAGTCCACCTCCCGCTCGTAGTATTCGGCCGCCTCATGCAGCAGCTCATCCACCTGGCCGGTCTCCTCTCCCACAGCGATCATCTGCATCACCAGCGGGGTAAACAGGCCGCTGCCACCGGCGGTGCGCAGCAGGCTCTCGCCGCGCTCTATGCCCGCCCGCATGTCGCGGATCTGGCCGGCCATATAAGCGTTGTCCACCGCATCGGCCACCAGAGTCAGCGCCTGGTTGAGCGGCACCCCGGCCTTGAGCATCATTGAGAAGCTGCGGGCAAAGCGGGCCAGCAGTGAACGCTCTATGATGGTGCCGACTATGGGCAGCCTGAGCTGCCATCTGTGCCAGGCCAGCTTGCCCCCGGGGGTCGCGACCCAGCGCCGCCAACCGACGACGGCGCCCACCAGGATGGCGAGCAGCAGCCACCAGTAGTGGACGAAGAAGTGGGAGGTGGCGAGCAGGATCCGGGTCGCCAGCGGCAACTCGACCCCGAACTTGGCAAACATGCCGGCGAACACCGGGATCACCATGATGTTGAGGATCACCATGGCGATGCCGATGGCAATCATCACGAAGCTGGGATAGCGCATGGCGGTCTTGATCCGCTTGCGGGTCTCCAGCTCCAGATCGAAATAGTTGGCGAGCTGCAGGAAGGCTTCCTCCAGCTGACCGGTGTTCTCGCCGACATGGATGATGGCGACGAACAGGTTGCTGAACACCCTGGGATGGGACTGCATGGCGCTGGACAGGGGACGACCGTTGCCGAGATCCTCCCCCAGCGCATGCAGCGCCCGCTTGAGCGGCTTGCTGTGGGCGCTCTCCTCCAGCCCGGCGATGGCGCGCAGTATGGGGATGCCCGCCCGGGTCAGGGCATACATCTGGCGGCTGAACACCACCAGCTCGTCCAGCTTGACGCCCCCTTCCAGCAGCAGCGACCAGTCGATGCTGGCCGCTTTCGCCTTGCCCGGTTTGAGCTCGGTCGGCATCACGCCGCGCCGCATCAGCTGCTCGGCGGCCGCCATCTCGCTGGCGGCATCCACCATCCCGCTGACGGCATTGCCCTGACTGTCACGGCCCTTGTAGTTGAAGCTGCCCATGGCTTAGCCCAGATCCTCGGCCAGCCTGAGCACCTCGTCCACCGAGGTGATGCCCTGGCGGGCGTAGTCCAGCGCGGTCAGGGCCAGGGGTCTGTAGTGTTCATGGTCGCGCGCCGCCCGGGCGAAACCTTCCGCATCGTTGCGGCGCAGGGCATCCATCATGGGCTGATCCAGCTCCAGCAGCTCGTAGACCCCGATCCGGCCGCTATAGCCGGTGAAGTTGCAGCTCTGGCAGCCGCGCCCCTTGTGGTAGGCATGCTGACCCGGCGCCTCGCCGGAGAGCACGCCGAGCCAGGTGGCCTGGCCCTCGTCCGGCGCCTGCTCCTCGACGCAGTGCTCGCATACCCGCCGCACCAGGCGCTGGGCCACCACGGCCCGCAAGGCGCTGGCCACCAGATAGCCGGGGGCGCCCATGTCGATCAGGCGCAGGGCGCTGGTCACCGCATCGTTGGTGTGCAAGGTGGTCAGCACCAGATGGCCGGTGATGGCGCCACGCAGGCCTATCTCCACCGTCTCGTTGTCCCGCATCTCCCCCACCAGCAGGATGTCCGGATCCTGGCGCAGGGTGGAGCGCAGCACCTGGGAGAAGGTGAGGCCGATCTTGGGGTTGACCTGCACCTGGTTGACCCGCGGCAGCCGGTACTCTACCGGGTCTTCCACCGTGATGATCTTGTGGCTGGCCTGGTTGAGCTCGGAGAGCGCGCCGTAGAGCGTCGTGGTCTTGCCGCTACCGGTCGGCCCCGTCACCAGTATCATGCCGTGGGGGCGTTTGAGCTGGCGGCGAAAACGCGCCAGGATTGCCGGTGGCATGCCGGTCTCGGCCAGCGAGAGGATGCCGGAGGATTGATCCAGCAGTCGCATCACCACGGATTCCCCATACTGCACCGGCATGGTCGACATCCGCACGTCCACGTCGCGGCCGCGCACCTTCATGGCGAAGCGGCCATCCTGGGGCAACCGCTTCTCGGAGATGTCGAGCCCGGCCACCAGCTTGAGGCGCAGCACCAGCGCCTGGGCGATGCGCACCTCGCTGAGGATGTTCTCGTGCAGCACGCCGTCGATGCGCTGGCGGATGCGCAGCACCTTCTCGTCCGGCTCGATGTGGATATCCGAGGCCCCCACCTGCACCGCGTCCTCGAACAGGGAGCGCAGCAGCTTGGCCACCGTCGCCTCCCCCTCGTCGGCCCCGGTATTGAGGTTGCTGCTGCCGAGCTCGAACCCGGTCTCCTGATGCTCCTCGTGCAGTTGCACGGCGAAGCTCTCGATCTCGCGGGTGCGGCGATAGAGCCTGTCGAAATACTCAAGCAGTTGGCCTTCCCGTGCCACCGCCAGCACCAGCTCGCGCGGGCTGAGCAGGGCGGCGATGGCATCCAGGGCGCTCAGATCGGCGGGATCCGACATGGCCACCGTCACCTTGTCGTCGCTGAGGTTGACCGCCAGCGCACGATAGCGACGGGCCTGCACCTCCGGCAACAACGCCACGGCCGCGGCGTCTATGGTGAGGTTGTTGAGATCGAAGAAGGGCACGTCCAGCTGACGGGCGAGGAACTGCAGCAGCTGCACCTCGCTGATGAAGCCGAGATCGATCAGGGTGGTCCCCAGCTTGCGGCCGGTCTGACGCTGCTGCTGCAGGGCGAGCTGCAGCTGATCATCGGAGATGATCTGCTCTTGCACCAGCAGATCGCCGAGCCGCATTTTCAGTCTGGGTTGTGCCATTGCTACTCCAAATTCCTGATTCTGATTACGCCGATTACCGTGATGACACCGCGTCCGATTAGGCGACCCTAATCGAACCTACGAACCGGTACCTATGGGGCCAGCTGGGCGATGCGCTGCTCCAGCCAGCGGGCCGATGCCTCGCCGAGGTTGCCGTGCAGCTGGGCGTTGCGATAGGCATCGAGGGCGCGCTGGCCGTGGCCCTGGCCATCCTCGGCCACGCCGAGCCCGAGCCACCAGCGGCCCTGATCCGGCTGCTGGCGCAGCAGCTTGACGTAGAGATCTGCCGCCTCGGCATTCTGACCCAGCTCCTGAGCCAGCCCGGCCCAGGTGGCGTAATAATCCAGGTTGTTGGCGATCTCCGGCTGGAGGCCACTCAACCAGCCGAGCGCCTTGGGCCTGTCCCCCGCGCCTATGGCCACCCGCGCCAGCAACAGCCGGAAATCGGCTTGCTGCGGCGCCAGACTGAGCCCCTCTTCCAGCACCTGCCCGGCCTCGGTCAGCCGACCCTCGCCATAGAGCAGGGCCGCCAGTTGCTCGCGCGCCCCCTGATTGTGGGGATCATGGGCCAGCACCTGGTAGTAATTGTCCTGCGCCTCCCGCAACTGGCCCTTGGCCATGGCGGTGGTGGCCTTGCGCTCGGCCAGGGCCGCCAGCTCGGGCGCGGAGAGCTCCACCGTCTCGATCTTCAGTATCCCGGGCTTGCGCGGCGGCGGGGCCATGACTGCCTCCTGCTCCGCCGCCAGCTCGGCCTGCAGATCCGGCTGCAGCTCCTCGTCGCTCGGGATAAGGTAATCGCCCTCCTGATCCGGTAGTTCCTGCGGCGCCGGGGCCTCGGCGATTGGCGCAGAGGTCGACTGCACCGGCTCGTCCGGCATCCCCTGCGGGACCGGCAAGGCCACAGCGACCGCCGCCGGCTCCTGCGTCATCGATGCCACAGACGCGGCCTGGACTATGGCATCAGGCGCGAGCGGTGCATCGAGCTGGGTGACCGGGGGATCGACCCGTTGGCTCTGCTGCCAGTAGATCCAGGAACGCCAGCCCAGGATGCCAAGGGCCAGCCCGCACAGCAGGGTCAGCACCAGCATCCACCAGCCTTGCTGGCGCACCGGTGCCACATAGATGGCGGTGCCCTCGCCCTGCTGGCGCTGCTCCAGATCCTTGAGCATCTGATTGATCACGCTCATGGCCAGACTCCGTAGGCCAGGGCAGCGCCCAGCAGCAACAGCAGCGGCCACCAGCGCACTAAGGAGCCGCGGCTGGCGTCCTCGGTATCGCGGATGGCGAGGCGCACCAGACGGGGGCCGATCCGGCGCATCCCACGGCCGTAGGCCAGCATCAGGCACTTCTGGGCCAGCACGTTGATGAGCCGCGGCACCCCGCGGGACGCCCGCCACAGCAGGCGCAGGGCACGGCCCTCAAACAGCGGCGCACCGCGATAGCCGGAGACCTGCAGCCGATGATCCACATAGGCGCGGGTCTCATCGACGCGCAGGGCGCGCAAGCAGTAGGAGAAGCCGATGCGCTGGCGCAGCTGGCGCAGGTGGGGCCTGGCCAGCCGCGCATCCAGCTCGGGTTGACCGAACAGCACTATCTGCAGCAGCTTGCTCGACTCCGTCTCCAGGTTGCCGAACAGCCGGATCGCCTCGAGCGTCTCATCCGGCAGGGCCTGCGCCTCGTCGATCAGCACCACCACCCGCTGACCCTGCTGATGCAGGGCGATCAGGTGGCGATGGATGCGATCGGTCAGATCCAGCTCCCCCTGATCCCGCATCGACAGCCCCAGCTCCAGCGCCAGGGCGGCACGCAGCTCGCCCGGCGTGAGATGGGGATTGGGCAGCCAGGCCAGGCGCACCGGGCGCGCCTCCGAGCCGAGTTCCCCCAGCAGCTTGCGGCAGAGCAGGGTCTTGCCGGTGCCCACCTCGCCGGTCACCTTGATGAAGCCCTCCCCCTGCGCCAGCGCCCAGTTCAGCACCTGCAGCGCCTCCTCATGGGGCGGCAGGCCGTAGTAGAAGCCGGTATTCGGGGTCAGGCCGAACGGTGCCTCCCGCAGGCCGAAGTGGCTCAAATACATGGGCTCTCCCCCGGCGCGTCAGCGGACAGGTGAGCGGCGACCGAGAGCCGACGAGCGGGTACGAGCGGGGCGCGAGTCATGCTTAGTCCTCGGGCGGATACCATTTGTCGAGCAGCTCGGAGGAGCGTTGCAGCTCCTTCTGCCAGGTATCCTTCTCCACCACGGTCGGCTTGAGCAGGATCACCAGCTCGACCTTCTTGGTGCTCTCGCTGCGGTTGGTGAAGGCCTCACCGACCCAGGGGATGTCGCCGAGCAGCGGCACCTTGCTGACGATCTCCTGCTTGTCGGTCTTCATCAGGCCGCCGATGACGATGATGTCGCCATTGTTGGCCTGCACCACGGTATCCGACTCGCGGATGGAGCTCTTGGCGAGCGGCAGCACCAGGGGATCCGCCGTGCCGACGTTGATGGTCTTGCTCTGCTCCTCGGTGTCGATGACGGAGGGGTGAATGTGCAGCAGCACCCGGCCGGCCTCATCGATCTGGGGCGTCACGTCCAGCGCTATGCCGGAGAAGAAGGGGGTCAGCTCCACGTTGGGGGTGACGATGGGCGCCGAGTTGCCCGAGGTGGTGGTGGTGGTCGAGGCATTGGTGACGAAATACTCGTCCGTGCCCACCTTGATCACCGCCTTCTGGTTGTTGGTCGCGGTGACTCTCGGGCTGGAGAGGGTGTTCACGTCGCCCTGGGTCTTGAGCAGGTCAACGGCCACCACGAAGTTACCATCCGAGATCTTGAAGCCGGCACCGCCCCCTATGGTATTGAAGATGGGATTGCTGGCACCGACCTGGCTACCGCCCAGGCTGCCACCGCCGATGATCCCCTTGTTGCCATCCCAGGTGGCGGAGAGGCCGTTCCAGTCCACCCCCTGTTCATAGCCTTCGTTGAGGGCCACCTCCAGGATCCGCGCCTCCAGCACCACCTGGCGCTTGAGGTGTTCGCCGGACTGCTCCAGGAAGTCGCGCACCGCCTTGAGCTCGCCGGGATAGGCGCGCACCGTGACCAGGCCCGCCTGCGGGCTGGTGATGACCGCCCGTCCCTCACCCGTGCCGATCAGCGTCTGCAGGGCCTCGCGCAGATCGGTCCAGTAGTCGTTGTTGCTGTCCGTCTCGATGCGGGTGCCGTTGCTGTTGTCGCTGTTGCCGTTGGAGGAGGAGCCGTTGTTGCTGCCGTTGTTATTGTTGTTGCTGCTGTTATTGTTGCCGCTGTCGAAGTTGTTGTTATTGCCGTTATCGTTGCTGTCATTGGCGGTGACGCCGCCGGTGCTGACCGAGGTGCGGGAGAGGCCGCGACGGGACATCATCAGGTAGTTGACCGGTATGGTCTCGGTACGCAGGCCGGCCGGGTAGACATGGAAGACGTTGCCCTTGCGCTGCACGTCGAAGCCATACATGTCGCCCACCACCGCCAGCGCTTCCTGCAGGGTCACATCCTTCAACTCCACCGAGATGGAACCCGCCACCCCGGGGTGCACCGCCACGCTGTAGCGGGAGCCCTTGAACAGGGAGCCGAAGAACTCGACCGCATCGACATCATGGGCCGCGATGCGCAGCCGCTTCTCCGGCACCGCCACCGGCTGCGGGATCCGATCCAGCTGCAGCAGTTCGCTTTGCACCGAGGGGGGCAGGGTGGTCAGGGGCGAAGTCTGGTTCTGCTCGGTCATGGCCTGCTTGAGGGCATCCTTGGCCTGCACCGGATCCGGATGCTTGTAGGTAGTACAACCCGCCACCGCCAACGCGAGGGGAAGCAGGCATAAATGGTGTTTTTTCATGTAGTTAGTGCACCTGACTCGCAATTAAACTCGATAAAACCGGCCCGTGACCTTCTGCACGGCACCGACTTCACATCCTGATCTTGCTGCCGAACAGGGTCAGCGCCTGGCGTTTGCCCGCCTTCTCCAGCACCACGGCATCGGCGCTGATGGAGAGCAGCCGATAGCCCTCGATCAGTTGACCGACCCGATAACTCTGACCATTGAGCACCGCCAGCGCCGGCCCATTGCCCAAGATGATGCTCTGCAATCGGGGCAGGCCGGCCCCCTTGTCCGGGGCGGCGCCCGTGCTCATGCCGGCCAGCGGCGCCGTGGGATCCTGCAGCACCTCGGCCCGGGCCTGCGGGCTCAGCAGGCAGGCCCACAGCGCCAGCCAGATAAATCCGGCCCCGTATGTTGTCAGCCACTTAGCCACGGATAAACTCCTTGCTGGTGCTGAGGGTGTAAATTTCCATCGCCACCGCCGCCTTGGGATGGGCGATCACCCGGTAGTCGAAGCCCTGCCAGTAGAAGTGGCGAGGCAGTGACTCCAGCGCTTTCAGGTACTGGTAGACATCGAAGTAGCCGCCCTCCAGCTCGAGCCGGATGCCGTGCTTGAACAGATTGACCGACTGCTCCCCCGCCATCAAGGGCTCAGGCTTGAGGGAGCTGAGCGCCAGCATGTGCAGGTTGGCGGAGCGGGACAGCAGCGCCTCCAGCACGGCCGGCATCTCGTGGGCCGGGATCAGATCCACCGTCTGGGCCTTGAGCTCGGCGTCCAGCCTGCCGAGGCTGGTTTCCACCTGGCCAAGCTGTTCCCGCACCTGCGCGTCGGGATCCCGCGCCAGGCGGGCCTGCTTGCCCTGATTCTCAAGATCCAATATCTCCAGATCCCGCTGCGCCGCCGTCAATGCCAGTCGATCCTGGCTCAGGCGGGTATCGGCGGCATCCAGCCAGCCGTAGATGCCTGCGGCGCCGAGCAGGATCAGCCCGGTCAGCAGTATCATGACCCTTTCCCGCAGGCTGAGGGCGGCGACCTGCTGCGCCCAGGCCTGCCATTGTGCTTTCATGTCCATCAGGGCTTCTCCTGCGCTATGCCGCTGAGCTGGAAGGCCAGCCGGCCCTCCTTGTCGCGGCTCAGGGTCAGCTCGCCAAACTGCTTGCCCGCCAGGGAGGACGTCTGCTTGAAGCGATTGACCCAGGCGGGGACATCCTGGCTGCGCTCGGCAAACCCGGAGAGATTGATGTGGCCGCCGCTGATCTCGATCCGCTGCAGGGAGAGACGGGGGTCGCGCAGGCGGGCCAGATCCGCCATCACGCCGGCGTAACCCTGGGATTTTTGCAGGGAGAGGCTGCCCAGCTGGCGCATCAGCCCCTGCATGGCACTCAGCTCCTCTTGCCTGGCGATGAGCTGCTGTTGCAGCAGGCCGTCGGCCTGATGACGGGCCAGCTCGGCATCGAGCCGCTTGGCCTCGCCGCGCCGCACATCGAGCGTCGCCCGCACCTGAGCCAGCTCACGGCTGACGCCCTGTTGCTGCCAGGCGTAACCGAGGCCGACGATCAGCATCAGCACCAGGCCGCTCCCCCAGACCAGCGCCATCTGATTGAGGCTGGCCCACTGGCGCCGGGGACGAAATTCGGGGCCGTAGAGGTTGATATGACGCTTCATCGTTCAGCCCCCAGCGCGGCGCCATAGGCACAGAGGTATTCAATATCGGCCAGCCATGCGCTCTCGTTGACCATGGGGAGAAGATGGGTAGCAGGGGTCATGACTCTGCCCCCAGTGCGGCGCCGTAGGCACTGAGATACTCAACGCCAGCCAGTATCGCCTTGTTGGCCATGGCCGACACCGGGAAGCCGAATGCCTGCTCCAAGTGGCGCACCAGGGTGCCGATGAAGGGGGAGCCGATGGCGAGCTGCATCTGACCCGGCTCCGGCAGCTTGAGCTGGCCCGCCAGATAGTCGAGGGAGCGCTGGATCTCCAGGGTCAGCCCATCGAGCAGATCGCGATCGGGCTCCTGAGCGCCGGTCAGGGTGCCGAAGCCGCGCAGCTGGCGCGAGAAGCAGAGCCCGCCCTGATGGAACACCAGCAGTTGCAGATCCTGCCCCCTGGGCTGCCACAGCAGCATGCGCACCGTCTGATCCGCCTCGTAGAGGGCCGTCATGGCCAGCTCGTCGCTGACGATGGCCTCCAGGCTCGCTACCCCGTTGACCGCCTCCACCAGCTGTTGCACCCGGCTCTTGGGCACGCAGATCACGTTGATGCGCGGTCGGCCGGCCGGCGGCGTGGGCAGGTCCACATAGTCCATGGCGAGCTGCAGCACGGGCTCGTTGACGAAATCCTTGATGGCCCAGGGCAGGGCCCCGGCCATCTCGGCGTCGGGCACCGCGGGCTTGTCGATCTGGATCTGTTGATAAAGGCTGGCGGCGAGGGCGACCCGCACCTTAGACTTGGCCAGGCCGTGCTGGTTGAACAGCTCGCCCATGGCCTGCGGCCACTCGTGGGGGCCATTGATGGCACGGCTGGTAAAGACGGGAGGCTGTCCCACGCACGCCAGCAGGATGCGGTCGCTGGCCAGCAGGAGTCCGACCTGGTGAGCGGGTGGCGAACGTCGAAACAGTGACTTCATTGAGACCTGTACCTGACTGCATGAAACGGGTTAAACCTTAACATAAACAGGCTATTAGCCTCCATATTTATGAAAAATGACACCATATCGGCCAACGCTTTGCCCCGGGAGGGCGCTCAAGGGGTCGCCGGCCGGCTCCCCTCGCCGCTGCACCAGATCCAGCATCCCCTGCTGGACGCCCAGGGGGTGCGACTCTGGTGCAAGCGGGACGACCTGATCCACCCGCTCCTCTCCGGCAACAAGTGGCGCAAGCTCAAGTACCAGCTGCAGCAGGCCGACGCGCTGGGCAAGACCCGGCTGATCTCGTTCGGGGGAGCCTACTCCAACCATATCCATGCCCTGGCGGCGGCGGGCCATCTGACGGGGCTGCGCACCACCGGCATCATACGCGGTGAACCCGAGGCCGTCAGCAACGCAACTCTGAGCGCGGCCAGGGGCTGGGGCATGGAGCTCGTGTTTGTGGACCGGCAGAGCTACAGACGGCGCCAGGATCCCGACTGGCTGGCCCAGTTCATGGCCCCTGACAGCCTGCTCGTGCCCGAGGGCGGCAGCGGTCCGCTGGCCATTCCCGGGGTCGCCGAGCTGGTGGCCGAGGTGCCCTTCTCGCCGGATCTCTGGGTGCTGCCCTGTGCCAGCGGCGGCACCCTGGCCGGCCTGGTCGCGGGCAAGCGGGCGCAGGAGCAGATCCTCGCCATCGCCGTCCTGAAGGGCGGGGGCTTCATCCATGACGAGGTCTGCCGCCTCCATCCCGCGGCGGCCGACACCGCCGGCTGGCGGATCGCGCTGGATCACCACGACGGCGGCTATGCCAAGTTCAGCCCGGCCCTGTGGCAGTGGGTGCAGGCGTTCAGCGCGCAGACCGGTCTGCCGCTCGAGCCCATCTACAGCGGCAAGGCGATGTGGGGCCTGTTCCGGGAGCTGGCCGCCGGCCACATCCCCCGTGGCAGCGAGATCGTCTTCATCCATACCGGTGGCCTGCAGGGGCTGGCGGGCCTGAGAGAGCAGGGCCGCCTCTGAGGGCGGCCCCGTCACAGCGAGATCAGGCCTCGGCCGTGTCCATCACCAGCCAGGTCGGCTCGGCAAACCAGGGCCCCTGGCCGGCGTGCACCCCGAGGTGGCGCAGCATCTTCCACTCGTCACCGCTCTCCACCCCCACGGCGATCACCCGGGTCTGGGTGTTGGCGCAGCCGCCGACCAGGCTGCGCACCGCCATCTGATTGACCTGACGGCTGTGGATCTCTCGCACCAGGCTGGGATGGAGCTTGAGGAAGTTGATCTCGAACTCCTTGATATACTGGGTGCTCACCACATCCTGCCCGGCGTGATCGATGGCCAGCTGGCAACCCAGCATGCGCAGCGCCCGCAGCGGCCGCTTGAGGGCCTCGTAGTGGCGGGTCACCTGGGCCTCCGACAGCTGCAGCACCAGATTCTCGTTGATACTGCGCGGCAGCTGGAACAGATCGAAGAAGAGGGTGCGCTGGAACTCCCGATTGAGCAGGCTCTGGGCGCAGAGCGACAGGCTGATGGGGCAACTCGGCTCCTGGCGCTGGCGCAGCAGGCGCAGGGTCTGGGCCACCACCAGCTTGTCCAGCGGCAGCAGCAACCCGGCCTTCTCCGCCATCGGCATGAAGACCCCGGCCTGCAGCTCCCGATCCTGCTCGTCGCGGATCCGGATCGACAGCTCCTGCTGCAACACCACCTGATCCCGCTCCTGCTGCACCGGCTGCAGATAGAAATAGATGCCCTGCTCCTCGATGCGGCGGTTGATGAGGGTGCGCCAGCGCACCGTGCCCTTGCTGCTCGGCTCCTCATCCAGCAGCTTCTCGTAGAGGAACCAGCCGGTGTGGCCCTGCAGCCGCGCGCTCTTGAGCGCCAGCTCGGCCTCCTCCTGCACCTTGAGCAGCGAGTCCCGCCCCTGATAGCAGACGGCACCGAGGTAGACGGCGGTCTCGGCATTGACCGACTCGGGCCAGTGCAGCCGTTGCAGGCTCTTGAGCAGCTGGCTGGCGCCATCCACCATCTCGCTCTCGGACATGTTGGGCAGCAGCACGGCAAACACCTGGCCGGCGTAGCGCGCCTGCAGGGCGCCGTTGTGCTTGCGCACGAAGGTGCCGATAGAAGCGCTCGCCTCCATCAGCAGCTCCTGGCTCTGGCGCCCGGTCAGCTCGGGATCCAGCTCTTCCAGGCCGGCCAGCTCGATCAGCAGCACACCGCCGCTGATCACGCTCGCCTCCATGATGGCGCTCTCCAGCCGGTTATCGAAGAACAGACGGTTGCCGATGCCGGTCGCCTTGTCGACGAAGGCGTTGCTGCGGATGAAGTTGTCGAACCGGCTGCGCTCCTTGCGGGCGTCGGCCAGCTCCGCCAGCAGGTGATCGATCGCCTGGCTGGCGGAGGCGGGCCACTCGTCGGCCGGATCATGGGCCAGCTTGGTGAGCTTGCCATCCAGGATCAGCTGGGCCCGCTCGGCCAGCAACTCGGCGCCGCGCAGCTGCAGCCGCAGCCAGCGGATGGAGTACCAGAGCCCGAACACCACGATGAAGACCCCGAAGGAGATGCCGGACATGGCCTGCATGGAGTACTCGAACTCCTTGAACGGCCGGTCCAGCTTGAAATCGGCCTGCATGCCGAGCTGATGGGGAATGGTTTGGCTATAGGGGATCAGCAGGCTCTCGTCGGTCTGCTGCTGCACATCGCGAAACCAGTAGACCCGCTGCTTGTCCTGGCGGATCTCCAGCTCGACCACGTGGGCAGAGCGCAGCAGCGACGGCAGCCAGCGGGCAAGATCCTGCGGATCGTCGGCCGCGCCCAGCTGCTTGTCGATGATTTCCACCAGGGAGTCGACCCGGTTCTGCTGCAGCTCCATGCCCATCTGACGAAAACTGAACACCCCGCCGAGCAATACCATGGTCATGGCCGCGATCACGCACAGAGTAATAAACGAGACGAGCTGAGTAGTCAGTTTCATGTGCCTTTCCGTAGCCGACAGCATCCATATGGCCTCATGGTATCAGCCTTGGTCAAAACCCGCCTACGGATGAAGATCCCGCTTTTGTAATTAAGCGACGCGCGCGCAGGCCTCTCCCGGGTGGGCGCCAGGGGCTGGTGATGGGCAAACAGGCGGGAAAGGCTGACTCGCGGACAGAAAAATGGTCCCACAGTGGGGACCAAAAGAAACACTCAATATCAAAACTAACACTCTGTGCTACTGACAAAAATAGATACAGGAGTATTGAACACACGGTGAGTCAAACCGCAGGGCTACTCTAAACCAGTTCAGATAAGCTGGACAATTGTTAGATATGACAGGTCGGCGATTGATTTTTCACCACTCAGGTTGCGAAAACAATATTAATCATCTAGTTAGCCAAGGGATGCATCGCAGTTTCTGCTGCTGTCAAATCGATGCAGCTAATCCACTATGCTGACACGCGCCGATCACATACTCTGGATGCTCCACCCACCTTCGTCGAGCAGGTACCCCTTGAAACGGATTTCTCCCTTCTGGATCAGCCCCTTGCTGCTCGTCCTCCCGATCCTGCTCTGCCTGTCACTGAGTCGTTTGACGGGAGACATGCTGGCCCACTACCTGCTGCAGCAGAAGCGCGCCGAGATAGAGACCACCATGGCGGAGCGCCAGCAGGCGCTGGAAGAGGGGATCGACGATCAGCTGGTGCAATTTGCCTTCGACTGCGGCGAGCAGGACATGGCCCTGCTGCGGGATCCCAAGCACTACAACCGACATATCCGCCTGCAGGGGCTGCGGCTGGCCTCGGGGAAGGGGTGCTCCAGCCTGGGGCCGGACCTGCCGCTCATCGATGCGGACTCCCTCTCCGAGACCGCCGACAGCACCTTCGGGCTGACCGCCACGGCGCCCGAGTATGATACCGAGCAGGAGCTGGTGGTGTTCTTCAAGCGCCAGGGTAACCTCGCCTACTGGGTACTGAGCAACAGCTGGAGCCACACCATACTGCAGCAACCCTGTGCCGGCTGCTTCTACCTCGAGTTCACCCCGCTGGTGCCCGGCATCTCCCGCCACAAGCTGTTCCCCCGCGGCGATCAGGCCATCAGGGACGAGCCCGACAGCCAGAGCCTGAGCTTTACTCCCACCTCCAGCAAGATGCAGCAGACCCTGTGGGCCGGTCAGGCGTTGCGGGACTATGCCCTGGCCCTGGCCTTCAAGGGCGGCCTCTGGGCAGGCACCGCGCTGGGGGGGCTGCTGCTCGTCTGCTACTGGTTGCTGCGCAACTACCGGCGCTCCCTCAAGGGGTTGCTGCACACCGGGCTGGCACGCCAGGAGTTCGTCCCCTTCTACCAGCCCATCGTCGACAGCCGCACCCGGCGGGTGGTCGGCTTCGAGGCGCTGCTGCGCTGGCGCAGGGGGGGCGAGTTCACCTCCCCCGGCGCCTTCATCGCCTATGCGGAGGAGCAGGGGCTGATCCTGCCGATGACGGAGCAGCTGCTGGACAGGGTGATCGCCGATCTGCCGCAACTGGCGCCTGAGCAGTGGGTCAGCGTCAATCTGGTCGCCGCCCACATCGAGCACTCGCTCCTGCGCGATCAGCTGCAGCGCTACGACTGGCCCTCCCCGACCCGGCTCACCTTCGAGCTCACCGAGCGTGAGCCCATAGTGGACATAGCGGCGGCCACCCACGAGATCACCCTGCTGCAGGAGAAGGGCTATCACTTCAAGCTGGACGATTTCGGTACCGGCTATGGCGGCTTCGCCTACCTGCAGCAGCTCGGCATCCGCCAGATCAAGATCGACAAGATGTTCGTCGACTCCATCGGCACCGACGACCCCAAGCGCAACCTGCTGGACGCCATCATCGCCTTCGGCCTGAAGTCCGACATGGAGATGATCGCCGAAGGGGTCGAGACCCAGGAGCAGGTCGACTACCTCGGCCAGCATGGCGTTTACCTCATTCAGGGGTACCTGTTCGCCCGCCCCATGCCACTGCACGAGTTGCTGGAGTGGCAGCAGGGTCACCGCTAGCCATACCCTACTGACCTTTTCCCGCAGGTGCGGCATGGCGCCTGCGGCCCCTCCCCGGGCGGCAACCCCGCCGCCGGCCGGTGCCCCGCCCTGAAAATGATTTTTCCCGAACCGGACAACAGCCCTTATCATGTGTCCATCTGTCGCGATCCATGCGCACAGATCCCTGTCCCCCGTCGGCTCATGCCGCCCTGAGATGAGAACCACTGCCTATGAAGTCATTTATCCGGCAAGAGATTGCCCTGCCCGTTGGCCTGCTGACCCTGCTGTTTTTCAAGACGCTGGGCAACGACCTGCTGACAGAGGCGACTCCGCTCGCGATCTACCTGCCGGTGTCACTGGCCCTGCTCGCCATCGTCACCTGGGCCATCTTCTCCGTGGTGCGTCACTCGGATGCCCTGGCCATCAAGCTGGGTGAGCCCTTCGGTACCCTGATCCTGACCCTGTCGGTCATCTCCCTCGAGGTGGTGATGATCTCCTCCGTCATGCTGACCGGCGAGCCCAATCCGGTGATGGCCCGCGATACCATGTTTGCCGTGGTGATGCTGGTGACCAACGGCCTGGTGGGCTTTACCCTGCTGTTTGGCGGCTGGCGTTATCACACCCAGAATTTCAATCTGGATGGTGTGAAATCCTATCTGGTCGCCATCATACCGCTGGCCCTGCTCTGCCTGGTGTTGCCGAACTTCACCCGGGGTGGCACCCTGGGCAGCATGTCCAGCGCCATGTCCTGGATGCTGATCATCATCTCGGTCCTGCTCTACGGCGTCTTCCTGCTGATCCAGACCCGCAGCCACAGCCACTTCTTCGTCGACGGCGACCATGAGGATCACGAGGAGCACCACGGCATACTGCGCAGCAACGTCTACCACACCCTGCTGCTGCTCGCCTTCCTGCTGGTGGTGATCCTGCTGGCCAAGACGCTGGCCATCCCCATCAACCATGGTGTCCAGGTCATGTCGGCCCCCCCCGCCCTCGGCGGCTTCATCGTGGCCTGTATCGTGCTCGCACCGGAAGCCGTGGGCGCCATCAAGGCGGCCTTCAACAACCAGCTGCAGCGCGCCATGAATCTCTACTTCGGCTCAGTGCTGGCGACCATAGCCCTGACGGTGCCCTCGGTGCTGTTCATCGGCGCCCTGCTGGGGCAGGAGGTGCGCCTCGGCCTCTCCACCGCCGACATGGTGCTGCTCATCACCACCCTGATGGTGTGCAAGGTCACCTTCAGCAGCGGTCGCACCAATGTGCTGCACGGTGCCACCCACCTGGTGCTGTTCGTGGTCTATCTGTTCCTGATGTTCGAGCACGAATGAACGGCGCCAGCTCTCATCCGATGCTGTTCATGGCCCATCTGTTCCTGATGTTCGAGCACGAATGAACGGCGCCAGCTCTCATCCGATGCTGTTCATGGCCCATCTGTTCCTGATGTTTGAGCACGAATGAACGGCGCCAGCTCTCATCCGATGCTGTTCATGGCCCATCTGTTCCTGATGTTCGAACACGAATAACCGCATCCAGCCAACGCCAGAAACGCAAAGACCGCCCATAGGGGCGGTCTTTTGTTATGAGCCGTCGCGGATGCACCGCCAAGGCTTAGAGGCTGGGCAGCACCCCGGCCGGGATCAGATCGTTGTAGCTGGCGGCGCCCAGCAGGGCGGCGGCGGCCTCGATGTCCGGCGAGAAGTACCTGTCCTTGTCGTAGAAGCTGACCTGCGCGCGCAGCCGCCCCTTGGCCAGTTCGATCAGCTCGGTGCTGCGCAGGGGGGCCCGAAAATCCAGCCCCTGGGCGGCGGCCAGCAGCTCTACCGCCAGTATGCCGCGGGTGTTCTCCGCCATGTCCGTCAGCCGGCGCGCGGCGAAGGTGGCCATGGAGACGTGATCCTCCTGGTTGGCGGAGGTGGGCAAGCTGTCCACCGAGGCCGGGTGAGCCAGGCTCTTGTTCTCGGAGGCGAGCGCCGCCGAGGTGACCTGGGCGATCATGAAGCCGGAGTTGACGCCGCCGTTGTTGACCAGGAAGGCGGGCAGGCCCGACATCCGCGAATCGATCAGCAGCGCCATCCGGCGCTCCGACAGCGAGCCGATCTCGGCGATGGCCAGCGCCAGGTTGTCGGCGGCGAAGGCCACGGGTTCTGCGTGGAAGTTGCCGCCGGAGAGGATCTCCTCATCCTCGGCGAACACCAGCGGGTTGTCGGAGACCGCATTGGCCTCGCACACCAGCACCTCGGCGGCGTGGCGGATCTGGGCCAGGCAGGCCCCCATCACCTGGGGCTGGCAGCGCAGGGAATAAGGATCCTGCACCTTCTCGCAGTTGTGGTGAGACATGCCGATCTCGCTGCCGTCCACCAGCAGCTGGCGGTAGCAGGCGGCCGCGTCGATCTGACCGCGCTGGCCGCGCACCTCATGGATGCGAGCATCGAACGGGCGACGGCTGCCGAGCGCCGCCTCCACACTCATGGCGCCTATGGTGATGGCGCCGGCGAACAGATCCTCGGCATGGAACAGCCCTTCCAGCGCGAAGGCCGTGCTGGCCTGGGTGCCGTTGAGCAGCGCCAGCCCCTCCTTGGGTGCCAGGGAGATGGGCGCCAGACCGGCTATCTTGAGCGCAGTGGCGGCGTCCATCAGCTCGCCCTTGTGACGGGCCTTGCCCTCCCCGATCAGCAGACAGCTCATGTGAGCCAGCGGCGCCAGATCGCCGGAGGCGCCGACGGAGCCCTTCTTCGGCACCACCGGATAGACTTCGGCGTTGATAAGCGTCATCAGCGCCTCCAGCACCTCCAGCCGGATGCCGGAGAAGCCGCGGGCCAGGGAGTTGACCTTGAGCACCATCATCAGCCGCACCGTGGCGTCATCCATGTAGGTGCCAATGCCGGCGGCGTGGGAGAGCACGATGGAGCGCTGCAGTTCGTCGAGCTGCTCCACCGGGATGCGGGTGTTGGCCAAGAGGCCGAAGCCGGTGTTGATGCCATACACCACCCGGTTCTGCTCGATCACCTTGGTGACGGCGGCGGCGGAGGCGTGGATCCCCGGCAGGGCGGACTCATCCAGCCGGATATGCAACTGCTCGCGGCTGACGCGGCGCAGGGTGGCAAGGCTGAGCTTGCCCGGTAACAGATTGAGTTCAAACATCTTATTTCTCTCCTTTGCCGGCAGCAGCCAGCATGGGCAAGTCCAGTTTCGCCTCATGGGCACAGTCGATGGCAATCGGGTAGCCCGCATCCGCATGGCGCATCACGCCGGTGGCAGGATCGTTGCGCAGCACCCGGCCGACGCGCCTGGCGGCGTCATCGCTACCGTCGCAGACGATCACCACCCCCGAGTGCTGGGAAAAGCCCATCCCCACCCCGCCACCGTGATGCAGCGAGACCCAGGTCGCGCCGCCGGCGGTGTTGAGCAGGGCGTTGAGCAGCGGCCAGTCGGAGACGGCGTCCGAGCCATCCAGCATGGATTCGGTCTCCCGGTTCGGACTCGCCACCGAGCCGGAGTCCAGGTGATCGCGACCTATGACCACGGGCGCCTTGAGCTCGCCATTTTTCACCATCTCGTTGAAAGCCAGGCCCAGGCGTACCCGATCCTTGACCCCGACCCAGCAGATCCGCGCCGGCAGGCCCTGGAAGGCGATGCGCTCGCGGGCCATGTCGAGCCAGTTGTGCAGGTGGGGATCGTCCGGGATCAACTCCTTCACCTTCTGATCCGTCTTGTAGATGTCTTCCGGATCGCCGGACAGCGCCACCCAGCGGAAGGGGCCAATGCCCTCGCAGAACAACGGACGGATGTAGGCGGGCACGAAGCCGGGGAAGTCGAAGGCGTTCTTGACCCCTTCATCCAGCGCCACTTGGCGGATGTTATTCCCGTAATCGAGGGTGGCGGCGCCACGGGACTGCAGGGTCAGCATGGCCTCCACCTGACGGGCCATGGAGTGGCGAGCCGCCTGGTTCACCTCCTGGGGCGCGGATTTTTGCAGCGCGCGCCACTGGGCGACGCTCCAGCCCTGGGGCAGGTAGCCGTGAATCGGGTCGTGGGCCGAGGTCTGGTCGGTCACCACATCCGGGGTGATGCCACGGGCCACCAGCTCGGCGAACACGTCGGCGGCGTTGCCGAGCAGGCCGACGGAGACGGCGGTGCCGCTACGTTTGGCTTCCTCGACCATGGCCAGCGCCTCATCCAGGCTGTGGGCCTTCTTGTCCACGTAGCGGGTCTTGAGGCGGAAATCGATGCGGGTCTCGTCGCACTCGACGGCGATCATGGAGAAGCCGGCCATGGTGGCCGCCAGCGGCTGGGCGCCGCCCATGCCCCCCAACCCACCGGTCAGGATCCAGCGGCCCTTGGGTTCGCCGTTGAAGTGCTGGTTCGCCACCGCGAAGAAGGTCTCGTAAGTGCCCTGCACTATCCCCTGGGTGCCGATGTAGATCCAGGAGCCGGCCGTCATCTGGCCGTACATCATGAGGCCTTTCTTATCGAGCTCGTTGAAGTGCTCCCAGTTGGCCCAGTGCGGCACCAGGTTGGAGTTGGCGATCAGCACCCGGGGCGCATCCTTGTGAGTCTGGAACACCCCGACCGGCTTGCCGGATTGCACCAGCAGGGTCTCGTCTTCCTCGAGCCGGGTCAGCACCTCGACGATCTTGTCGTAGCAGGCCCAGTTGCGGGCGGCGCGGCCGATACCGCCATACACCACCAACGACTGGGGATGCTCGGCCACTTCCGGATCCAGATTGTTCATCAGCATCCGCAGCGGCGCCTCGGTGAGCCAGTTCTTGGCGGTCAGCGTCGTGCCACGGGGGGCACGGATGATCCTGCTCGGGTCCTGACGGGGATCCTGGTGTTGCTCAGACATACACACTCCTTGTTTTATCAATGTCGCCGCCATCATGGGCGCTCCTGGCACCCGGCGAGTCGGCTGGCTACTTGGTGAGTTGATGGATCAGGCGGGCGGCCACGCGGGCACTGCGCTGATCCTGATCCAGACTCGGGTTGTACTCGGCCAGATCGGCGAGCCTGAGCTTGCCGCTGGCCCGGATATGGGCGATCAGGGGTTCGATGACGGCCAGCTCGACGCCGCGGGCGGCGGGGGCGCTCACCCCCGGCATGACGGCTGCGGGCAACACGTCCAGATCTATGGTCAGATAGAGGTGATCGCAGCGGGCGATGAAGGCATCCAGGCCGTTCAGCAGCTCGGGCAGCTCGCGCTGGGTCATGGCCTCGTCCAGCTCATACCAGACCCCCAACCCATCGGCGCGGGCGAACAGGGCCTGGGTGTTGGCCGTCTCGGCCACCCCGAGGCAGGCGTAGTGGAAGGGGCTACCCTGGGCGGCGCACTGCTCGGCGATCTGGAAGAAGGGGGTGCCGGAGCTCGCCTGCTCCTGCTTCATCCGCAGGTCGAAGTGAGCATCCAGGTTGATGATGCCGACCCGGCCCTTGCCCGCCAGATGACGGTTGAGGCCGCTCCAACTGCCGAAGGCCACCTCGTGGCCCCCGCCCAGCACCAGCGGGAAGTGCCCCTCGGCCAGCAGGCTCGCGACTCGCTCGGCCAGGCGGTTGTGGGCGGCATCGAGATCGCCGTCATCACAGGCCACATCACCGCCGTCGTAGACCGGCCGCCCCAGATGCCAGGCGGTGTTGGCCAGCAGCTTGCGAATGGCGTGCGGCGCGCTCGCGGCCCCCACTCGCCCCTTGTTGCGGCGCACCCCCTCGTCGCAGGCGAAGCCCACCAGGGCCACGCCGGGCGCGGCATCCGTTTGCCAAGGCTGGACGCGGTCGTGCCAGCGCAGGGCCAGTTCACCATCTTCCGGATCCCGGCGCCCCTGCCAGACCGTCATGTCAATGCCATTCAACTCAGCCATGGAGCGTCTCCTCGCCATTCAGTACCCGGCTCACCAGCTGATCGACGCCGATGAGGTAGCTGAGCTCGGCCGGGTGGGCACAGTTCCAGATCAGGAAGTCGGCCTGCATGCCCACTCGCAGTTGCCCCAATCGCTCCTGCTCGCCCAGGGCGCGGGCGGCGTGGCGGGTCACCCCGGCCATGGCCTCCACCGGCGTCAGGCCGAACAGGGTGCAGGCCATGTTCATGGCCATGCGCAGGGAGACGATGGGGGCCGTGCCCGGATTGATGTCGGAGGAGACCGCCATGGGCACCCCGGCGCGGCGCAGCGCCTCGACCGGCGGCAACTTGGTCTCTTTCAGGAAGTAGAAGGCGGTGGGCAGCAGGGTGGCAACCACGCCGCGGTGGGCCAGGGCCTGGATCCCGGCGGCGTCCAGGTGCTCGAGGTGATCCACCGAGAGCGCGCCGAAGTGGGCGGCCAGGGTGCTGCCCCCCAGGTTGGAGAGCTGATCCATGTGGCCCTTCACCGCCAGGCCGTATTGATCCGCCGCCAGATAGACCTGCTCGGTCTGGGCCAGCGAGAAGCCGATGTGCTCGCAGAAGACGTCAACCGCATCCGCCAGACCCGCCTCAGCGGCGGCCGGGATGATCTCCTGGCAGATGGTCTCGACCCAGGAGTCAGGATCGTCGCGGTATTCGGGCGGCACCGCATGGGCGGCCAGCAAGGTGGTCTTGACCCGGATAGGCAGCGCCTCCCCCAGTCGGCGGGCGACCCGCAGCATCTTGAGCTCATCCGCCAGGGTGAGGCCGTAGCCGGACTTGATCTCGACCGTGGTGACCCCCTCCCGGATCAGGGACCTGATCCTCGGCACCGCCAGTTCATAGAGCTGATCCTCGCTGGCGGCGCGGGTGGCGCGCACAGTGCTGAGGATGCCGCCGCCCTTGCGGGCGATCTCGGCGTAAGGCACGCCCCGCTGACGCAGTTCGAACTCCTCGGCACGGCTGCCGGCGAAGATGAGGTGGGTGTGGCAATCGATGAGGCCGGGTGTCACCAGCCGGCCCTTCATGTCGCGCAAGTGGGCGGGGTGCGGCCCCTTGAGATCCTGCATGGGCACCAGGGCGTGGATCTTGCCTTCGTGGACACCGAGGGCGTGGGGTTCCAGCAGACCGTAGTCGGCCAGATCGGGGCGCAGGGTGGCGGGTGTCACGTTGAGCCAGACCCGCTCGCAGTTCAACAGTTCCTTGTTCATACCGACCTCAAAATGTATATACAATAATTTATATCCGATCTCTGGCGAGAAAGATAGGATCTAATTCACATCTTGATAACAGCCATTTCATTAGAGTTTAGGCACAAAAAAGCCCACCTAAGGGTGGGCTCCGCAAACAAGATATGTATATACAATCAGATGAGGCGGGTCTTGGAGCTCAGCTTGTAGCGGGAGCCGGGCGAGAGCAGCCTGGCGTAGGAAACCAGATAGCCATCCGACCAGGTACGGCGATGCAGCAGCAGGCAGGGGGTATCGACCCGCACCTGCAGCAGCCCGGCCTCACCGGCGCTCGGCAGCACGGCCTCCACCACGTGTTCCATCTCGGAGAGCGGGCAGACCTCCATCAGATAGCTGTTCGGCGTCTGTTGGGTGAAGTCCTGCTCGCCATAGCCCGGCAGGCGCTCGGCATCGACGAAGCGCTCCTCCAGCTGCAGCGGCTCCCCATCGGCCTCGTGGACGATGAGGCTGTGGAAGGTGGGCGCCCCCACCCGCAGCCCGAGCCGCACCGCCACCTTCTCGTCGGCGGCCTGCCGCTGCAGGCGGATGACCCTGGCGCTGTACTGACTGCCACGCTCGCGGATCTCGTCGGCGATGTTGCGAATGGCCAGCAGCGGCGACTCGGCCCGCCGGTCCGCCACGAAGCTGCCGGAGCCCGCGGTGCGCACCAGCCAGCCTTCGGCCACCAGCTCCCGCAGCGCCTTGTTGACCGTCATCCGGCTCACGGCAAACTGGTCGCACAGGGCCGCCTCGGTCGGGATCCTGTCCCCCGCCTGATAGTGGCGTTCGCGGATACCATCGAGGATGTGTTGCTTGATCTGAAGGTAGAGGGCGGGGGCCAATGGCAGGCTCCTCAGCGGCGGCGATGGGGCGGACGCATGTCCGGCCAGGCGCGGTAGACATCCGGGATCTGCTCGGGACCGCTGACGCAGAGATCCAGATCGTGCAGCAAGCCGTCCTTGATGCCGTAGATCCAGCCATGCACCGCCAGCTCCTGACCCTTGCGCCAGGCGTTCTGGATGATGGTGGTATGGCAGACGTTGGCCACCTGCTCGGCCACGTTCAGCTCGCACAGGTAGTCGTGGCGCTCGTGCTCATCTTCGATGGCATCGAGCTCGTCACGATACTTGAAGTAGACATCCTTGATGTTGCGCAGCCAGTTGTCGATGAGCCCCAGCTCCTCGTTCTTCATGGCCGCCCGCACGCCACCGCAGCCGTAGTGGCCACAGACGATGATGTGCTTCACCTTGAGCACCTCGACCGCGTATTGCAGCACCGAGAGGCAGTTGAAGTCGGTGTGCACCACCAGGTTGGCGACGTTGCGGTGGACGAAGACGTCCCCCGGCAGCAGGCCCATCAGCTGGTTGGCGGGCACCCGGCTGTCGGAGCAGCCGATCCAGAGATATTCGGGCGCCTGCTGGGCGGAGAGGGTGGCGAAGAACTCGGGATCTTCGGCCTTGAGCCGTTCCGCCCACTCGCGGTTTTTGGTAAACAGGTCGTTCAACAGTTTCACTATCTGCTCTCCCTAGATGTGAGTGGCGGCAACATACCATATTCGATGGTATCGGAGGCAAGGGGTAACACCAGATAGTCGCGAAACAAAAACAGGGCCATCAGGCCCTGCTTGTTACTGGAGTATGCCCTCAGGCATCCATGGCGTCTTTCAGCTTCTTGAGCGCGTTCTTCTCGAGCTGACGCACCCGCTCGGCGGAGACACCATAGGTATCGGCCAGCTCCTGCAGGGTGGTCTTGCTCTCCTCATCCAGCCAGCGGGCGCGGATGATGTGCTGGCTGCGCTCGTCCAGGGTAGCCAGGGCCGCGCTCAGACGGCGGGAGGCATAGCTGTCCCAGTTGTCGTTCTCGATGGTGGCGGCCAGATCGGAAGACTTGTCTTCCAGATAGTGCACCGGGGCGAAGCCACCCTCGTCTTCATCATCACCGACCAGATCGAAGGCCTGATCGTAGTTGCTCATCCGTGCTTCCATCTCGGTCACATCGGTCGGGGAGACCCCCAGATCGGCGGCGACGGCCTGCACCTCGTCATGGCTGAACCAGCCAAGACGCTTCTTGGATTTACGCAGGTTGAAGAACAGCTTGCGCTGCGCCTTGGTGGTCGCCACCTTGACCATGCGCCAGTTGCGCAGGACATATTCGTGGATCTCGGCCTTGATCCAGTGCACGGCGAAGGAGACCAGTCGCACCCCGACACTCGGGTCGAAGCGCTTGACCGCCTTCATCAGGCCGATGTTGCCCTCCTGGACCAGATCGGCCTGGGGCAGGCCATAGCCGGCGTAGCTCTTGGCCACGTGAACGACAAAACGCAGGTGAGACATGACCAGCTGACGGGCAGCCTCGAGATCGCCATCCTGCTGCAAACGCGTCGCCAGCTCACGCTCTTCCTCTGCGCTCAGCACCGGAATAGAGTTTACTGCCTGGATATAGCCTTCCAGACTACCTTGCGGAATCAGGGCCATAGTGCGTTGCAATGAAGTTCCCATGTTCTACCTCTTACTTTTCAATCGAATCAGTCTAACACCCTGAGAGGGTCTGTCTACTGACCGCATGCCGTTCTGCGGGCCGCATCAAACAACCCCGGCGTGAACCCGGCTTATCTTAAGTCGACTGGATGAATCATAAATGAACAGTCAAAAAAAAGGGGTCACAGTGAAGGACCCCTGAAAAGTAGCATGCTAAGTCCATTGTTGCGGAGCTCGCAACCTTCACATGCTTGCCAAGTCAGACGAGCAAGGCAGAGGGGCCACACCCGTATACATTCTGTCGCATTAAATAGACTGCTTATAAATCAGAAGGTTCCCAAGATCCTTCCCAGGATCCAGCGACGCCTGCGGAGCAGTATCGTTCAGATTACTCCCTGAACTGGAGCTGTGCCAGAAACGGGCCATTCTTTTACTTGATCCAGTTCTCAAAATCCAGTGCTTTGCGGTGATGGCAAATTAATCAGGACGGTTCTATGTCGCGAATGTGTCTGTGCACCGAAAACCAGGATGCAATCAGCCCCAGCAAGGCGCCGAGCAGTATCAGATTGAAGCCATCGACCGCCCCCATCCCCACCAGCCGGAAGTTGCTGTTGTAAAGCCCGGCCAGCTCCTTCACCACCCCCTCGCTCCAGATCACCATCACCTCGGTCAGCCACCAGGCCAGCATGCCGCCGATGACCCCGAACCAGATGCCGGTGTACAGGAAGGGACGATGGATAAACGCATCGGTCGCCCCCACCAGCTTGAGCACCTCGATTTCGGAGCGCTGGTTGAGGATGTTCAGGCGCAGGGTGTTGCCGACGATCAGCAGCACCGCGGAGAGCAACAACACCGCTATACCCGTGATGGTGTGGCGCAGCAGGTTCATGATGCCCTGCAGCCGGGTCAGCCACTGCAGATCCAGCTTGCCCTGCTCGACGCCTGGCTCATTCTCCAGCTTGGCGAGCAGCTCGGCGGCCCCTTCCGGGTTCTGCCAGCGGGGATCCGGGATCACGCTCAGCACCGGCGGCAGCGGATTGCTGTCGAGGTAGTCGAGCGCATCGCCGAAGCCGGAGATCTCTCGAAACTCCTTCAGCGCCTCGTCCCGGCTCATGTAAGTGACGGACTCCACCTCGGGATAGAGCAGGATCCGCTGCTTCATATCGAGGATGCTCTGCTCGGGCAGGTCCTTGCGCAGATAGAGGGAGATCTGGGAGCTGGTCTGCCAGCTGCCTTCCACCACCTCGGCGTTCTTCAGCAGCACATGGAAGCAGGAGGGCAGCGCCAGACTGACGCCGAGCACCGCCAGCGTCATCAGGGAGGCGAGCGGATTGCGCCACAGCTCGCCCATGCTGGAGAAGGCCTGGCGGGCGTGATCCACCCAGTACATGCCCAGCCGCCGGAGCAAAGGTTGTTTATGACGAACGATGGCCATCAGCTCTCCTCCTGCTCTTGCGAATACATGCGACCCGCCTTGAGGGTCAGAGTGCGGTAACGCATGCGGGCGATGAGCCCGAGATCGTGGGTTGCGATCAGCACCGAGACCCCGAAGCGGTTGAACTCCTCGAACAGCCGCATGATGTCCATGGAGAGCTGGGGATCCAGGTTGCCGGTCGGCTCATCCGCCAGCAGCAGCGGCGGCTTGTTGACGATGGCGCGGGCGATGCCGACCCGCTGCTGTTCACCACCGGACAGCATGCGTGGCTGGTAGCGCTCCTTGCCGAGCAACCCCACCTTGTCCAGCGCCGCCGCGACCCGCTTGTTGATGTCACCGTGGCTATAGCCATCGATCACCAGCGGCAGCGCCACGTTGTCGAACACGGTTCTGTCCATCAGCAGCCGGTGATCCTGGAAGATCATGCCGATCTGGCGGCGCACATAGGGGATCTGGCCCCGCTTGATCTGACTGACGTCGTCACCGTGGAAGAAGACGCGGCCGTCGGTCGGCCGCTCCATCACGCTGATGAGCTTCAAGAGGGTACTCTTGCCCGCCCCCGAGTGGCCGGTCAGGAAGGCCATCTCCCCCTTGCGCAGGTGGAAGCTGACCTTCTGCAGCGCCTGGTGGCCACCGCTGTATACCTTGCTGACCTTATCGAAACGAATCATAACGGATCCCTGACATTGACAAGCCCCGACCTGGGTCGGGGCGAGTGGCGCTTATTCATCGCGACTGAACAGTGCCTCGATAAAGTCGTTGGCGACGAAGGGACGCAGATCGTCTATCCCCTCACCCACCCCGATGTAACGGATCGGGATCTGGAACTTGTCGGCCACCGCGAAGATGACGCCGCCCTTGGCGGTGCCATCGAGCTTGGTCAGGGTGATGCCGGTCAGGCCCACCGCCTCGCTGAACAGCTTGGCCTGGCTCAGGGCGTTCTGGCCGGTGCCCGCATCCAGGGTCAACATGATCTCGTGAGGTGCCTCTTCATCCAGCTTCTTCATCACCCGCACCACCTTCTTGAGCTCTTCCATCAGGTTGCTCTTGTTTTGCAGGCGGCCGGCGGTATCGGCGATCAGCACGTCGGCGCCCCGTGAACGGGCGGCCTCGATGGCATCATAGATGACGGAGGCGGAGTCGGCGCCGGTATGCTGGGCGATCACCGGGATCTTGTTGCGCTGGCCCCACACCTGCAGCTGCTCGACCGCGGCGGCACGGAAGGTATCACCGGCGGCCAGCATGACGCTCTTGCCCTCGGCCTGGAACTGCTTGGCCAGCTTGCCGATGGTGGTGGTCTTGCCCACTCCGTTGACGCCGATCATCAGGATCACGTAGGGCTTCTTGCTGGTGTCGATCACCAGCGGCTTCTCGACCTGGGCCAGCATGGCGCCCATGTCCTGCTTGAGCAGGCCATAGAGCGCCTCGGCATCCTTGAGCTGCTTGCGATCCGCGTGCTGGATCAGCCCCTCGATGATGCGGCTGGTGGTGTCTACGCCGAGATCCGCCGTCAGCAGCTGGGTCTCCAGCTCCTCGAACAGCTCATCATCGATTTTCTTGCCACGGAACAGGCCGAAGAAGCCGGACCCTATGTTTTCTCTGGTGCGCACCAGGCTGCGCTTGAGGCGAGCGAAGAAGCCCTCCCGCTGCGGCTTGTCCTGGGTGTCGTCGTCAACCTTGGCGGCCAGCGGCAAGCTGGCCAGGGCGGCGGCATCGGCCTCCGCAACGATGCGCGCGGCTTCTGCGGCCTGAGCCTCGGCGGCAACGCGGGCGGCTTCGGCAGCCTGTACCTCGGCGGCAACGCGAGCGGCTTCGGCAGCCTGCGCCTCAGCAGCAATACGAGCAGCTTCTGCGGCCTCTGCCTCGGCGGCGATGCGTGCGGCTTCCGCGGCCTGCGCCTCGGCAGCGATACGTGCGGCTTCCGCGGCCTGGACCTCGGCGGCAATACGAGCTTCTTCCGCGGCCTGAGCCTCGGCAACGATGCGTGCGGCTTCCGCGGCCTGAGCCTCGGCGGCGATACGCGCGGCTTCTGCGGCCTGCGCCTCGGCGACAACACGCGCGGCTCCCGCGGCCTGAGCCTCGGCGGCGATGCGAGCTTCTTCCGCGGCCTGGACCTCGGCGGCGATACGAGCGGCTTCCTCGGCCTGAGCCTCGGCGATCAGCGCCTCATTGACGATGACGGGCTCGAGTTCGGAGGCAGGCTCCTCCACCACCAGCGGGCCTTCGTCGGGCGTCGCCAGCGGCGCCTCGTGCTGTGCAGCAGGGGCCTCGGTCAGGGGAATATCAGCGACGGGAGCGGGGGCAGCAGTGGCCTCGGGCTCGGCGACAGCCGGGGTGGCTGCGGGGGCCTGTGATTGGACGGCCTCAGCCTCTTCTTTCTTGCGGCCGAAACCCAGCCAGGAAAACAAACCTTTTGCCATCTAAAAAATACTCACTTCGTTGGCTGACTGCTAAGATAGCCGTCCCTCGGTGGGTCGGCATAAAAATGAACCGCCTTATACTAACACTTTATTTTCTGACGACGAAACGCGATGCCCAGAGTGAAATCCAGCCCTAGCAGCCCCCATAAAAGCCCGGTTCCGCAGGGAAAAGCGGGCTTTGTAAGAATCATCAGCGGCCAGTGGAAGGGTCGAAAATTGCCGGTCAGGGATGTGGAAGGACTCAGACCCACCACGGATCGCGTCAAGGAGACCATCTTCAACTGGCTGGCGCCCCATGTCCGTGGCACCCGTTGCCTCGATCTGTTTGCCGGCAGCGGTGGCCTGGGACTGGAGGCGCTGTCGCGCTATGCCGAGCAGGTGACGCTGATCGAAATGGACAAGGGCGCAGCCGATCAGCTCAGGAAGAACCTGGCCGCCCTGGGCAGTCAGCAGGGCAAGGTGATCCAGGCCGATGCGGTCAGCTGGCTGCAAGGCCCGGTGACCCCCTTCGATCTGGTGTTCCTCGATCCGCCGTTTCGGCGCGAACTGTTGCCCCAGGTGTGCGAGCTACTGGAGCAGCGTGGCTGGCTGGCAGCGGATGCGCTCATCTATCTTGAACGGGAAAAGGAGATGGGCGACCTGGCTCTGCCTGCCAGCTGGCAACTACTCAAGGACAAGCAGGCCGGTCAGGTCTGCTATCAACTCTATGTGCGGGAGATGAACAATGAAGCGCTTCTTTAATCTGGTGGCGATGGGATTGCTGCTGTTCTTCTGGCTAGGGGTGGTGCTCGCGCTGGCGGGTACACTGCCGGGCAAGTTGAACGGTTTTCTGCCGGTCTGCGGTGTGATCGTGATCCTGATGCACTGGGTGCAGGCCAGCCTGATCAAGGCCGCCTGCAAGCCCTACTTCGCGGTCAGCCGCCTCGAGTTCACCCAGGTGCTGATCTTCGGCGTGTTCGGCATGATGGAGATCCGCGCCAAGCTGCAGGCTATCATAGACGCCAGGCAGAAGGGCGGGACGCCGCCTCGGGAAGACTAGCCTCTCCCCTCGCAACCGACCCTGAAGGAGTGACTCGTCACTCCTTCACTTTTTTCCCCACGCTGATCCCGAGCCTGATGGAGAGCACGGCGAGCAACAGCAGCATGGCGATCAGCGAGAAGAAATTGCTGCCAAGCTCAGGGTACTGCACCTTGATCAGCGCCGAGTGGCCGAACACCCCGATGAAAAAGCAGAGCAGGATGCAGCTGGGGGTGTTGCCGACCATGGGCTGGTGGCGATAGAGCTGATAGAGCTGGTAGGCCGCCAGCAGCAGGGCGATCAGGGGGAAGAAGGAGAAGGGCACGGCCGATGCGGTCAGCACCGACAGGAAGGCATCCCCGCAGATGCCGATGAGCAAGGCCAGCAGCAGGGGTTTCTTCGGGATCGCGTTCGGTTCACGCATGAGACTGTCCATCCTTAACTTAAGAGAGGGGTTCGCGGCGCTTGCGATTCTGGACCTCGGCGCCCATGGCGATCATCCGCAGCTGGCTGATGGTGCGATCGGACAGCGCCCGGCACTCTTCCGTGGTCATGTCGAGGGCGTCGGCACCGGCGCTGAAGACGATGGTCACCATGGCCTCGGCCTGAATGTAGGCCTCCTCCCGCGGCGCCTCCGTGGTCGCCTCCAGATAATCGGTCAGCTCGGCGATGAAATGCTGGATCTCGCGCGCCACCGCCTGGCGGAAAGCCGCCGAGGTACCGGAGCGCTCACGCAACAGCAGACGGAAGATATTCGGGTTGTTTTCGACGAATTCCATGAAGGTCTGCACCGAGGTGCTGATGACGCTGCCGCCACCGGCGATGCGCTGGCGCGCCTGGCGCATCAGCTGGCGCAGGGTCAGGCCACCCTCGTCCACCAGGGTCAGCCCCAGCTCCTCCATGTCGCGAAAATGACGGTAGAAGGAGGTCGGCGCTATGCCCGCCTCCCTGGCCACTTCCCGCAGGCTGAGGTTAGAGAAGCTGCGGTTGGCACAGAGTTGACTGAACGCCGCCTCGATCAGCGTACGCCGGGTTTTTTCTTTCTGTTGCGCGCGAATACCCACGAAAACCGTCACCTTGAGATTAGCGAGGCCAGATGATAACCCGAAGGCGGGGGCTGGATCAGGTTTGTTGCCGACTTTTTTACCATTGACCCCCATTCCGGCCCGGTGGAGAATAGTGAACAGCTGTTCGCTGAAAGGAGCCGAGTGAAATGGACCGCCCCCCGATCATCATGACCAACACCCTGCTGTTCGCCCTCTCCGGGCTGACCGCACTGATTGCGGTACCCTGGTACGGACTGAGCCACGGCTACGACCTCTGGCAGTGGCTCTGCTTCCTGCTGCTGTTCTGCTATTGCGGCATCTCCATCACCGCCGGCTATCACCGGCTCTGGTCACACAAGGCCTACAAGGCACACCCTGCCCTGCAATGGATCTTCGCCATCGGCGGCGCCCTCGCCCTGCAAAACTCGGCGCTGCACTGGTCGTCCGATCACCGCCGCCACCATCGCCACGTGGATGACAACCAGAAGGATCCCTACAGCGCGGGCCGCGGCTTCTGGTACTCCCACATCGGCTGGATGCTGCGGGAATACCAGCGTGAGACCTACCACGACTACAGCAATGTGCGGGATCTGCAGAACAACCCTGTGGTCGCCTTCCAGCACAAGCATTATCTGGCACTGACGCTCGGCACCAACATCGGCATCCCGCTGCTGCTCGGCCTCATCCACGGCGATCTGCTCGGCATGCTGCTGCTGGCGGGGGCGCTGCGCATGGTGATGACTCACCACACCACCTTCTTCATCAACTCCCTTGCCCACATCTGGGGCAGCCAGCCCTTCACCGATCGCAACAGCGCACGGGACAACGGCATCCTGGCCTTCTTCACCTTCGGCGAGGGCTATCACAACTTCCATCACCTGTTCGAGAACGACTACCGCAACGGCATCCACTGGTGGCAGTTCGATCCGACCAAGTGGCTGATCCGCTGCGCCGCCTGGTGCGGGTTGGCCAGGGATCTGCGCGCCTGCCCGGAGGAGCGGATCGAGCTGGCCAGGCTGGAGATGCAGCTCAAGCGCGCCCAGGCGAAGCTGCGCAAGGAAGAGGATAGGGAGCTGTGGCAGGCACTGCTGCAAGAGGAGTACGACAAGCTGAGTCTGCAGCTCCAGCACTACTACGCCAGCCGCAAGCTGCTGCTGGAGCAGCGCAAGCGCAAGGCGCTGGCCCGCTACGATAGATTCAAGCTGCAGCTGGAGTATCGCAACCTGCGGGATGGCTTCCTCGCCGGCAAACGCAACTGGAGTCGCCTGCTGGCCGGCATCGCCTGAGGCGGCTGACCGACAGACCTGATTGCCCAAGACCGCCCGCTGGCGGTCTTTTCATGAGCGCCAGGCGACCTTTCGACATAAAAAATGGGGCGACATTCGCATGTCACCCCCTCGCAAATAGCATGTTCCATATTGGGATCCGGCAATAACGGGTAGTGATTCCACTTCACGGGTTTCCGCTCCCGAGCCGAAGTGGTTGTCTGCCAGAGCAATCCGGCCGACCAATTCCCTCATCACCCTCTCCCGCACGACGGACCAGCCGCCGTGTTTGTCCTTGCAACTGAAATACTACGCAGTTAAATAAAATAAAAAACCGTTTTATACGAACTTGTATGCAAACAGCATGGAGCCAGCTCGATTCACATCAAGATAGAAAGTGATTAAAAACAATACGATAAAATCGAAATCCGGCGTTGGATGGCAAAGGCTATCCTCGAAGGCGCACAAGGCTTTGCGAGATCTCGCACAAACGGACCCCGTCACAGCCAGGGGTGCAGCGGCAACCAGTCGCTCAACCGGGCCAGCAGGCGCCGCAGCGCCGAGGGGGGCGTCGACACCGGCTGGACCGCTGCCTGTTGCCACCCTGCCAGCCACTGTTGCAGCTCGGCACAGAGCGCGGGGCAGCGCAGATGCAGCATCAGCTCGGTGTTGAGCAGCAGGGAGCGGGGATCCAGATTGAAGCTGCCGAGCAGCGCCTCTTCGTCGCCCATCAGGATCAGCTTGGCATGCAGGCTGAGCGCCTCGCTCTCCAGCTCGGCCAGCGCTATCCCCTGCCGCACCAGCCAGGGGCGGTGACGCCGGTAGGCGCCGTACACCAGCGGCACATCGGTGCTGGCCAGGGAGTTGGTCAGTATCTCTATCGCCACCCCCGCCTGGCGTTGCCGCTTGAGCTGACGACGCAGCCCGCGCGTCAGGATCAGGTAAGGGCTCACCAACCGCAGGGTGCCCAGGTTGCCGGCCAGCTTGCGCCCCAACAGGGGCGCCGTGGTCGGCCGGGAGACCAGCCCCTTGCCGGGCCGATCGAACCAGCACTCCCCCTGCCCCGGATGCCAGCGCAGGGGGACAGGCTCTTCATCAAACAGGCTGGCGGGCAGATCGTAGACGGCGGCCACCGCCGGCTCGGTCAGGGTGAGCAGGAAGTCGTTCACCGCCTCTATCTCGGCGGGCAGCAGGGCGCGGCGCAACAGGCGCCGGATGGGGTGGCTCCAGCGACTGTGCCAGAACAGCCCGAAGCCCTGCCCGGCCTGCCGGCAGAGGGGGCCCCGACAGAGCAGATCCAGATCGACGAAGTGAGGCGACGCCCCCAGCCCGAAGTAGCGATCACCGATGTTGCGGCCACCTATCACCATCTGGCAGCCATCCACCAGCAGCAGCTTGTTGTGCATGCGGTGGTTGATGCGTCTGAAGCTGAGCAGCCCCTCCAACAGCAGGGTCAGCCGGCGCCAGCCCCTGAGCCAGAACGGATTGAACAGCCGCACCTCGATGCCGGGCTGATGCGCCACCATCTCCAGGAAGCGGTTGTCGCCGGCATAGAGATCGTCGATAAGCAGCTGGACCCGGACCCCGCGCCGGGCCGCGTGCAACAACTCGGACAGCAACAGCTTGCCGCTGCCGTCCTCCTCCCAGCTGTAATACTGGGCCTGGATCCTGCTGCGGGCCGCGCGGATCAGCTGGCAGCGCGCCTTCAGGGCCGCACCAGGATCGTCGAGCAGGGCGAATTCGGCGGGGATCAGGGTCATCTCCTTGTCATCTGGCCATGGCATAACCCAGGCAACCGCCCTGATCGCAACGAATCAAGGAGTTGCGCATGGAACTCTGTGACCGCCCCTCCCTCGGCCATAGGCCGCAAGCCAGCCAACCGGATCCCATCCCGGCCGGACAACCATCCCCCTGGTACATGCTGCACCGGGACCAGGGCTGGGAGGCCGCCAGCGTCCAGGAGCGCGCCCCCGAGCGGTGCTGAGTGCTCAGGGCTGGGCCGCCTCTATGGCGTCGGACTTGCCCTCCAGCTGGGGCAGGCTGAAGCGATAGGCCACGTAATATTTGTAGATGGTGCCGACGTAGTTGATGGGCCCCTGGCCGACCTCGTTGGCCACCAGCTGTTCCACATTGCCGAACCAGACATTCGGATCCAGCCCCCTGGCCCTGGCCTTGGCCTGCAGCGCCTGCACCCGGTTGGGGCCCGCGTTGTAGGCCGCCAGCGCGAACAGGTGGCGGTTGAGCCGATCCATCCCGGGATCGTTGAAGTAGGTGTCGAGGATCAGCCGCATGTAACGGCAGGCCGCCTCCACGTTGCCCTCCAGGCTGGTGAGCCGGGCACCGCGGATCCCCACCTCGCCACCTGTGCTCGGCAGCAGCTGCATGATGCCGACCGCCCCCCGATTGGAGCGGACATTGGGATTGAGCCCCGACTCCTTGTACGCCAGCGCCGCCAGCATCAGCCAGTCCAGCTGGTATTTGTCCGCCTGCGTCTCCAGCACCTTGCGGATGGTCGACAGCCGGCCCATGGGATCCGGCGCCAAGATGTTGCTCATCTGGTCACTCTGCGCCAGCAGGCGGCGCAGGGTCATGTCGCTGAAGAGGGTGCGTTTGCTTGACTCCGAGATATAGGCATTCACCGCCTTGAGCAGCTCGGGGCTGTTGTTGCGCAGGGCCCAGGCGCTGCGCCCCTTGTCCCGCAACGGGATCAGCTTGTGGGCCTTGAGCCCGCCTATCATGCCGAGCCAGATCCGCCCCTTGAAGCTGTCGGTGACGGTCAGCGGTATGATGCCGGCCGCCACCATCTCCAGCAGATCCCCATCCTGCAGGTATTCCGGCACCGTCTCTATGTAGACGGGGGGCAGCCCCAGCTCGCGGAACAGCCAGTTGAGCTGGTGCAGGCTCTCGTAGTAGCTGGAGCTGGCACGTACCCAGATCCGCCGGCCCGACAGCTGGGTGATGCGGTTGAAGCCTGGCAGATCGCGCTGGCTCACCACCCACTCCTCGATGGGCGAGATGAGCGGGCGGGAGAAGGTCACCTGCTCGCGCCGGGTCGGCGTCACCGTCATGGTGGCCGCCACCAGATCGCCGCGCCCCTCGGCGAGGTAATCCAGCAGCTTGTCCTGGCGCACCGGGATGTAGATGATCTTGAGCTTGAGCTTATCCTTGGCGAGATAACGCTGGTTCAGCCAGCGCTCGAAGCCCTGCAGCTGATTGACCAGGATGCCGTACTGGGCGCCCTTGTCGAAGAAGAAGAAGCCCCGCTCATAGACCACCAGGGCCCTGAGTTCTTTCTTTTGCAGTATGTGTTCGAGATCCCCGGGTTGGGGCAAGAGCTGCGGCTTGAGATCGGCCGCCAGCAGGGGAAGACACCAGAGGGCCAGCAGGCCCCAGATCCATCGCCGCGTCATCATGTCGTCGCCTTCCGTTGGCCGACTCGCGCCGGACTGTTTCTTGGCAGGATGATTAACAATAAAACCCGGGGCTCAGGGCTGGGTCCATCGTCGCATCATCACGCCATCGCCTGCCGTTGGTCAGTCCACGGCAGGCTGTGCCTTGGCAGGATAACTCGCTCCGGAACCCGGGGCTCAGCGCAGGGCGCCATCGCTGCGTCAGCATGTTGTCGCCTGCAGGTTGACCGGCTCGCGCCCGGCGGTTCGTCGGCAGGATGCTTCGTTATGGGATAGGAGGGACAGGGCAGAGCGCCCTCGCCACTGCATCATGCCGTCGCCTGCCATTGGCCGACTCGTATCGGGCTGAGTCATCTGGAGATAACTCACTATAGAACGGGGAACTGTGGCTGGAGGCTCAATACGGCAGGCAGGCCTGCCGTATCCTCAGGGGGCTCAGATTGAGCGGGCACGCATCTCGAAAATCAGCTTCTCGGCGGTGCAGGTGAATTGCAGGCGGGCTTTCAGGATCACGCCATCGGCGCCCTGGCTCAGCTCGCTGCTGATCTCGGCCTCGGCGGTGACCTGCTTGGCCAGCGCCTCATAGGCCGCCAGCTTGGCGCGGGCATCGGCTTCGGCCGCGGCCTCGATCACCAGCTCCATCACATCGTCGCCTTCACCTATGATGGTGCCAATCTCGGCGAAACAGCCGCAGCTGTCGCAGGTTTCATTCAATTCGACTTTCTCGTCTACAGACATCACTCAACTCCCACTTATTTCGGCTTTACTTCATCGTCACGCAAGGCTTTACGAAAGTCCTTGATGGCGGTGCCCAGATCCTCACCGGCGCCGGCCAGGCGTTTGCTGCCAAACACCACGACCACGACCACGAGCAGGATCAACAAATGCCAGATATGAATTCCACCGAGTCCCATCGGGATACTCCTGACTGATAGATACCCATTGTTTGTATCAAAAGAAAGCGCAACGATTGTTGGGCAAAATCAAGGCAGGTGCAAGTTGGCAAATAAATCACGCAAAAAAATACGGCGGCCATTGGCCGCCGTATGAGTCTGTGCTACTTGTCCCCTCAACCGCTACATCCTGTACCAGCCACCCTCTCAGGCGAGAGACGACTCGAGCATAGGGTCGCCAAGATATGAAAACAAATGGTATAAATTCATCTAAGAATTGAAGAGGATTCATATCATGCTGCTGGAACAGCTCGGGCGCATAGACCTTAATCTGTTGATTATCCTGCAAGTATTGCTGGAAGAGCGCAATGGCAGCCGGGCCGCGCGGCGACTGCACCTGAGTCAGTCGGCCGTCAGCAAGGCCCTCGGCCGCCTGCGGGAAACCTTCGACGACCCCCTGTTCGTGCGTGCGGCCCATGGGCTGGAACCCACCCCGCGCGCCCTCGGCCTGCAACAACAGCTGCAACCCATACTGCTGTCGCTGGACAACCTGATCCAGCCGCCGGCGTTCGATCCGGCCAGCACCGAGCGGGAGTTCGTCATCGCCAGCATGGACAGCGCCTTCACCCTGTTCGCCCCCCTCTACCTGAGCGAGCTCAAGCGCCAGGCACCGGGCATCCGCTTGCGCTACGAGGAGTGGACGGAGCACAGCCTGACCGCGATGAGCCAGGGCCAGGTGGACATCGCCTTCACGGTGCGGGAGAACTGCATCACCTCGGACTACCGGCTGGATACCCTGCCCGGCAGCATCTGCCAGCGGCTGCTCGCCATCGATGGCCTCACCTGTCTGGTGCAGCAGGATCATCCGGCGCTGCACGAGCGCGAATGGGATCTCGCCCGCTACCTGGCCTATCCCCATGTGCAGACCTATTGCGAGGGGCGGGATCGCTGGATGCTGGATCACAAGCTGGCAGAGCAGGATCTCTATCGCCGGATAGAGGCGACCGTGCCCTCGTTCGAAGCGGCGCTGCGGATGGGGATGCACTCCGACATGATAGTGACCCTCTCCAAGCTCTATGCCCGCCATGCGACCCAGGTCTACCCGCTGGTGCCGCTGGCGCTGCCCATCGCGCTGGACAGCATCTCCCACCTGCTGATCTGGCATCAGCGTCACGAGGAAGATCCGGGCCACCGCTGGCTGCGGGAGACCCTGCTCGCCCTCATCCTGAGCAAGCTGGAGACCTCGGCCGTCGGTCAGCCCTGAGACAAGGCTCCGGCCGGCTTAGCCCTGACCGGTCACGTCCAGATAATGGTGCACGCCGTCGAGCAGCATCTGCACCGAGATCATCACCAGCAGCATGCCCATCAGCCGCTCCACGGCGGTGAGTCCTCGCTCACCCAGCAGCTTGTTGAACACCTCGTAGAACATCAGGATCACGGCGCTGGCGCCCCAGGCTAGCAACAGGGCCAGGGACCAGTCCGCCATCCGGGTCGGCTCCTGATTCGCCAGCAGCAGCAGAGAGGCCAGGATGGAGGGACCCGCGATCATCGGGATGGCCATGGGCACCAGGAAGGGCTCCTCCCCGGCCGCCAGCCCGGTCACCCCGCCCGGGGTCGGGAAGATCATCTTGATGGCGATGAGGAACAGTATGATGCCCCCCGCTATGCTCACCGCCTCCTGGCGCAGATTGAGGAAGCTCAGGATCTGCTGACCGGCGAACAGGAAGCCCAGCATGATGGCCAAGGAGAACAGCAGCTCCCGGATCATCACCTTGCGTCGCCGCTTGGGATCGACATGACGCAGGATGGAGAGGAAGACCGGCAGGTTGCCCAGCGGATCCATGATCAGAAACAACATGACGGCAGCGGAGAAAGTATCCATACAACGCCCAGGCTAAGCCTTCAACAGGGGGGAGAGAGGGCGAAATATAACAAAGGGCAGGGGATTCGGCGAGCACCAGGGCGGTGCCCGCCGCGGGGATCAACCGTGCTGGCAGATCTTGTCGGCCCGGGTCTGGAAACCCTGCCCGGATTCGATGAACTTGCCGCGCTTGGCCAGGAAGTCGATCAGCGCCTCGGCATCCATCTCGCTGGCGCTGCAGGTGTGAAAGCGGGCATCGGCGCCGAAGCGGCTGTCGATCGCCTGCTTGAGGCTGGCCCGGGTAAATTGGCCGTCCTGCGCCAGCATCATCTCCATCACTTCGTGACCGTGTATCGATTGAGACATCTCAAACCTCAGTAATCATCATATAGGATGCCAATTAAAGCCCGAGTCGGGCCCCCCTATCTTGATGTAAGCCAATAAAGTGCCGATTTCCCGACCTCCGAGCTGGCCGTGAGCGCCACTTTGTCGATAAAGTGGCAACCTGAACAGGGGATGGCTACACTGGCGCCCCTTTTTGCCGTCGCAGTTAGAAAATAAGGACATTGGCGTCATGCTGTTCCATGGATTGGCCCTCAAGCCCTGGCGGATCTGGACCCGCCGCCCGCTCTGGTTGAAGACCCTGATCGGCATGTTGACCGGGATTGGGCTCGGGCTCGGCTTCAGCGAGCAGGCGTTGCTGCTCAAGCCCATCGGCGTCCTGTTCGTCAACACCATACAGATGCTGATGGTGCCCCTCATCTTCTGCTCCGTCATCGCCGGCCTCACCTCCCTGCTCAAGGGCAAGACCCTGGATCGGATCGGCAGCAAGGCCATCGGCCTCTATCTGTGCTCGACCGCCATCGCCATCTGCATCGGACTGATGATGGGCTGGCTGCTGGAGCCCGGCATGGGCGCCAATATGGGGCCTTACGAGCGGACCGGTGTGGTGGTGCAACCGACCCTGGCCAGCGTGCTCAGCCATCTGGTGCCACGCAACCCGATCCAAGCCATGGTGGATGGCAAAATCCTGCAGGTGATAGTGTTCGCGGTGGCCCTCGCCCTCGCCCTCAACGCCACCGGCCGCCGTGGTCGTCCCGCCATCCGCTTCTTCACCGCCCTGGCGGAGGGCATGTTCAAGCTGACCCAGATGGTGATGGCCCTGGCCCCTTACGGCGTCTGCGCCCTGATGGCCTGGATGACCGGCAAGTACGGACTGGATCTGCTGCTGCCGCTGCTCAAGGTGATCGGGGCCGTTTACCTCGGCTGCCTGCTGCACGTGCTCGGCGTCTACAGCAGCCTGCTGATCCTGCTGGCCCGCCTCAATCCGCTGCACTACTTCAGAAGCATCCTCGATGCCCAGGCGATCGCCTTCACCAGCAGCTCCAGCAGCACGACCCTGCCCGTCAGCCTAGCCTGCGCCGAACGCCGGCTCGGGGTCTCCCCCGCCATCACCGCCAAGGTGCTGCCCATAGGTGCCACCATCAACATGGACGGCACCGCGCTCTATCAAGGGGTGACGGCGCTGTTCGTGGCGCAGGCGTTTGGCGTGGATCTGCACCTGGTGGATTACCTGACCATCATCAGCATCGCGACCCTGGCCAGCATAGGCACAGCGGGCACCCCGGGCACCGGGCTCATGTTGCTGACCCTGACCCTGACCGCGGTGGGCTTGCCGCTGGAAGGGGTGGCGCTCATCGCCGGCATCGATCGCCTGCTCGACATGGCCCGCACCACGGTCAACGTCTCGGGGGATATTCTGGTGTCCGTGCTGATCGCCCGCAGCGAAGGGGAGCTGGATCTGGCGACCTACCACGATCCCAATGCCGGCGAGGATATCGACTTCACCCTGCGCTGAGGCAGGCAAGACAGGATCAGGGCCCGCTGGCGGGCCCTGGTGAATGCGAATGATCAGTGATCGTGCGGATCATGATGGCAGCGCCAGCAGATGTCGAAGTTGGCGCCGTTCTCCTCCCCGCACTGGCCACAGAGCCAGCCATTGCCCTGGCGCTGCTGGTAACGCTCGATGACCTTGCCCGCCCGGCTGCGATCCTCGGCAGGCACCAGCAGGGTGACCTGCAGCAGATCCACCGGCAGCTCCCCCAGCGCGCCCGACAAACCCTCCCCACTGAGCCGCACCCGCACGCCTTCCACCTCCAGCGCCCCTTTCAGGGCATGGGCCTCCAGCGAATGGGAGGCCCGATACAAGTTAATCCACTGCTCCATATATCCTCTCCTCGCAACCGCTTGTCGATGCACCGACGGCGCCTGCGCCACCATCATTTCAGGGCGCGGGCCTCCAGCGAATGGGAGGCCCGATACAAGTCAATCCACTGTTCCATGTCTCGTCCTCACAACGGCTCGTCTTCATATCATCGTCGTCACGCACCAACCCCGCCAGCGGGAAGCCGTGCATTCGTGCGCCTTCACCGCAGGCTGTCGATGCCGTACTCGGCCCCATTCTCGACCAGAAAGTCGATGAAGACCCGCAACTTGCTCGGCATCAGCCGCCGCTCCGGGAACAGCAGATAGATGGGCACCCTGGGCTGCTGCCAGCCCGGCAACAGGGCCACCAGGGCCCCGCTGGCCAGCTCCTCGTGGCAGATCATGACCGGCAGCGCGGCTATCCCCAGCCCGGCCTTGGCGGCCTCCCTGGCACAGGTGATGTTGTTGACCTGGAAGCGGGAGCGCGGATCCACCAACACCTCCCGCCCCTCGGCCTCGAAGCACCAGTGGGAGGAGAGAAAACCGCTGCTGACCGCCACCCGCTCGTGCAGCAACAGATCCTCCGGCCGCGTGATCGGCGGGTTGTTGGCCAGATAGGCCGGGCTGGCGCAGAGCACGCGATCCGAGCTCCACAGCCGCCGTGCCGCCAGGTTGGAGTCGCTCATGTCACCGATCCGCACTATGGCATCCAGCCCTTCGTTGATGGGATCCACGACTCTGTTGGTCAGCTCCAGATCCACTCGCAGGCCAGGATAGGCCTGCAGGAAGTTGGCCACCAGCCGGCCCACCACCAGCTGCCCCGTCTCTATGGGCACGGCCAGCTTGAGGGTACCGGTCACCTCCTGCTGGCTGGCGCTCAGCATCAGCTCGGCCTGGGTCAGCTCCTCCACCGCCTTGCTGCAGCGCAGGTAGTATTGCTCCCCCGCCTCGGTCAGGGTGAGCTGCCGGGTGGAGCGATAGAGCAGGCGCACGCCGAGCCGCTGCTCCAGCTCGGCGATGCGACGGCTGACCGTCGCCTTGGTCATGCCCAGCTCCCGGGCCGCCGCCGTGAAGGAGCCCTTGTCGACGATGCGCACCAGAATTAAGGCAGCATTTAGGTCCATTGTCTCACCAGTGCAACTGTATATCTCATAAAGCAATACTAATCGAAACAGTCTGCCGATGTTAGCCTGCGCCCCTCAGTTCAGGAAACCCCACACAATGAGTCAACACAAGAAGATCCCCCTGCTGGCCGCCCTGCTGCTGGCCCTGTTCGGCATGCTGTTTGCCGGCTACTGGTATCTGCACGCCCGTTACTTCGAGAGCACCGACAACGCCTATCTGCAGAGCGAGGTGACCGGCATCGGCTCCAAGCTGCCCGGCTACATCAGCCAGGTGCTGGTGACCGACAATCAGGAGGTGAAGGCGGGTCAGCTGATCGCCCGGCTGGACGATCGGGAATACAAAGCCAAGGTGATCGAGGCCGAGGCCGACCTGCACCTCAACCAGGCGACGGCGGAGAACCTGGCCGCCACCCGCACCCAGCAGCAGAGCCTGATCCGTCAGGCCGAGGCCAAGGTCGCCTCGGCCGAGGCCGAGCAGGTGCGCTCCCAGCAGCAGGTGCATCGTGTCGGCCAGCTCAATCAGCGCCACTACAGCTCCCAGGACAACCTGGACGAGGTGCAGGCCGGTTTGCGCGTCAATCAGGCCCTGCTGCAGGAGGCCAAGGCGGCCCTGCAGGCGGCCCGTGAGCGCCTGCTGGTGCTGGATGCGGAGGCCAAGCAGAATCTGGCCAGACTGGCTCTGAGTGAAGCTCAGCTGGAACAGGCCAGACTGGAACTCGGTTACACCGAGCTGCGGGCCCCGGCCGACGGCATCATCGGCAAGCGCAGCCTGCGGGAAGGGCTCTACGTGCAGTCCGGCATGCAGGTCGCCAGCCTGGTGCCGCTGCAGCAAGTCTGGGTCGAGGCGAACTTCAAGGAGACCCAGTTGCAACACATGCAGCCGGGCCAGAGGGTGGATGTGATCCTGGATGCCTACCCGGATCAACCGGTCGAGGGCATCATCGACAGCCTGGCCCCCGCCACCGGCGCCAAGTTCGCCCTGCTGCCTCCCGAAAATGCCACCGGCAACTTCACCAAGATAGTGCAGCGGATCCCGGTCAAGATCCGCATCCCCGAGCCGGGCCCGCTGGCGGGCAAGTTGCGGCCGGGCCTCTCCACCGAGGTGATAGTGGACACCCGCACTGCCGCACCGGACCGGCTGGCGAGCACTGAGCCCGCCGCCCCGGCCAGCGGGGTGAACCTGGACCGCCAGGCCTCTGAAGCCATGGTGGCCGCCCACTGATGGAACCCATCCCGCGTCGCAACTGGATCGCGGTCATGGGGGGGCTCATCGGCGCCTTCATGGCCATCCTCGACATCCAGATCACCAACGCCTCCCTGAAGGACATTCAGGGGGCCCTGTCGGCCACCCTGAGCGAGAGCTCCTGGATCTCCACCTCCTATCTGGTGGCCGAGATGATCGCCATCCCGCTCAGCGGCTGGCTGAGCCGTGGCCTGAGCGTGCGCCGCTACATGCTGTGGAGCACAGGCGCCTTCATCGTCGCCTCCGTGCTCTGCTCGTTCAGCTGGAACCTCACCAGCATGATCGTCTTCCGGGCCTTGCAGGGCTTCACCGGCGGCGCCCTCATCCCCATGGCCTTCTCCCTGATCATCAGCCTGTTGCCGCTGCACAAGCGCGCCACCGGCATGGCGCTGTTCGGCCTGTGCGCCACCTTTGCGCCCACCATAGGGCCGACCCTCGGCGGCTGGCTGACGGAGCAGTTCTCCTGGCACTACATCTTCTATCTGAACGTGCCGCCCGGCCTGCTGGTGATGGCCATGCTGGCCCATGGCCTGGACCGGAAGCCGGTGGACTGGGAGGTGATCAAGCGGGTGGACCTCATCGGCATCGTCACCATGGCGGTGGGCCTCGGCCTGCTGGAGGTGGTGCTGGAGGAGGGCAACAGAGAGGACTGGTTCGGTTCCAGCTTTATAGTACGGCTCACCGTCATCTCCGTGGTGGCGCTGGTGTTCTTCGTCATCAGCCAGTTGCTGCGGCGCCATCCGCTGGTCAACCTGCGGCTGCTGCACAGCCCGCGGTTCGCGCTGGCCTGCTTCGCCTATCTGGTGCTCGGCATGGGGTTGATGGGCTCCATCTATGTGTTGCCGCTCTACATGACCCAGATCCACAACTACAACGCGCTGGAGATAGGTGAGGTGCTGATGTGGATGGGGCTGCCACAGCTGCTGGTGCTGCCGCTGGTGCCCAAGCTGGTCACCAGGATAGACCCGCGCTATCTGGTGAGCTTCGGCTTCCTGATCTTCGGGGTGAGCTGCTTTATGAACGTGAACATGAGCGCCGACTACGCCGGGCCCCAGCTGATCCAGTCGCTGATCGTGCGGGCGCTGGGCCAGCCCTTCGTCATGGTGCCGCTCTCCCTGGTGGCCACCGCCAGCCTGAGCCCGGAGGAGATCCCCTCCTCCTCGACCCTGCTCAACGTGCTGCGCAACCTCGGCGGCGCCTTCGGCATCGCCATCATCGCCACCCTGATCGACAACGATACCCGCATCCATTTCAGCCAGATCAGCAGCACCCTGGCCGCCACCAGCATCGAGGGTCAGAGCTATCTGTTGCAGCTGACCCAGAGCATGATGGCGCAGGGCTCGGGCCCCGAGCTGGCGCAGCAGCAGGCCCAGGCCATGCTCTCCAACACCATCTCGCGGGAGGCAGCCATCATGGCCTACAACCAAGTGTTCTACGTGATGGGAATCTTCCTGCTCATCGCCAGCGCCCTGATGCTACTGCTCAAGCAGCCGGCCCCCAAGCCGGCCAATGGGGAGCCGCTGGAGTCATGACAATAAAAAAACGGGCCGACTGGCCCGTTTTTTTCTGGCTGAAGATTCTTCATCCCATCCGCCGGATGGGCGCTCGCAGGCGAGGGATGACGTCCCGCCCTATCCCGCCAGCGAGGCGGCGATCAGGAACTGGGCGGCGAAGTAGCTGCTCATGATCCAGGCCTTGGCGTGGGGGAAGGGCCGGCGGAATCTGTCCAACGCCAGCATGCTGTCGGAGAACAGGAACATCAGGGCCCCCACCAGTGCGGCGGCGCTGCCCGCCGTCAGGGAGGCATGCCAGGCGCCTGCCGCCACCCAGGCCATGCCGATGATCACCAGCATGTAGCAGAACACCGGGATCTTCATCTCCCCCAGCTGGCCCCACAACAGGCCGAACACCAGGCCGGCCACCAGCAGCAACATCAGGCCATCCACCAGCTTCAGCACCAGCGGCCCCTGGGCGAAGCCGACGATGTAGCAGAGGTGCGCGACAAGAAATGCCGCCAGTCCCTGGATGAAGCGATCCCTTGGCAGCATCAGCAGCACGTCACCGGCGAGCGACAGGCAGAGGCCGAGCAGGAGCCAGGCATGGGAGCCGTTATGGTCGTCACTCTGGTAACCGAACGCCAGTGCGATGATAAACAGCATGGTCAGCGGCTTGCTGATATAGAACTGACGGGAGTCTGAGCCGTAGGCTGCGCGGATATGCCACCAGCCCGATGCGATGATCAAGAAACTCAATAACATGCCCTGCTCCTCACCGGTTGCTCGCTGTCATACGGCAACCTCTTTAGTGCTCGCAAGAGTAACAAATTCCCCCGCCGAGTGGCAGGGGTGCGCAGCAGATGAGCAGTCTACGCCTAAAGTCTAATTGCCCCGCCCTCGTGGCTCGGGCATAAGAAACGGGTCTGAAGGATCACCATGGAACAAACTATGACCAACTATCTGCCCGCTATCGATATCATGATGTGTCATCTGGGGATCAGCTTCGAGCAAGCCTGCGAGCAGCTGGGCCTGAGCCCGCTGGAACAGCAGAACCTGAGTCTGCTGCAAGAACAGCAGCCAGAGTAACGCCCCCAAGATTGAAAACGGCGCCTTCGAGGCGCCGTTTTTATTGTGGGTGTTGATTAACGCAAGGTTCGTCGCCGCTGCAGCCAGACCACCAGCGCAAACAGCAGGAAGCCAGGCAACCACATCAGCTCCTTGTGCCAGCGTTCGGTAGGCGCCTTGACGGAGAGGATCTCCTGATCGAACTCCATGCCGGCCTCCGCCGCCGGACTACCGAAGGTGACGTTGTCGATCAGCGTCTTGCCATCCTGCTCATATAGGGCCAGCCCCAGGCTGGCCAGACGGGCCTCCCCATCCGCACCGGCCGGCACCGCCAGCAGTACTGTGGATTGGCGCAGCTTGCCCACCGCATCCTCCCCCTGGATCCGCAGCCGCAGGGTGCTATCAGCCTCCACCTCCCCCAGGGTCTGGGCGAACTGGGCCGGCGCCGTGTCGCTGTAGGGATCGTGCACCATGTCCATCCAGAAGCCGGGACGGAACAGGGTGAAGGCCACCAGCAGCAGCAGCACGCTCTCGTACCAGCGGCTGCGCGCCAGGAACCAGCCCTGGGTCGCGGCGGCGAAGATCAGCATGGCCACGGTAGCCACCATGAAGATCAGCACACCGTGGGCGAAGTCCACGTCGATCAGCAGCAGATCGGTGTTGAAGATGAACAGGAACGGTAGCGCCGCGGTGCGCAGGCTGTAGTAGAAGGCGGTGATCCCGGTCTTGATGGGATCCCCCTTGGAGACGGCCGCCGCCGCGAACGACGCCAGCCCCACCGGCGGGGTCACGTCCGCCATGATGCCGAAGTAGAACACGAACAGGTGCACCGCGATGAGCGGCACTATCAGGCCGTTCTGCTGGCCGAGCGTCACCACCACCGGTGCCAGCAGGCTGGACACCACTATGTAGTTGGCGGTGGTGGGCAGCCCCATGCCGAGGATCAGGCTCAGCAGAGCGGTCAGCAGCAGCATCAGCAGCAGGTTGCCCATGGAGAGGAACTCCACCAGATCCGCCAGCACCAGGCCGACCCCGGTCTGGGAGACGGCGCCCACTATGATGCCGGCGGTGGCGGTGGCGATGCCGATGCCGATCATGTTGCGGGCACCGGCCACCAGGCCCTCCCTCAGATCCACCAGGCCATCGCGGGCTGAGCCGTAGTGGTGCTTGCCATCGGTGCGCAGCCAGTTGAGCAGCGGCCGTTGGGTCAGCAGTATGATGGTCAGCATCACTGTGCCCCAGAAGGCCGACAGCCCGGGCGACAGTCGCTCCACCATCAGGCACCACACCAGCACCACCACAGGCAGCAGGAAGTGCAGGCCAGATAGCAGCACGGCGCGGGTGTTGGGCAGCTCGGTCAGCGGCTGATCCGGATCCTCGGCGGGCAGCGGCTCATTGCTGGCCGCTATCTTGAGCAGTCCCAGATAGGCGGCTACCAGCAGCAGGGCGACCCCCGGCAGGGCATAGTCACCCAGCGCCGGTTTGAGCCAGCCCAGACCGTAATAGACCGCCATCGACAGGCCGCTGATCAGGGCGGCGCCGAAGGCAAAGCCGGTCAGGCGGCGCAGCCAGGGCTTGGGTTGGTGGTTGCCGATGGGCTCCATACCGAGCTTGAGCGCCTCCAGGTGCACTATGTAGAGCAGCGCTATGTAGGAGATGGTCGCCGGCAGGAAGGCGTGCTTGATGATCTCGACGTAGGGAATGCCCACGTACTCCACCATCAGGAAGGCGGCGGCCCCCATCACCGGCGGCATGATCTGGCCGTTGACCGAGGAGGCCACCTCGACCGCCCCCGCCTTCTCCTTGGAGAAACCGACCCGCTTCATCATGGGGATGGTGAAGGTGCCAGTGGTGACCACGTTGGCGATGGAGGAGCCGGAGATGACCCCGGTCAGCGCCGAGGCGACCACGGCCGCCTTGGCCGGCCCGCCGCGCAGGTGGCCGAGCAGGCTGAAGGCGAGCTGGATGAAGTAGTGACCGGCGCCGGCCCGCTCCAGCAGGGCACCGAACAGCACGAACAGGAACACGAAGCTGGTGGAGACCCCGAGCGCTATGCCGAACACCCCCTCTGTGGTGATCCACTGGTGGTTGGCCAGCGCGGTGAAGCTCACCCCGCGGTGAGCCAGCAGCCCCGGCATCCAGGGACCGGCCAGACTGTAGCCGAGAAACACCAGGGCGATCACCGCCAGGGCGGGCCCAAGGGCGCGACGGGTCGCCTCCAGCAGCAGCGGGATACCGATGCAGGCGGTGACCAGATCCGAGGTGGTGAGATTGCCGGGGCGCTGGGCCAGGGCCTCATACATGACGAACAGATAGGCGGCCGCACCGGCGGCGACCAGGCCGAGGGCGATGTCACCGAGCGGCACCCGATCCCGGGGCGAACGCCGGAAGGCCGGGAACACCAGATAGGCCAGCAGCAGGGCGAAGCTAAGGTGAATGGCGCGGGTTTCGGTATCGTTGAGGACCCCGAAGCCCAGCATGAAGGGCAGCGGAGAGGCGATCCAGAGCTGGAACAGGGACCAGGCCAGCGCCAGCCCCGTGATGAGCCAGCCCATGAGGCCGAGCGGCAGCCGAGCACCCACGTCCTGGGCGATCAGTTCCTCGGTAGAGAGTTGTTTTTCTTGCATAGGGTTAACTTGTGCCTACGAGTACAACGACACGACACCCGCTACCGCGGCAGGGCGGCAGACGGGTGTCGAAGAGACGAGAGAGGCCCTTGAGCCTGCGATCAGAGCCAGCCGCGCTCTTTGTAGTAGCGGGCGGCGCCTTCATGCAACGGGGCTGAGAGACCCACCTTGATCATGTCGGCTTCTTTCAGATCGGCGAAGGCCGGGTGCAGACGCTTGAAGCGATCCAGGTTGTCGAACACCGACTTGACCAGCTGATAGACCACTTCCGGATCGGCCTTGGCGCTGGTGGAGAGCACCGCCTTGCCGCCGATGGACGGGGTCGGCTGGTCGCTGCCCTTGTAGAGGCCACCGGGGATCTCGGCCTTGGTGTAGTAGCTCTTCTCGGCCAGCAGCTTGTCGATGTCGGCCCCGGTCACCGGCACCAGCACGGCGTCCGTGGTGGTGGAGGCCTCCTGGATGGCCCCGTTCGGGTGACCGACGAAGTAGCTCATGGCATCGATGTTGTTGTCACCCAGCGCCGAGGCCTGCTCGGCCGGCTTCAGCTCGGAGACCAGCCCGAAGTCGCTCTTCTGCCAGCCCTTGACCGCCATGATCTCTTCCATGGTGTCGCGCTGGCCCGAGCCCGGGTTGCCGATGTTGACGCGCTTGCCCTTCAGATCGTCGAAGCTGGCGATCTTGGCATCGCGCCGGGCCAGTATGGTGAACACCTCGCTCTGCAGGGAGAAGACGGCGCGCATGTCGTCCATGGCCCCCTCGGCCTGGAAGGGGGGCAGCCCCTTCATCGCCTTGTACTGGTGGTCGGACTGCATGATGCCGAAGTTGAATTCACCACTGCGGATGCCGTTGACGTTGGCCACCCCGCCGCCGCTGGCCGGGGCGTTGCATTTGATCTGGTGATCGGCGGCGCCGCGATTGAGGAAACGGCAGATAGACTGACCCGCCACGTAGTAGACCCCGGTCTGACCACCGGTACCGATCGTCACGAAGCGTTCCTGTGCCTGGACCTGGCCGCCGAAGGAGACGCCAACCAGAACAGCCGACAAGGCGCACGCCAAGGATAATCCTTTCATGTTTTCCATCCTTTTCATTGATTTATCTCACCCGATTCCCGGGTGAATATGAGACGGACCCGCATCAAGACTGGGTCCGCCTATATGACCTCATATGAGGAAAGGGTCGAGCGCCAACGGCTCTTCCCAAAGCCACCATCATCCTGCGGTGAGATAATCAGCGTCATGCCGATCGAGGGCGATTCGACCAGAAGAGGGTCGGATCAAAAGTGGTAACCCCTTGATTAGGCACATACTGCCAACATAAATCAAACAAAATGGCAAAATGCTGGATTTAAATAGCGAGAAATTTGAACTGGATCATCAATTCATCGGTCATGGATTAATTGAATCTGTTCATGCAGGCAGAGGGAAAATGGAGGGAGATTCTTTTGCAACCCTTGGCTGGCAAGGGCCTCAAGCTTGGTGGCTTATGGGTTTGGCTGCGAGATAAAAACACAGGCCGGTGGGTTGCCCTCACCGGCCTGTTCTCATCTGCGGATCGGCGCCGTCCCAGGCACCAGAGTCGCGTTCAGTAACAACCGCTTAGCCTTTCCTCATGCCTTCGGCTTGGCCAGATCCAGGATAAAGGCAAACTCCAGCGCTATGTCCTCATAGGCCTTGAAACGGCCCGACTTGCCGCCGTGCCCGGCATCCATGTCGGTGCTGAGCAGCAGCTTGTTGTCGTCGGTCTTCAGCTCCCGCAGCTTGGCGACCCACTTGGCCGGCTCCCAGTACTGCACCTGGGAGTCGTGCAGCCCGGTGGTGACCAGCAGGTTCGGGTAGGCCTGCGCCTTGACCTGGTCATAGGGGCTGTAGGCCTTCATGTAGTCGTAGTAGCGCTTCTGGTTCGGGTTGCCCCACTCGTCGTACTCCCCGGTGGTGAGCGGAATGGATTCATCCAGCATGGTAGTGACCACGTCCACGAACGGTACCTGAGCCACTACACCACGGTAGAGCTGGGGCGCCTGATTGATGACGGCCCCCATCAGCAGGCCGCCGGCGCTGCCGCCCATGGCGTAGACCTGCTCCCTGGCGCCGTAGCCCTGGCTCACCAACGCCTCGGTCACGTCGATGAAGTCGTGGAAGCTGTTCTGTTTTTTAAGCAGCTTGCCATCCTCATACCAGCCGCGACCCAGCTCCTCGCCGCCCCGGATGTGGGCGATGGCGTAGACGAAGCCCCGATCCAGCAGGCTCAGGCGAGAGGTGCTGAAGTCGGGATCCATGCTGGCGCCGTAGGATCCGTAGCCATACACCAGCAGCGGGTTCTGACCATCCAGCTTGAACATATCCTTGCGATAGACCAGCGACACCGGCACGGCGACACCGTCGCGGGCCGTCACCCACAGCCGCTCGCTGGCATAGAGCGCCGGCTTGAAGCCCGCCACCGCCTGCTGCTTGAGCAGGGTGCGCTTGCCGCTGTCCATGTTGAGCTCGTAGGTGGACGAGGGGGTGGTCATGGAAGAGTAGCCGTAGCGCAGCTCGCTGGTCTCCGGCTCCGGGTTGAAGGCGAGCCAGGTGACATAGGCGGGATCGTCGAAGGCGATCTCTTTTTGCTCGCCACTCTGCCAGTTGACCTGCCGCAGCCGGGTCAGCCCCTTGCTGCGCTCCTCCAGCACCAGCCAATCCTTGAACAGGGCGTAGCTCTCCAGCAGCACGTCCGGATTGGGGGCTATGACCGCCTTCCAGCGATCCACTGGGCTCTCCTTGGTCTCGTACAGGCCGAAGTTCTTGCCGTCCTTGTTGGATCGCACGTAGAAGCGGCCACGGTAGTGGTCCAGGCTGTATTCGTGATCCACCTGACGGGGCAGGAACAGCCGCGGCGCCTGGGTCGGGGTGTTGGCGTCGATGAGCCGCGCCTCCCCCGTGGTGGTGCTGGAGAGCGCGATGACGATGAAGTCTTCCGAGGTGGTGGCGTAGAGGCTGACATAGAAGGTGTCATCCTTCTCCTCGTAGACCAGCTGATCCTTGGCTGGATCCGAGCCGAGCTCGTGGCGATAGACCTGATAGGGCAGCAGGGTCTTGGGGTGCTTGCGCACGTAGAACACCGTCTTGCTGTCGTTGGCCCACACCAGGTTGCCCGAGGTATTCTCCAACTGGTCGCTCGCCCACTTGCCGCTCTCCAGATCGAGGAACTGGATCTGGTACTGACGACGGGAGAGGAAGTCTTCCGCCACCGCCAGCCAGCGGTTGTTGCGGCTCACCTCCAGCGCGCCCAGAGAGTAGAACTCGTGCCCCTCGGCGCGCTGGTTGCTGTCCAGCATCAGGCTGGCGTCTTTCTCTCCCAGCTTGGTGCGGGAGTAGATGCCGTACTCCTTGCCCGGCTCGTAGCGGGTCTGGTAGCGGTAGCCGTTCTTCACATAGGGCACCGACTCATCCTGCTGGGGAATGCGGGCCACCATCTCCTTGTAGAGCTGATCGCGCAGCGGCTTGGTCGGTTTGAGCATGGCCTCGGTGTAGGCGTTTTCGGCCTTGAGATAATCCAGCACCTCGGGCTTCTGGCGCTCGTCATCCCGCAGCCAGTAGTAGTTGTCGACCCGGACATCCCCATGTTTCTTCATGGAGTGCGGGTGTTTGGCGGCCACGGGCGGCTGGATAGGGGTTTCGCTTGTCGGCATGGCGGACTCTTCATTGGCATAGGAACAGGGAACGGCGGCCAGGCAAGCCAGCAGCAGAAGCCCTCGGGAAAAGGTGAACATGTCGCATCCTTTGCGCGGTAGCAGGGTAGGCGGCCGGGTATTAGCGCCATAAACTGACGATCGCTCTGCTGCCGGTCACCCTGCTTGCGTGGTAACGAGGCTAGCAAATCTTGCTCTCAACCCCGTGATCATAAATTGGCGATCAATCTGCCCCTTGTCGCTCTGGGTTGCAAGTGATCCCCAAACATTCGGCCAAAAACCACGGAAAAGGGCCGCCATCCTGCGATGACGGCCCTCTCGTGCTGGCCATGAGCGACACGGGTTCGCTCAGGTGTGCCTCACATGATGGAGTGGTGCCTGCTCATGACCAGGGTGCGTCAGCCGGGGTAGCTCGACCAGACCTTGGTCGCGCCCTCCTCGCTGATGCTCAGCACCTGATAGGGCTGACCCGGAATATCCATGCCAGGCGCACTCTGGGGCATGCCCGGAATGGTCAGGCCGCGGATCGCCGGTTTTTCCTTGAGCAGCTTCTGCACGTCGGCGGCGGGTACATGCCCCTCCACCACATAGCCGTTCACCACCCCGGTGTGGCAGGACGCCAGCTGCGGGGTGATACCGTATTGCTGCTTGATGGGATCGAGCTGCTCGGTTTCGACGACCTTGACCTCAAAGCCGTTCTCTTCCATGTGCTTGATCCAGGTCTTGCAGCAGCCGCAATACTGGGACTTGTAGACGGTCATCTGCTCCGCCGCCAGGGCAGAGAAGCTGACGGTACCGGCCAGCACGGCCAGTAACAGGGACTTGTACATAACTCACCTCAGATAAGAAGAAATACCCAAAAAACAGGGGGACTCGACTCAACCGAACTGGCGAGGGGGGCGTTCGAACCGCTCGAGCGGCGCGTCCGGCATGAACAGGGAGGGGGAGATGAAACGCGGAACGTCCGGCTCCAGCACGGCGACCGTCAGGCCGCCGCCGGTGAGCACCGTCATGGCGAGCGCCGAAGTGAAGCTGCCGCAGGGCATGGCTTTCTCCAGGGTGCGCTCACTCTGGCTGCAATGGGGCGTCAGGGTGCAGAGATCGGTCGCCGCCCGGCTGCCAAACGACATCAACACCATCAGCAGACTCCACAGGGGGAGCCAGCGGCGGGCGCGAGCGAGTTGGCGGCGGGTCAGAACCATGACATGACTCAGTAATCAAAGGAGGCCTATGGTAACCCTTGGCCCAGGGGGAGGGTCAAGCCTCCCCCCTGCGACAGATCAAAAGAGGATGAGATAGGGGATGGGACATGACACACTGGGTCAGGTTGAACGGTGCCAAAAGAACCGCCTCTGTCGGGCGACACGCCCGCCGCCATCCGCCCTGACACTGGCGGGAACAGGCACTTCTTGATAACGTCGCTGCTCGATGCATCTTCTTTTCGCGGACAAGAGTCTCCTCTCAGGTTATGACCCCATGAAACGCATTCTGGTTATCTTCTCACACCCGGCGCTGCAGAGTTCCAGGGCCAACAAACAGCTGCTGCAGGCGATCGAAGGCCTGGAGGGCGTCACCGTACACGACCTCTACCATCGCTACCCGGACATGTTCATCGACGTGAAGCGCGAGCAGGCGCTGCTGATGGAGCACGATCTCATCGTCTTCCAGCACCCCTTCTACTGGTACTCCTGCCCGGCCATCATGAAGGAGTGGATGGATCTGGTGCTGGAGTACGGCTACGCCTATGGCCCCGAGGCCCATGCGCTCGCCGGCAAGCAGTGGCTGAGCGCCATCACCACAGGCGGCGCCCCCGAATCCTACTGCAGCGCGGGTTACAACAACCGGCCGCTGCTCGACTTCCTGCTGCCCTTCCAACAGACGGCGCAGCTGTGCGGCATGAGCTGGCTACCGCCCTTCGTGCTCCACTCCTTCCACAAGCTCAAGGATCCCCAGGCGCTGTACCGCTGCGGGCAGGATTATCGTCAACTGCTGTGCGCCCTGCGCGACGAGCGACTGACCCCCGCCCAGCTCGGCGAGAGCGCCTATCTGCGTGACCTGCTGGAGGTGCTCTCATGAAACACGCTCAGCTATTTTGCCGACTCGATGAGCAGAGCCGGACAGCCAGGTTCGAAGGGAGGGCCGACTAATGGGACATGGATTGCTGTTCGATGCGCTGATCTATCTCTCGGCGGCGGTGCTCGCCGTGCCGCTCGCCAAGCGCTGGGGGCTGGGCTCGGTGCTCGGCTACCTGCTGGCGGGCATCATCATAGGCCCCTTCCTGCTGGGCCTGGTGGGTGAGCAGAAGGATGTGATGCACTTCGCCGAGTTCGGCGTGGTGCTGATGCTGTTCCTGGTCGGGCTGGAGCTCAAACCCGCCCTGCTGTGGCAGCTCAAGGGACCCATCCTCGGCACCGGTGGCCTGCAGGTACTGCTCACCACCGCCGCCCTGACCGGGGTGGCTTGCCTCATCGGTCTGCCCTGGCAACAGGGGCTCGCCATCGGCCTCATCCTGGCGCTCTCCTCCACCGCCATCGTCCTGCAGAGCCTGCAGGAGCGCAAGCTGATGCAGAGCGAGAGCGGGCGCTCCGCCTTTGCGGTGCTGCTGTTCCAGGACATCGCCGTGATCCCCATACTGGCGATCCTGCCGCTGCTGGCCATCACCCCTGTGGTCAATAACGGCAACCCGGATCTGGCGGGCTGGCAGCACGGGCTGCTGGTGGTCGCCGCCATCGCCGGCATAGTGCTGGGCGGCCATTACCTGATGCGGCCGGTGTTTCGCGCCATCGCCCAGTCCCATATGCGGGAGATCTTCGTCGCCGCCGCCCTGCTGCTGGTCATCGCCATCGCGGTGCTGATGGAGTCGGTGGGACTCTCCCCCGCGCTTGGCTCCTTCCTCGCCGGGGTGGTGCTGGCCGACAGCGAGTATCGCCACGAGCTGGAGGCGGACATAGAGCCATTCAAGGGGCTGCTGCTCGGGCTGTTCTTCATGTCGGTCGGCGCCGGCATCGACTTCGGCCTGTTTGCCGCGCATCCCCTGCTCATTCCGGCCCTGGTGATCGGCCTGGTGGTCCTGAAGTGGCTGGTGCTGATGGCGCTGGGCCTCATCATCCGCATCTCCCCCGGCCAACGCTGGACCTTCGGGCTGGCGCTGGCGCAGGGGGGGGAATTTGCCTTCGTGCTGTTCTCGTTCGCCACCCAGAACAAGGTGCTGCCGAGCGAGACCATCTCGCTGCTGACCCTGGTGGTCGCACTCTCCATGGCGCTGACGCCCTTGCTGCTGATCCTCAACGACAGGGTGATCCAGCCCTGGTTTGACTACCGCAACCAGGCCGACGTGCCGCAACACGAGCAGCCCGAGCTGGTCGAACACCCCGTCATCATCGCCGGCTTCGGCCGCTTCGGTCAGATCGTGGGCCGTCTGCTGCATGGCCACGGCATCGGCACCACCATACTCGAGCAGGATGCCAGCCAGATCGAGATGTTGCGCAAGTACGGCTATCAGGTCTTCTATGGCGACGCCAGCCGGCTCGATCTGCTGCACGCCGCCGGCGCCCACAAGGCCAAGCTGCTGGTGCTCTCCGTCAACGATCCGGCCACTTCGATCGCCGTCATCGAGATGGTGAAGAAACACTTCCCGCACCTTAAAATACTGGCGCGCGCCCAGGACAGACCCCACGCCCACGAGATCCTGCGCCAGGGGGTCGACAGCGTGCACCGGGAAACCCTGGGCTCAGCCGTGGATCTCGGGGTGGAGGCCCTGACCCAGCTGGGATTCCGGGCCAACCAGGCCTGGCGCGCCGGCCAGATGTTCAAGCAGTATGACAACCGGCTGCTGCGGGAGCAGGTCAACTACCTGGACGACGAGCACACCTATATCAACAAGAGTCTGCAATACCGGGAGATCCTCTCCGATCTGCTGCAAGACGATCAGGAAGGACAGGAGCGTACCCACGCCCACAACTGGAACAGCGGTCTGCCCGACAACGACAAGGAAGCAATATGATTGCCTATTACCCCCTGCTCAAACACCTGCACATGACCCTGGCCCTGGTCAGCGTGCTGCTGTTCCTCTATCGCTGGTGCCTTGCCCTCGGCGGCAGCCCGCGCCTGCAACAGAAATGGCTCAAGGTCCTGCCCCATATCAACGACACCCTGCTGTTGCTGTTCGGGCTAGTGCTGGCGGTGACCCTGCAGATGAGCCCGGGCCAGCAACCCTGGCTGATGGCCAAGCTGATCGCCCTGGTGCTCTACATCGGGCTAGGCGTCATGGCGCTCAAGCGTCCTTACCGTACTCAGAAGCTGATCGCCGGCCTGGCAGCCCTTGCCGTGTTCGGTTACATGGTGGGTGCCGCCATCACCAAGTCAGCCTGGTCCTGGCTGGTCTGAAGCAATGCCCCGTAGCGGTGAGGGCTCTGCCCTCACCGCATCTCCCTCCCTCCATTTCCAGCCTCTTTTATCCCCCAGCCGACAAGGGCAACCCTGCACTCCATCTTTTTTTGGCTAAAAACAGGCCTCAAACAACCCCTTTCAATATCGATTTAATGATTTATATCAATTGGTTATCTCATCTTGTATGAAAATGGCGACAGTTGTCGCAGCAAAACTTGCGACATAGACTGTCGCAAGTCATGGCTAGGATACACTCAACGCTAAACCAGTGAAGGCATGCACCATGAGTAAGAAGCTGTTACGACAACTGACCTTGGCGCGTTGCATCCCGCACCGCCCTTACAAGCTGACCGCCAGCCAACTCCAGGTAAAACTGGAAGAAGAAGGCATACACGTCAGTCTGCGTACCGTGCAACGGGATCTGGAAGAGATGTCCGGCATGGGGTTGTTCGACCTCACCTCGGACGAGCGCAGCAAACCGCACGGCTGGTGCTTTGAGCGCCATGGTCTCAATGACTTTGCCAACATCATGCCGCTCTCCCTGGCAGTGGCGCTGAAAACCTGGAGTGACCAGGCGAGCCAGCTGCTGCCGGCGAGCGTATTGACCGAATTGAACCCGCTGGTCGACAAGGCCGGCCAGGTGATCCGCGACAGCCAGAGCGAGCTGGCGGAACGTTGGCTCGAGAGCGTGCATCAGTCTCCTCGTCCCTTTGCCGGCAACCCGGAGATCCGTCGCAGCACCCTGATCCGCGACGCCCTGTGGCGTGGTCGCAAATTCAGTGCCGAGATCCAGCGTGTCATCAAGGAACGTACCGTGTGGCTGTGCTATGACCGCATCAATCCGCTCGGTATCCTGAACCAGCCGGATGGCCCGACCCTGCTCTGCACCCTGTCCGAGCTGGATCCCAAGGTGTATGGCATCCCGTTCGATCACATCAAGAACGTGGAACTGACCAACTTCAGCGCCACCCAGCCGAAGGAGTTCAACATCCAGAAGCTGATCCGCGATCAGGGCTATCAGGACGTCAGCGGCCCGATCCGCTTCGTTGGTCGTATCGATGCCAACTGCCCGACTCTGATCGATGGGCAGATCCCGGGCCACAACCCGCGCATGACCCGCTACGACAAACGCAGCGTGGTGGTAGAGACCGAGGTGCAAGATACGCCCGAGTTCCGCTCCTGGCTGAACAACATGAGTGGCAACTTGGAAGTTCTTGCCCCCGAGTCACTGCGCAAGGCCTACCCGACGCCGGGTACCCGGGTCAGCTGATAGCACTCTGTCATTGATAATGAAAAGCCGAGCCTCGTCTCGGCTTTTTTGTATGCTTTTCAGGCATATTCGTTCAATTAATTTTTAACTCTTACACCCCTGATTGAGCACTCTGTACCATCGTTTTCCTCCCTCAATCTGGTTGTGAGAGATCCGCCATTCCCCCTGTAAGACCCCTCAGTGTTGAACCGTACGTGAAGCCATCCCGGGAGCGTTATGCTTTCTTAAGAAACTAACTAACATCATGATATATAAGAAAACTAATCCTCTCTGTGCAATAACTATCCAGTAGTGGGCGACGCCTTATGGTGCTCCGCGCCTTGTTCCTGCTCACGATTGCCTTAGTATGGGTCTCACAAGGACGGCGCTGGTTCGGCAGGATGCAGAGGCAGCGCATAAAGGGAACACCACAGGATGTGGTAGGAACACCTCAGGATGAGGCTGATAACCCGGATGGTTATCACAAGGATCGACAGGACAACCGCAGGATGCGGTGGTGGACACCTCGGGACGAGGCAGAGTGGTACGGATTACCGCTCTTCAGGATGAAGCGAGATGACCAGGGTGGTTATCTGTCAGGAAGACGCAAGGAACACCACGGGATGTGGTAATGGACACCTCCAGGATGGAGAAGGTGAAGCAATCAGGAGCGATTGCCAGGCTAGGATGGCCACAGGACACCTCAACGGATTGGGAAGAGGATAATCCGAAGGACAGGATAGAGTCAGGGATTGCAGGGAGCATGGCAGTTCATGGACTGGACTAGATGACTTGAGGGGACGGCAACCGCCGTCCCCTTTTCTTTATGCCTGGCATCAGGGATTAGCAGCTCCGTCGCTATAACCACCGATCCCACACCGCCATGCCATTGTTACCCTTCAGCCTGGCTACCAGAACGTCCCATCCCCGTTAATTCTTCTACTGGCGCACAGATCTAGGCTGGCTTAGCCGAGCCCTATCCTTGACTAGCTAACAATGCGCCAACCTTCTATAGAATGCTGTGCTCTGCTGTTAGGCGGTAAAGCTCACATAGACTTTGGCTTGCACGCTTGTCCAGAACTGCTCATATTGCTACCCCGCAGTTTTACTAGATCGCTTGTCCTCCAGACCTGAATCGCCCCGGCTTATCTAGACACTTTTGAGCCGTTCGAAATATTGCTTTTCACACTCTACTGGCGATAGCCCGTTGTTGAAACTGTGCCGGCGTTTGGGGTTGTAAAACATTTCAATGTAATCGAACACATCCTGCCGGGCTTCCTCACGATCCGCATAGGTTTTGCGACGGATACCCTCGCGTTTGAGGAGCTGGAAGAAACTCTCCGCCACCGCGTTATCATGGCAATTGCCGCGCCTGCTCATGCTGGCCTTGAGCCGGTTTTCCCGCAAAAAATCCTGCCAGTCATAGCTGCTAAACTGGCTCCCTTGGTCGGAATGAACCAGCACTTCTTGTTCGGGTCGCCGTCGCCACACCGCCATCAGTAACGCACTGATGGCCAGCTCTCGGTCGATCCGCTGCCCCATCGACCAACCAATGACGTGTCGTGAGAACAAATCCAATACCACAGCCAGATAGAGCCAGCCTTCATGGGTGCGAATATAGGTGATGTCCGTTACCCAGACCTTATTGGGCTCGGTCACATCGAACTGGCGTTCCAAATGATTCGGTGCAACCACCGTTGGCCGGCCACCATAATGGCCTGGATGGCGGTGATAGCCGGTTTGTGAACGTAACCCTTCATGTCGCATTAATCGCGCCACCCGGTGCTTGCCACAGGTCTCGCCCATTTCTCGCAGGTCATCCCGGATCTTGCGATAACCATAGACGCCCCCGCTTTCTAGCCAACATTGCTTGATCTGGCCCAGGAGGCGTTGATCCTCCTGGGCTCGGGTAGATAAGGGCTGCCGCTGCCAAGCGTAATAACCGCTCGGATGGACATTCATCATCCGGCACAGCCTGCGGACGGGATGCGTGGACTCGTGCTCCCGGATGAAGGCGTACCTTACCCTGACAGCTTGGCAAAGTACGCGGCGGCCTTTTTTAAGATATCTCGCTCATCGGTGACGCGGCGCAATTCGGCCTTGAGACGGCGGATCTCGGCTTGCTGGCTGGACTCATGCTGCTGCACGTCGGGTTGGCTATAGCGTTTGATCCAGGCGTAAAGACTGTGGCTGGAAACACCGAGTCGCTCGGCGACCTCTGCCACTGGGTAATGGCGCTCAGTCACCTGCTTGACGGCGGCCAGTTTGAATTCTTCCGTGTAACGTTGCTGCTTGCTCATAACACCTCCTGAATGACCTCAGTTTGAGGCTCTTGAGGTGTCTAGAAAGTAGGGGCGATTCAGTTAGGCGGTAAAGCTCACACAGACTTTGGCTTGCACGCTTGTCCAGAACTGCTCATATTGCTACCCCGCAGTTTTACTAGATCGCTTGTCCTCCAGACCTGCAGACTATGTCGCTGCGCATGGCCCCCCCACAGAGCCTCCCTCCTTGGCAAACGCTGTAACCGCATCGATGTAGCTGCCTCACTCCAAAAGCCACCGAGTAGGGCGGCCGGAAGGTGAAACTGGGCGATTCTATGGCAAATTGCAGACATGAAAAAAAGCCCAGTCTTTCGACTGGGCTTCTTAATCATTGGCGGAGCGGACGGGACTCGAACCCGCGACCCCCGGCGTGACAGGCCGGTATTCTAACCAACTGAACTACCGCTCCGCAATTTGGCTAGCTTCTGCTAAATCGTCGCCGTTTCATCGAGGTGTCATCCTCTCGGCCAACGTCGTGATGTACACGTCGTTGTTTAATTGGGTGCCTGGCAGTGTCCTACTCTCGCATGGCGAATGCCACACTACCATCGGCGCTACCGCGTTTCACTTCTGAGTTCGGCATGGGATCAGGTGGTTCCACGGCGCTATGGCCGCCAGGCAAAAACTTCAA
>NZ_JAHUXC010000016.1:0-73625 GCF_019218665.1 Aeromonas sp. sif2416
CTCCTCACTTCGAAAGTCAAGCGCTTGTTTTCGCTTTTCTTTCGGCGCCCACTTCACAAGGAAGCTGGCTCATCAGTCCGGCGTGTTCTGCCGTGCTGGTAGGGGCGCATTATAGGGAGCCAGGCCGGGATGACAAGAGGAAATCTGCGAAAAATGGCACTTTTTGCCGTTTAGTGGTTCGAATGCCTATTTATCAAACAAAAAGCCCCGCATCGGCGGGGCGTTAACGAGCAATGGCGCGGGTTTGCTACCTTTTTGACCAGAACTCCCGTGCAAAACTGCGCACCTTTTCCCAATCGGTAAACTCGAGATCCTTGCTGGTGTCCGTGCTGCCCCCGGTCAACCTCATGATCAGCTGGATGATGCGGGTCTGCCACCAGTTATAGCGGGAGTATTGCAGCGCACCGGCAAACACCCCCAGCGTCTTCGGCTTCCACGGCGAGAGGCGCAGGAACTTCTTCATATAAGCATTGGTTTGCGGTGTCTGCTTCTCGGGCTTGCGCGCCGTCAGGTTGACACAGAAGAAGGCCGCATTGGCCACTTCCAGCTGTTCATGATGTGCATGGATAAAGTTGAGCAGGCTGGGATGGAAGTTGCCGTAACGAATAGAGGCGCCGATCAACACCTTCTTGAACTTGCTGAGGTTGCACATGGGCAGGGTATGCAGGTCATGCATCACCACCTCGCATCCTGGCATCTCTTCCAGCATGGCATCCACGATTTTCCGTGTTTGGCCGTCCCGAGAAGAATAAAGCACCAAAATCTTATCCATACCTACCTCAACTACGCCAGAATGCAGGAGTAAACAGTACCAGAAGTGTGAAAATTTCCAATCGGCCAAACAGCATGGCGACCACCAGGATCCACTGGGCCGTCGCCGAGATATTGCCGAAGTTGCTGGAGACCTCCCCCAAGCCAGGCCCCACGTTGGTGAAGGCGGCCGCCACGGCCGTGAACGCGGTCACCTCGTTCAACCCCGTCATCAGCAACAGCAGCATGAAGATGAAGAACAGGATGATATAGGTGGCGAAGTAGCCCCACACCGCCTCGACGATCCGCTCCGGCACCGCCCGCCGCCCCAGTTTGAGGGTATAGATGGCGCGTGGGTGCACCAGCCGCTTGAGCTCACGCATCCCCTGCAGGAACAGGATCATGAAGCGCATCACCTTGATACCGCCCCCGGTGCTGCCGGCACAACAGCCAATAAAGGCAGAGAACATCAGCAGCATGGGCAGGAAAGAGGGCCAGTCGGCATAGCTGGTCGTGCTATACCCCGTAGTCGTACCGAGGGACACCGCCTGGAACAGACCGTGGTTGAGTGCCTCCTGCCAGGTGGCGTAGTGGCCGTGGAGCAGCAGGGAGACGAAGCAGATCAGCACCAGTACCCCTTGAATGGCCAGAAACACCTTCAATTCCGAATCGCGCAGATAACTGCTCAGCCGGACCGGCTTGTGGGCGAACACCATGAAGTGCAGGGCGAAGTTGACGCTGGCCAGCAGCAGGAACAGCACCGTGATCAGGTTGATGGCCGGGCTGTTGAAGAAGCCGATGCTGGCATCGTGGGTCGAGAAGCCCCCCACCGACAGGGTGGAGAAGGAGTGACAGATGGCATCGAACAGGGTCATGCCGGCCATCCAGTAGGCCAGGGCGCAGAGCGACGTCAGCAGCAGATAGATGAACCAGAGCGCCTTGGCCGTCTCGGCGATGCGCGGGGTGACCTTGTTGTCCTTGACCGGCCCCGGGATCTCGGCACGATAGAGCTGCATGCCCCCGATGCCGAGCAGCGGCAGGATGGCGACCGCCAGCACTATGATCCCCATGCCCCCCAGCCACTGCAGCAGCTGGCGATAGAAGAGGAAGGCCTTGGGCAGGTTGTCCAGCCCGGTCAGCACGGTCGCACCCGTGGTCGTCAGGCCGGAGAAGGATTCGAAGAAGGCCTCTGAGACCGTCATGCCGGGCACCTCGCCCAGCAGGAACGGCAAGGCCCCCACGCTGCCCAACACGACCCAGAACAGCACGACGATAAGAAAACCCTCCTTGGAGCGGAGGTCTTTCTTATGATGGCGGTTCGGGAACCAGAGCAGGGCACCGAGCAGCAGGGCGATGAAGAAGGAATTGACAAACTCGGCACCGCCACCGTCACGGTACCCAAAAGCGACCATCGCGGGCAGCAGCATGGTCGAGCTGAATAGCGCGACCAGCAGGCCAACGATACGAATAATGCTCAGAATCTGCATTCTGGCTCCCTCTTCAGGCTAAAAGAGCGATGGATTCTAGCCATCTAAGGGACGAAGAGATACCCGGCCATGAGTCCTATCTGTCAGTTCCTGGGCAATCCGGGTCCAGATGGCGGCATCCCAGGACACCTGCAGACGGACCTGCTGACCATAATCGGCCGTCAGCAACTGACCCTGATGGGCGGAGATCAGCGCCTCCACCGCGCCCATGTCGGTATAGTCACAGCAGATAAGGGAGCTGGCTTGCGGGCGTTGAATCCGGGTCTCGAGCCGCTTGAGCGCCGCCCCCACCCCGCCGCCATAGGCCTTGACCAGGCCGCCGGTGCCCAGCAGTACGCCACCGTAGTAACGCACCACCACGGCCGCGATCTCGCCGACACCTGAGCCCATCAGCTGGGCCAGCATGGGCTTGCCCGCCGTGCCCGAGGGTTCACCGTCATCGCTGAAACCGTACACCTGGCTATCCTGTGGCGCCCCGGCGACAAAGGCCCAGCAGTGATGCCGGGCCGTTGGGTGTTGCCGCTTGACCTCGCCGATCCAGGACTTGGCATCCTCGACCGTGGGGGTGTGAGCCAGCAGGGTGATGAAGCGACTCTTCTTGATCTCCTCACTCAATTCCATTGGCGCCGCAGGGATGGCATAGGCTGCCGCCATCAGAGCCCCGCTTGTCTGGTGAGATTCTCCACCCCGTTGGCATGCAGCACCACGTTGTCCTCGATGCGAATACCACCGAAGGGACGCAGCGCCTCGACCTTGTTCCAGTTGACACGCTTGCCCTGATCGCCCTGACGCAGCGGCTCCAGCAGGCTGTCGATGAAGTAGAGGCCGGGCTCGATAGTAAACACCTGACCCACCTCCATCACCCGAGTGCAGCGCAGGTAGGGGAACTGCTCGGGTGCCGGCAGATGGGTGCCGCGCTCGTCCTGCATGAAGCCACCCGCATCGTGTACCTGCAGGCCGAGGAAGTGGCCAAGGCCATGGGGGAAGAACACATTGGTGACGCCGGTGTGGATCATCTCGTCCACCGACATGTCCACCAGTTCCACGGCCTGTAACAGGCGCGCCAGCCTGTGGTGCATCTGCAGGTGTAGCTCGCTGTAGCGGCGACCCGGTTTGATCTCCTCGATGATCTCCTGCTGCTGCGCATCCAGCGCCGCGATCAGATCGGCGAACTCGCCACGGCGCCAGGCCCAGGTGCGGGTGATGTCGGAGGCATAACCGTGATAATCCACCCCGGCATCGATCAGGAAGGAGTGGCGCTCCGCATCCGGCACCCGCTGGGTAGACAGGTGGGTGTAATGGAGGATGGCGGCGTTGCGGTTGATGGCGATGATGTTGCCATAGGGTGCCTCATTGGCGCCCTGCCCAACCGCCTTCATATAGGACAGGTTGATCTCGAACTCGCTCGCCCCGGCCATGAAAGAGTCCTTGGCGGCGATATGGCCACGCACGCCGATGCGGTTCGCCTCGCGCAGACACTCCAGCTCATAGGGCGTCTTGTAGGCGCGGTGATAGTGCAGGTAGTTGAGCACGGCCTCCGGGTTGGGCTGGCCCAGCCCCAGCAGCTGGCCCACCTCGAGGTGACCGCCCAGATAGGCCCACTCCTGCTTGTCGGCGGGCAGATAATCCGCCACCTGCTCCGGCTTGGTCAGGAAGCGAATGTCGAAGAAGTCGACCCAGAAGGCATTGGGCAGGTCCGCCACCTTGTGCCAGAAATCCACCGGGCGATAGAACAGCAAGACCGGCTTGCTCACCCCATCCACCAGCAGCCAGCAATGGGGATTGTCCAGCACCGGCAACCAGGCCTTGAAGTGTGGATTGACCTTGAAGGGGTAATCCTGATCGTCGAGGAAGATGCGGTGTGTCTGGCCCGAATGAATGGCCAGGCCGCCGAGCCCCTGCTGTTGCAGTATGTCGCGGGTGCGTTGCTGTAGGGTGTCGAGGTGCTGGGCAAAAAGTTGACTGTAACTGCTCATGGCGTCCTGCTCCGGGCAAATGTGGCTTCAGCATAACATCAAGCGAATTCTGGCTCGAACCGTCAAGCTGTCGCTTCGTGAGGTAACGCATAGGTTACAAGGATTTTGTTATGAAACAAAAACCAACCATTAACAAATAAAGAACAATTCAATACACTGCCAGCAGATATAAGCAGTCAGGAACAATTCATGCACAACCTTTGCCTGTGGCAACCGGATCAGGACAGGATGCAAGGCTCCAACCTCCATCAGTTTATGGCCGAGGTCAACCACTTCCATGACCTGCAGCTGCGCAGCTATGCCGACCTGTACCAATGGTCGGTGGAGAAGACCACCCGCTTCTGGCCGCTGGTGTGGCAGCACTGTGGCGTCAAGGGCGAGCTGGGCAACATAGTGGCGGAGAACCGCCAGGACATGCAGCGCTCCCGCTGGTTCCCGGACAGTCGCCTCAACTTCGCCGAGAACCTGCTGCGCCGCCAGGACGAGAGCCCGGCCATCATCTCCCGCATCGAGGGAGGGGCGAGCCAGACCCTGAGCTGGGCCGAGCTGGGGGCGCGTGTCGCCCGCCTGAGCCAGTGGTTGCGTGCGCAGGGCATAGGGCGCGGCGATGTGGTCGCCGCCTATCTGCCCAATATTCCGGAAGCCGTGATCGCCATGCTGGCCACCACCAGCCTGGGGGCGGTCTGGACCTCTACCAGCCCCGACTTTGGCGAGGCCAGCGTGGTGGAGCGCTTCGGTCAGACCCGGCCCCGGGTGCTGTTCGCGGTGGACGGTTATCGTTACAACGGCAAGGGGATCGACATTCAGGCCAAGGTGGCCAGCGTGGTCGGACAGATCGACAGCATAGAGCAGACGGTGATGATCCCGCTGCTCGGCCATCCCCTGTTGCTCGGCCAGGATTGGCAACAGATCCTGGCCAGCCAGCCGGACGCCAGCCTCAGCTTCGAGCCCATGGGCTTCAACGATCCGCTCTACATCCTCTATTCGTCAGGCACCACCGGCAAACCCAAGTGCATAGTCCACGGCATCGGCGGCACCCTGCTGCAGCACCTCAAGGAGCATCAGCTGCACTGCGACGTCAAGCCGGGGGAGCGGGTGTTCTACTTCACCACCTGCGGCTGGATGATGTGGAACTGGCTGGTGAGCGCCCTCGCCTCCGGCGCCACTCTGGTGCTCTACGATGGCTCTCCCTTCTACCCAGACGGCAACGTGCTCTGGGACCTGGCCCGTGACGAACAGGTCAGCCTGTTCGGCACCTCCGCCAAGTATCTGGATGCCTTGCACAAGCAGGGTTATGCCCCGATCAAGACCCACCAGCTGCCGGCCCTGCGGCTGATCTGCAGCACCGGCTCAGTGCTCTCGCCGGAGGGGTTCGACTACGTCTATCAGGGGATCAAAAAAGATGTACAGCTCAGCTCCATCTCCGGCGGCACCGACATCTGCTCCTGCTTCGTCATCGGCAACCCCTTGAGCCCTGTCTATCGCGGCGAGAGCCAGGGCCGTGGTCTGGGGCTGGCGGTGCAGGTGTTCAACGAGGCGGGCCAGCCGGTGCAGGGCGAGAAGGGGGAGCTGGTCTGCACCAAGCCGTTCCCGGCCCAGCCCATCTACTTCTGGGGCGACGAGAACGGCGACAAGTATCACGCCGCCTACTTCGATCGCTTCGACAACATCTGGTGCCACGGCGACTGGATCGAGCTGACCGACACCGGCGGCGTCCTCTTCTATGGCCGCTCCGATGCCACCCTCAACCCGGGTGGCGTGCGCATCGGTACCAGCGAGATCTACCGCTACGTGGAGCTGCTGGACGAGGTGGAGGAGAGCATCGTCATCGGCCAGCAGTGGCAGCAGGACGAGCGGGTGGTGCTGTTCGTCAAGCTCAAGGCCGGGCTGCGGCTCGATGAGCTGCTGCGTGAGCGTATCCGCCAGCAGATCCGCCAACACTGCACCGCCCGCCATGTGCCCGCCCGCATCCTGCAGGTGGATGCCATCCCCCGTACCAAGTCCGGCAAGATAGTGGAGCTGGCGGTGCGCGAGGTGGTGCACAACAGGCCCGTCAACAACACCCATGCCCTCGCCGATCCCGAGGTATTGAACCAGTACCGCGACCGGCCGGAACTGGCCAGCTGAGCCGGACCAGCAGAATAAAGGCGCCTCCTGGCGCCTTTATTCTGTCTCGTCACCCAGAACGAGTTTTTACTCGAGATCTGTTAAACAATTGTTTTAAATAGGTGTTGAAATTGTCTTATTTTGGATCAATAGTGAGCCTCGCCCCCTGCTGGGGAGAAAGGAGCAAAGCCCCCCACCGCGTGGGAACAAGGAGACACTCTCATGATCTACCAAGGCGAAACCCTGTCGGTCAGCTACCTCGAACACGGCATTGCCGAGCTGAGGTTTGATGCCCCGGGTTCAGTCAACAAGCTGGATCGCGCTACCCTGCTCTCGCTGAGCGAAGCGATCGCCGCATTACAACAAGAACGTGAACTAAAAGGTCTGATCCTCACCTCTGGCAAAGACGCCTTTATCGTCGGCGCCGACATCACCGAATTCCTGGAACTGTTCGATCTGCCGCAAGAAGACTTGCTCGGCTGGCTGAAGAAAGCCAACGACATCTTCAGTGCCATCGAAGATCTGCCAGTACCGACCCTGTCCGCCATCAAGGGCCACGCCCTGGGCGGCGGCTGCGAAACCATACTGTCCACCGATTTCCGTCTGGCTGACACCACCGCCAGGATCGGCCTGCCCGAGACCAAACTCGGCATCATGCCGGGCTTTGGCGGCACAGTCCGCCTGCCACGGGTGATCGGTGCCGACAACGCGCTGGAGTGGATCACCACCGGCAAGGATGTCCGTGCCGATGATGCCCTCAAGGTGGGTGCCATCGATGCCGTGGTCGCCCCGGATGCCCTGCACGGCGCCGCCCTGCAGATGATGAGAGACGCCATCGCCGGCAAACTGGACTGGCAGGGCCGTCGCGCCGCCAAGAAGGCACCGCTGCGCCTCTCCAAGCTGGAAGCCATGATGAGCTTCAGCACCGCCGCCGGCATGGTCGCCGCGGTGGCAGGCAAGCACTACCCGGCCCCGATGATGGCCGTGAAGACGGTCGAGGCCGCCGCCGGCATGAGCCGCGACGAGGCCCTCGTTGTCGAGGCGCAAGGTTTCATCAAGCTCGCGAAGACCGACGTGGCCAAGGCCCTGGTCGGCATCTTCCTGAACGATCAGCACATCAAGGCGCTGGCCAAGAAGGCTGCCAAGCAGGCTGCCAAGGCCACCAGCCACGCCGCTGTGCTCGGTGCCGGCATCATGGGGGGCGGCATCGCCTACCAGTCCGCCAGCAAGGGCATTCCGGCGGTGATGAAGGACATCAACGAGAAGGCGCTGGCGCTTGGCATGGGCGAAGCCACCAAGCTGCTCAACGGCCAGCTCGAGAAGGGCCGCATCGACGGCATCAAGATGGGCCAGGTGCTCTCCGCCATCACACCCACCCTGAGCTATGACAGCGTCAAGCACGTGGATCTGGTGGTCGAGGCCGTGGTCGAGAATCCCAAGGTGAAGGCCGCCGTGCTGGGCGAAGTGGAAGCCATCATAGGTGATGACGCCGTGCTCGCCAGCAACACCTCCACCATCCCCATCTCCCTGCTGGCCAAGGGGCTGAAGCGCCCCGAGAACTTCTGCGGCATGCACTTCTTCAACCCGGTGCATCGCATGCCCCTGGTGGAGATCATCCGCGGCGAGCAGACCAGCGATGACACCATCAACCGCGTGGTGGCCTACGCCGCCGCCATGGGCAAGTCGCCGGTGGTGGTCAACGACTGCCCTGGCTTCTTCGTCAACCGGGTGCTGTTCCCCTACTTCTTCGGCTTCAACCAGCTGGTCGCCGATGGCGCCGACTTCGCCGCCGTCGACAAGGTGATGGAGCGAGAGTTCGGCTGGCCCATGGGCCCGGCCTACCTGCTGGACGTGGTCGGCATCGATACCGGTCACCATGCCGGTGACGTCATGGCGCAGGGTTTCCCGGCGCGCATGAGCAAGACCAGCCGCACCGCCATCGATGTGATGTATGACGCCAGCCGCTTCGGTCAGAAGAATGGCAAGGGCTTCTACGCCTACGAGCAGGACAAGAAGGGCAAGCCGAAGAAGGTGGCCGATGTCGCCGCTTACGAGCTGCTGGCCCCCATTGCCAAGCCGAAACAGGATTACGACAAGGACGCCATCATCGCCCGCATGATGATCCCCATGATCAACGAAGTGGTGCTCTGCCTGGAGGAAGGCATAGTCGCCACCCCGGCGGAAGCGGACATCGCGCTGGTCTATGGGCTGGGCTTCCCTCCCTTCCGTGGTGGCGTGTTCCGCTATCTGGACACCATAGGTCTGGATCGTTACGTGGCCATGGCCGACCAGTATGCCGATCTGGGCCCGCTCTACCGCGTCAGCGACAAGCTGCGTGCGATGGCCGCCCAGGGCAAAACCTTCTACTGATTGCGGAGAGGAGATCCATTCATGAAAGACGTAGTCATTGTCGACTGTATCCGGACCCCCATGGGCCGGTCCAAGGGCGGCGCCTTCCGCAACGTGCGTGCAGAAGATCTGTCCGCGCACCTGATGAGCTCCATCCTGCTGCGCAACCCCAACCTCGATCCGAACGAGATCGAGGACATCTACTGGGGCTGCGTGCAGCAGACCCTGGAGCAGGGCTTCAACATCGCCCGCAACGCGGCCCTGCTGGCCGGCATTCCCAAGCAGGTCGGCGCCGTCACCGTCAACCGCTTGTGCGGCTCCAGCATGCAGGCGCTGCACGATGCCTCCCGCGCCATCCAGGTGGGTGACGGGGACATCTTCATCATCGGCGGCGTCGAGCACATGGGTCACGTGCCCATGAGCCACGGCGTCGACTTCCACCCCGGCATGGCCAAAACGGTGGCCAAGGCCTCCGGCATGATGGGGCTGACCGCCGAGATGCTGGGCAAGCTGCACGGCATCAGCCGTCAGCAGCAGGACGAGTTTGCCGCCCGCTCCCACCGCCGCGCCCATGCCGCCACCCTGGAAGGACGCTTCGCCAGGGAGATCGTCGGGCTGGAAGGCCATGACGCCAGCGGCGCCCGCTTCTTCTACGACTACGACGAGGTGATCCGGCCTGAGACCACGGTCGAGACCCTGGGCCAGCTGCGCCCGGTGTTCGACCCGGTCAACGGCACCGTCACCGCCGGCACCTCCTCGGCCCTGTCCGACGGCGCCGCCGCCATGCTGGTGATGAGCGCGGATCGGGCCAAGGCACTGGGGCTGACCCCCCGTGCCAGGGTACGAGCCATGGCCATCGCTGGCTGCGACGCCGCCATCATGGGTTACGGCCCGGTGCCCGCCACCCAGAAGGCGCTCAAGCGGGCCGGTCTGACCGTCGGCGACATCGACCTGTTCGAGTTGAACGAGGCCTTCGCCGCCCAGTCCCTGCCCTGCGTCAAGGATCTGGGGCTGCAGGATCTGGTGGACGAGAAGGTGAACCTGAACGGCGGCGCCATCGCCCTGGGCCACCCGCTCGGCTGCTCCGGTGCCCGCATCTCCACCACCCTGATCAACCTGATGGAAGAGAAGGATGCCACCCTGGGGGTCGCGACCATGTGTATCGGTCTGGGCCAGGGCATCGCCACCGTGTTCGAGCGGGTGTGATGAACTGAAAGTCGCTGATCCGGCCATCTCGGCTAGATCAGGGTATCGCCCGCACTCGTGGGTGAGGGCGATACCGAATTGTCTGCTGTGGGGTCGGCCTGACCGACCCGTCATCGAGTCTGTGGAGATCGCCACACGGGGTGATCTCCTGCCGTCGGAATCTGCGTGTTGGCCGCCCCGTTTGGGTCGGCCTTTTTTCTTCTCAACCCCGGATCTGGGGCTATATTGCCCATAACCTCACATTAGGAGGGGGGCTTGCTTGCTTTTTGCCCCCTCGACAGGTTCAATCTGCACAAAAAAATGGGTGGATGCACATACATATGTCAACGAGCAAACAATTGCTGATCGTCGACGACGACCAAGAGATCCGCGAGCTGCTCAACGAATACCTGAGCCGGGCCGGCTTTCAGGTATTGACGGCGGCAGGGGGCGACGAGATGCGTCAGCAACTCGCCCAGCACAGCCCGGATCTGATCATCCTGGACATCATGATGCCCGGCGACGACGGCTTTACCCTCTGCCAGCAGATCCGTCGCGACTCTCAGGTGCCCATCATCATGCTGACCGCCGCCTCCGATGAGGCGGATCGGGTGATCGGCCTCGAACTCGGCGCCGACGACTACATCGCCAAGCCGTTCAGCCCGCGCGAGCTGCAGGCCCGCATCAAGGCGCTGCTGCGCCGGGCCGAGTTCCGCCAGCCGGAAAAAGAGAAGGAGCCGAGCCGTCGCCTGCGCTTCGCCGACTGGACTCTGGACACCCTGAGCCATCAGCTGACCCACGACGACGGCAGCCTGCTGGATCTCTCCGGCAGCGATGCCCTGCTGCTCGGCATGTTCCTGCAGCAGCCCGGCGTGGTGCTGGACCGAGACACCATCTCGGATGCCACCCGTGGCCGCGAGAGCCTGCCGATGGAGCGCGGCATCGACGTGCAGATCAGCCGCCTGCGCCAGAAGCTCGGTGACAACGGCAAGAGCCCGCGCATCATCAAGACCATACGGGGCAGCGGCTACATGCTGATCGCCGAAGTCCACGAGATCCCATGAAAGACCAGACGTTCTGGCAGGCGCAGCGCCATAGCTGCGGCTACCCGCTGATCGACAAGAGGCACGAGATCCCATGAAAAGCCGGCGGTTCTGGCAGGCGCTGGTGCCCCGCTCCCTGCTGTCGCGGATGCTGTTGCTGTTGCTGCTCGCCATCCTGCTCTCCCAGACCATACTCACCGGCATCTGGATGCAGCAGATCCAGAAGCGGGAGCTGGAAGGCATGCTCAGCACCACCCGCAACCTGGCGCTGTCGGCCGCCTCCACCGTCAACTTCTTCAAGTCCCTGCCGCTGCAGTACCGCCATATCGCGCTGGACCAGCTGCGCAACATGGGGGGCAGCCGCTTCTTCGTGTCGCTGAACGAGGAGGAGATCCACATCAGCGCCATCCCGGACAGCGAGCGCAAGACGCTGGTGCTGAAGGAGGTGGAGGAGGTGCTCGCCCGCAAGCTCTCCGACGCCATGGCCATCAAGGTGGATTTCTCCCGTCCGGAAGAGCTGCACGTCTTCAACAACGACACCCTGCTGGCGGATCTGCCCTCCTCCTGGGCCCGCTACACCCTCTCCCTCGAACCCATCAATCCCCCGGTGCTGGTGACCCAGATCGAGATAGAGCCGGGGGAGTGGCTCTACCTGGCGGCCCTGTTGCCCGCCCCCTACATGACGCTCGACGATACCGTGATGCCGAGCAACCAGGTGCGCTTCATCGCCCTGATGACGGTGTTCCTCTGCTTCTTCACCTTCCTGCTGGTACGCTGGCAGACCCGGCCCCTGCGCCGGCTCGCCAAGGCGGCGGTCAATCTCGGCAAGGACATCGATCAGCCTCCCCTCAAGGAGGAAGGGGCCTCCGAGATAGTGGCGGCGACCCGCGCCTTCAACATCATGCAGCAGCGTATCCGCCGCTTCATCGATGACAGGGAGCGACTGTTCAGCTCCATCTCCCACGATCTCAAGACCCCCATCACCCGGCTGCGGCTGCGGGTCGAACTGCTCGACAACGAGACCCAGATCGCCAAGTTCAGCAAGGATCTCGACGAGCTGGAACTGATGGTGAAGGGGGCGCTGCAGACGGTGAAGGAGACCGACATCCACGAGAACATCGAGCTTATCGACGTCAACCTCCTGCTGGAGCAGATGGCCGAGGCCATGAACCTGCACGAGGACCGGCTCACCATAGAGGGGCACTGCAAGTGGCCCTATCGCGGCAAGCTGCTGGCGCTCAAGCGCTGCATCGGCAATCTGGTGGACAATGGCATCAAATATGGCCAGAAGGTGCGCATCATCATCATGGATGACGAAGAGATGCTGATCCTGTTCATCATGGACGAAGGTCAGGGCCTGCCGGAAGATCAGCTGGAGCGCATCTTCGAACCCTACTACCGGTTGAGCTCGGATCCCTCGGGGACCGGTCTCGGCCTCGGCATCGCCCGCAACATCGCCCACGCCCACGGCGGCGATCTGGTGCTGGAAAATCGCCCGCAGGGTGGCCTGCAGGCCACCCTCTCCCTACCAAGGTAGTAACCTTATGAAGTGGTTGTCTTTTTCTGTCATAGCCCTGTTGTCCCTGCCGGTCGGCGCCGCCCAGGTGGAGGTGCTGCACTGGTGGACGTCCGGCGGTGAAGCCAGGGCGGTGGAGGTGCTCAAGTCGGAATGGGCGGAGCGCGGCAACCAGTGGAACGACTTCGCGGTGCAGGGCGGCGGCGGCAAGAGCGCCATGACGGTGCTCAAGAGCCGGGCGCTGGCGGCCAACCCGCCGGAGGCGGCGCACCTCAAGGGCTATGAATTGCACGAGTGGGCCGGGCTCGGCTTCCTGCGCGACCTCAGCCCCATGGCCGAACACCTCGGCTGGTACCCGCAGCTCTCCCCCATGGTGCGCGAAACCCTCAGCCAGAACGGCGCCCTGATGGCGGTACCGACCGGCATCCACAGAGTCAACTGGCTGTGGCTCAACCGCAAGGTGTTCGAGCGGCTGGGGCTGACCCCGCCCACCGACTGGAACCAATTCGTAGCGGTGGCGGAGCAGCTCAAGGCGCAGGGGGTAGCGCCGCTCGCTATCGGCAACGAGCCCTGGCAACTGGCGGTGCTGTTCGAAACGGTGGCGCTGGGGGAAGGCGGCAAGGCGTTCTACCGCAAGGCCTTCCTGGAGCAGGACGAGGCGACCCTGACCGGACCCGACATGGTGCGGGTGCTGACCCGCTTCCAGCAGTTGCGCGGCTACGTGCCGGAGAAGTATGCCGGGCTGAAGTGGCACCAGGCCACCAACCTGCTGGAGAGTGGCGGCGCCGCCATGCAGATCATGGGGGACTGGGTGAAGGGGGAGCTGAGCGCCGGCAACTATCGGCCAGGGGAGGATATCGAATGCCTGCCCAGCCCGGGTAGCCAGGGGCTGTTCAGCTACAACCTGGACTCCATCGCCATGTTCAAGCAGCGGGATCCCGCCCAGATACAGGCCCAGGGCGAGCTGGCCCAGTTGCTGATGACGCCGAAATTCCAGGAGGAGTTCAACCGGGTGAAGGGTTCCATCCCCGCCCTCAACCAGCCGGACATGAGCAGGTTCGATCGCTGCGCCATCCGCTCCTACGAGGACTTCCGGCTGGCGGAGCGCGATGGCAACCTGCTGCCCAGCATGGCGGAGGGGATGGCCACGCCGACCAACATGCGCCAGGCGATCATGGACGTGCTGAGCAACTTCTTCAACGATACCAAGGCCAATCCCGAGCAGACGGCGCTGCAGCTGGAGCGCGCCATGCGCTCGACCCGCTCCGGTGCCGAGCAGAAATGACAAAGGCGGATCCTGTCCGCCTTTGAGTACCGGGAGAGCCTGAGTGGCTCAGGAGCGATCGTTCTCGTCTTCGTCCTCGTCGTAGTAGTCGCTGAGCTCGATCCAGAGCCCCAGACCGATCATCACCATGGCACCAAACCAGGTACCAGTGTTTCCAATCGGGCTGCCCAACACTATCATGGCGAAAGACAGGAACCCCATGCCTGCGTAGGCTTGTAATCTGCCGTAGGAGACCTGCATATTCACACCTCCTTGTTGAATATGGTTCAATTTTTATATTACTCATCGAGCCGGGAGTGGATAGGGCCTGATCACATTTTGGTTACATATGCTGCATATCGCCCTGTAATTTGATTATTTTTTCGCCTTGAGTATTATTGGCAGCTGAATTGGTTGAAGGTTGATTATTGATGAGTGCTTTATTCTGCGACGCAACCCATGAATTGGACGCAATTGGGCTTCGTTGCCCCGAACCCGTGATGATGGTGCGCAAGAAAGTGCGGCTGATGGCCGAGGGGGAGACCCTGCTGGTCAGTGCCGACGATCCCTCGACGACCCGCGACATCCCCAGTTTCTGCCGTTTCATGGATCACACCCTGATCGCCAGCGAAACCGAGCAGGCCCCTTATCGCTATCTGATCCGCAAGGGTCAATGAGCCCAGTTCCGGAGCAAACATGACAGCCATTACCCGAATCGGCACCACGGCCCGCTGGTCAGATGTGGTTATCCACAACGGCACCCTCTATGTGGTGGAAGTGCCTGCCACCGAGACCGCCGACATTCACCAGCAGACCCGCGAGGTGCTGGACAGCCTGCAGCGTCTGCTGGAGGCCAACGGCTCCGGCGTCGACAAGATATTGATGGCCAACATCTACCTCAAGGACATCGCCGACATCGCCGCCTTCAACGCGCTGTGGGATGCCTGGCTCCCGGCCGGTACCGCGCCGGTGCGTGCCTGCGTGCAGGCCCGTCTCGCCCACGAAGGCTACAAGGTCGAGGTCCAGCTGACCGCCGCGGTCTGAGTCGAAGCGGATGGCGCCCTCCGGCAGGAGGCGTGACGCCAAACCGCCAGATAGCAAAAGCCCCGCCAGCGAACTGGCGGGGCTTTTTCGTTGCACGAGTCTAATTGATTATCAGGCGGTCGGCGTCAGGGTGATGGTCACCCGACGGTTCTGGGCCTTGCCGGCGGCGGTGCTGTTGGTGGCAACCGGCTGATCCGGGCCCACACCGCTGGTGGCGATGCGGCTACCGGCCACACCCTGACCGATCAGCTGGGCGGCGACGGCATCGGCGCGCTGGGCGGAGAGCTTCATGTTCAGCTCGCGGGAGCCGGTGCTGTCGGTGTGACCGACCACGTTCAGACGGGTCTTGTCGAACTCGGCCACCACCATGGCCACGCCGGACAGGGTGTTGGCACCGGCCGCCTTCAGCTGGGCGCTGGAGCTGTCGAAGGTGACGTTGTTCGGCATGTTCAGGATCAGCTGATCGCCGCTACGGGTCACGCTGACACCTGTGCCTTGCAGCTTCTCGCGCAGCTTGGCTTCCTGCACATCCATGTAATAACCGATGCCGCCACCCAGGGCGGCGCCGGCGGCCACACCGGTCAGGATCCCCTTCTTGCGATCCCCCTTGCTGGAGGAAAGCGCACCCACGGCGGCGCCCGTCGCGGCACCGGCCAGCGCCCCCCAGGCCCCCTTGGAGGTCTGGGATTCACCGGTATAGGGATTGGTGGTACAGCCGGACATGGCAATGGTCAGAGCAAGCGCTGGAACTAGTTTCTTGAAATGCATGGGAAAAACCTCTGAAAAAACCGACTCGAGCCGGACGAGTCGCGCATTCTACCTCAGAGGGGCGCCAGAGTGTGACGCGCACGCATCGCGGAAATGAACAAGGGGGCCTGAGCCCCCTTGTATCTTGATCACGACGGCATGGTTGCCATCACGCTCGCATCGCCTGCCCATGCAGGTCGCTCATCAGTATTTGATGTCGCGAGCCTCGTCACGGCCTTCCTGCTTGTTCTGGCGATGTTCCTGACGGCAATCGGCATTGCCGAACACACCACTGCGGCAATCTTGCTTGGCTTGGCGGGATTCCTGACGCGTGTCCTGGCGCACATCGCGGGCATCACGGCGTTGTTCCGCCTGTTCGGTTGCCAGTACCGGCGCGGCGGCCAGCAAGGCGGTAGCTGCAAGCAGCACAAATACGGACTTTTTCATGGTGACTCCTTGGCTAGGCGAAATACACCGGCTTGGCGTTACTGAAATTATACACTGAGGTCAACATGGCCGCGGCAAGGGGCCTTGTATGATGCCCACTTGCAAGCGGCCGCTCGGGATCAGTATTTGATGTCGCGGGCCTCGTCGCGGCCTTCCTGCTTGCTGTCACGGTGCTCTTGACGGCAATCGGCATTGCCGACCAGACCTTCGCGGCACTCTTGCTTGGCGTCGCGGGACTCCTGACGGGTGTCCTGACGCACATCACGGGCATCCCGGCGCTCCCCAGCCTGTTCGGTGGCCTGTGCAGGCAGAACAGCCAACAGGGAACTGGCGGCCAACAGCGCGAATACGAACTTCTTCATGATTAACTCCACAGGGTAGACGGGATACATGGATATCACGTCACTTGATTATATACGGAACCACGACTAGCAACGTCCGGCAGGGCGATCCCCTGCAGACTTGTCTGGGTCATTCACGCCGATGAGCCGAGCCTGGGTGGGTCCAGTCAGACCCGCCAGCAGGGCGGACGCTTGAGATCAGTATTTGACGTCGCGGGCCTTCTCCCGAACATCCTGCTTCACTTCACGCTTGTCCTGGCGACACTCGTAGTTGTCCTTGTTGTTGGCCTGACGACAATCTACCTTGGCCTCCCGAACCTCGGGGCGCACTTCCTGGCGCACATCGCGGGAATCCTGGCGATCGGTTGCCTGGGCAGGCATCACGGCCAGCAAAGAGCTGCAAGCCAGGATCAGACCGCCAAGGGCGCGTACACGGGATGGGATCAATGACATGGGGATTTCCTCAAAATGGTTAGGCGGATTTTGAGCAGCGATCACTGTATGCCAACTGAACCGGTGAGCTAATAATGGAGCCACCCTACCCCCGTTGGCACTCGGCATGGCAGGGGCAGGTCACCAGATGATCGTTCACCATCCCCACAGCCTGCATGAAAGCGTAGCAAATCGTACTGCCGACGAAGGTAAAACCGAGTTTCTTGAGCGCCTTTGCCATAGCGTCAGATTCTGACGAGGTAGCCGGGATGTCACCATTGCCCTGGCGCCGATTGACGATGGGGGCGCCGCCGACGAAGCCCCAGAGGAAGTCGGCGAAGTCGATCCCCTGCGCCTCCAGCGCCAGATAGGCCCTGGCATTTTTGATGATCGACTGGACCTTGAGGCGATTGCGGATGATGCCGGTGTCTTGCATCAGCCGCGCCACATCCTGCTCGTCGAAGGCGACGATGAGCCCGGGGTCGAACCCGGCATAGGCGCGGTAATAACTGTCGGTGCGCTTGAGGATGGTGATCCAAGAGAGACCCGCCTGCTGACCATCCAGGCAAAGTTTGGCAAACAGCACGCGCGAGTCGTGCACCGGCCGCCCCCACTGTCTGTCATGGTATTCGATATATTCCGGGTCCTTGGTCACCCAGGCGCAGCGTAGTTTCATTCCTTATCCCCTGTCATTTTTCCGATGCCCGACATGCCGACTGCTGCGGTGACTTCCTGTGGTAAACATCCCGGCCCAACCAGGCCCGGCACGGCGCCACCCCATGAATCCCCTGCAATTTCGCCTATTATCCGACCATGCCAGACGGTATACTCCTTCGGTTCACATTCAGCAAATCTTGCTCTGATCTCATTTCGCGCGAAAAACACTATGCAAAAATTCGATGTCAAAACCTTTCAGGGCCTGATCCTGCAGCTGCAGGACTATTGGTCCCGCCAGGGCTGTACCATCATTCAGCCGCTGGATATGGAAGTGGGTGCCGGTACCTCACACCCCATGACCTGCCTGCGCGCCCTGGGCCCCGAGCCCATCGCCTGCGCCTACGTGCAACCGTCCCGCCGTCCGACCGACGGCCGCTACGGTGAAAACCCGAACCGCCTGCAGCACTACTACCAGTTCCAGGTGATCATCAAGCCTTCCCCCGACAACATTCAGGAACTCTACCTCGGCTCGCTGAAAGAGCTGGGCATGGACCCTGAGATCCACGACATCCGTTTCGTGGAAGACAACTGGGAAAACCCGACTCTGGGTGCCTGGGGTCTGGGCTGGGAAGTGTGGCTGAACGGCATGGAAGTGACTCAGTTCACCTACTTCCAGCAGGTGGGCGGCCTGGAGTGCAAGCCAGTCACCGGCGAGATCACCTATGGTCTCGAGCGTCTGGCCATGTACATTCAGGGCGTCGACAGCGTCTATGACCTGGTGTGGTCCGATGGCCCCCTGGGCAAGACCACCTACGGCGACGTGTTCCACCAGAACGAGGTGGAGCAGTCCACTTACAACTTCGAACACGCCGACGTGGACTTCCTGTTCCACTGCTTCGAGCAGTACGAGAAAGAGGCCCAGCACCTGCTGGCTCTGGAAACGCCGCTGCCGCTGCCCGCTTACGAGCGGATCCTGAAAGCCGCCCACTCCTTCAACCTGCTGGATGCCCGCAAGGCCATCTCGGTCACCGAGCGTCAGCGCTACATACTGCGCATTCGCACCCTGACCAAGGCCGTGGCCGAGGCGTACTACGCCTCCCGCGAAGCGCTGGGCTTCCCCATGTGCAAGCGCAGCGACGAAGAGAACAAGCAAGGTTAAGGAACGGACATGGCACAACATACATTTCTGGTAGAGATCGGCACCGCTGAGCTGCCGCCCAAGGCGCTGCGCACCCTGGCCGAAGCCTTTGCCGACAACCTCAAGAGCGAGCTGACCAAGGCCGATCTGGCCTTCGGCGACGTCGAGTGGTTCGCCTCACCGCGCCGTCTGGCGCTGAAAGTGCACGCGCTGGCCGGCGAGCAGCCGAGCAAGAGCGTCGAGAAGCGCGGCCCGGCCGTCTCCCAGGCGTTCGATGCCGACGGCAAGCCGACCAAGGCCGCCGAAGGCTGGGCCCGTGGCAACGGCATCACCGTTGAGCAGGCCGAGCGTCTGGTGACCGACAAGGGTGAGTGGCTGGTCCACACCGCCAAGGTCGAAGGCCGTCCGGCCAAGGACCTGCTGGGTGAGCTGGTCGCTGCTGCGCTGGCCAAGCTGCCCATCCCCAAGATGATGCGCTGGGGCGACAAGACCATCCAGTTCGTGCGTCCGGTGTTCACCGTGACCCTGCTGCTGGACGGCGATCTCGTGCCCGCCACCATCCTGGGGATCGACTCCGCCCGCACCATCCGCGGTCACCGCTTCATGGGCAAGCCCGAGTTCACCATCGACAACGCCAGCCAGTACCCGCAGATCCTGCTGGAAAAAGGCAAAGTGGTTGCCGACTTCATGGCGCGCAAGGCCAAGATCAAGGCTGACGCCGAAGCGGCCGCTGCCGCCTTCGGTGGCGTCGCCGATCTGGACGACGCCCTGCTGGAAGAAGTCACCGCCCTGGTCGAATGGCCGGTGGTGCTGACCGCCAACTTCGAAGAGAAGTTCCTGGCGGTGCCGGCCGAGGCGCTGGTGCACACCATGAAGGGTGACCAGAAGTACTTCCCGGTCTACGACAAGAGCGGCAAGTTGCTGCCGAAGTTCATCTTCGTCACCAACATCGAGTCCAAGGACCCGAGCCAGATCATCAGCGGCAACGAGAAGGTGGTGCGCCCCCGTCTGTCTGACGCCGAGTTCTTCTTCAAGACCGATCTGAAGCAGACCCTGGCCTCCCGCCTGCCGCGCCTCGAGACCGTGCTGTTCCAGCAACAGCTCGGCACCGTCAAGGCCAAGGTCGAGCGCATCGAAACCGTCGCCGGCTTCATCGCCGAGCGCATCGGTGCCGACGTGACTCAGGCCAAGCGTGCCGGTCTGCTCTCCAAGTGCGATCTCATGACCAACATGGTCGGCGAGTTCGCCAGCACCCAGGGTGTCATGGGGATGCACTACGCCCGTCACGACGGCGAAGACGAAGTGGTGGCCGTGGCCCTGAACGAGCAGTACATGCCGCGCTTCGCCGGCGATGCCCTGCCGTCCGCGCTGGAAGCCTGCGCCGTGGCGCTGGCCGACAAGCTCGACACCCTGGCCGGTATCTTCGGCATTGGCATGCTGCCCAAAGGCGACAAGGATCCGTTCGCCCTGCGTCGCGCCGCCATCGGTGCCCTGCGCATCATGACCGAGAAGCAGCTGGACCTGGATCTGGTTGAACTGGTGGAAGAAGCGGTACGCGTCTACGGCGACAAGCTGACCAACAAAACCGTCGTCACCGACGTGGTCGACTTTATGCTGGGCCGCTTCCGCGCCGCCTATCAGGACGAAGGCATAGGTGCCGACGTGGTGCTGGCCGTGCTGGCCCGCCGCCCGACCCGCCCGCTCGACTTCGATCGCCGGGTCAAGGCCGTCAGCCACTTCCGCAGCCTGGATGCCGCCCTGGCGCTGGCTGCCGCCAACAAGCGCGTCAGCAACATCCTGGCCAAGGTGGAAGGCGAGCTGCCGACCGTGGTCAAACCGGAACTGCTGCAGGACGCCGCCGAAAAGGCGCTGGCCACCCAGGTTGCAGCACTGCAATCCGAGCTGGCCCCGCTGTTCGCCGCCGGTGACTATCAGGCCGCTCTCACCCGTCTGGCCGCCCTGCGCGAGCCGGTCGACACCTTCTTCAACGAGGTGATGGTGATGGCAGAAGACGAGGCCCTCAAGGCCAACCGTCTGGCGCTGCTAAACAACCTGCGCAACCTGTTCCTGCAAGTGGCGGATATCTCCCTGCTGCAGTAATTTGGGTTGATTAAGTGATAAAAAAACGGCGCCACAAGGCGCCGTTTCAATTTACAAAAGTATCAATGTGACAAAACCTAGAAAATGTACGTACTCATGACTACATGCAACTAAGCACTGTAACCATGAATTGAAAAATTGATTAACAACACATTTATCCTTGTATATTTGCATCATCAAAAATATAGTATTTGTCACGTGTAAGTTTTGTTTTTATTTATACAAGAGATATATATGCGCCCCATTTTTATTAGAGCATGCTTTAGACACGCCCTAAAAAAACCAGCACCACAAACTATACCTCGCTCTGGAGAAGAAGGAGCCAAAGTTGATTGCTATGCGGTCAAGATACAAATAGATAAAGACCAAAGTTTTTGGGTTGAAAGAATCTATGGAGATATTTTGTCTGGTTATATTTATGACCAGAGATCAGAACAAAGAGTACCATACGAGATGCCTCTTTCTACACTCGATACTTCCACTATAGAAATTACAAAATTTAAAGGATATTACGATTTTTCATTTAGTAGCCTAATAGAATTCTTTATCAAAGACTTCAGTTCATACATTCATATAAAGATGAGTTTTTTATCAGTCATAGATAGAACCTTACAATACGCATACAATCGCAAAACATTGCAGGCACATAAAAGAACTGAAGTGATTAAATTCCTTATTCAAAGACATCTCTATAAGAGAGAAGAGTTCAATATAGTTGACCTTATGTTGGGTCTACACTCACTTCGATTAATCAATCATCCAGATAAAAATAGAATAAAAGGAATTCTGAAGCTCTATGTTGAATCATTTATTGAGACTGGGGAAATTTTAAGGCTTGGTGGTGGTAGGTATAAAATAACAGGGAAAGCCATTTCAACTTTAGAGGAGTATGAAAACGTAGAGAGAAAACACTCTGAAAATAAACGATTACAGGAAATAATCGCTATGACAACAATAATTTTAATGCTTTTAGCTGCTGGTCTAATTAAATTTCCAGTGATGTTAGACTTTACCTAAGTTGCCCGTTGGGCATAGGTTCGATTAGCGAAGCGTAATCGGACAATCGCGAGACACTTCTCTGCAGGATCGGGGTATCCCCCACTCTCCTACTCGGGATTTACCAAAGTATCGAAAAAATGGTCGCTCCCGGAGGGTGGATGACCCCTGTCGGTCAGGTCTGCACGCCCGCCGTTTCCGTGTACAATCCCTCACTTGTTCCAGCCTCTTTTACCCGACCCGACGGCGACTCTATGAACCGCACGCCCCTGTTGTTGATGATCTGCACCACCCTGTTGGCGGCCGCTGGCTGGTTCTTCTCCAAGGAGGCGATCCGTGAGCTGCCGCCCGCCGCCTTTATCGGCAGTCGCTTCCTGCTGGCGGCGCTGATCCTGCTGCCCCTGGCCTGGCTGTACGAGCCCAGGCTCACCCGTAGCCAGCTGCTGCGTGCCCTGGGTTGCGGCTCCCTGCTCGGTCTCAACCTGCTGCTCTGGGTGACCGCCATCAGTCAGAGCGACGCCCTCGGCAGCGGCGCCTTTATCATGAGCATCGCCACCCTGATGGCCCCGCTGGCCGCCTGGGCCGGTTTCAAGACCCGCCCGGGGCGCCACTACTGGACCACATTGCCCCTGGCCGTGGCTGGCCTGCTGCTGCTCTCAAGCGGCACCGACTGGGGCGTCTCCCGCTCCCTGCTCTGGTTCCTGGCCGCCGCCATGGCCCTGGGGACCCAGCTCGCGGTCCATCGTCACTTCGCCCAGTCGATACCGGCTCGCTGGCTCACCTGCATCCAGCTGGCCATGACCGGCCTCATCGGCACCACGCTCTCCCTGCTGACCGAAAGCTGGCCGGCCTCCGTCAGTACCACCACCTGGGGCTGGTTTGCCGCCAGCGTGCTGCTCGCCACCACCTTGCGCTATCTGCTGCTGACCCTGGCCCTGAGCAAGATGACCACCACTCACGCGGCACTGCTGATGCTGCTCGAACCCGTCTGGACCCTGCTTCTCAGCACCCTCTGCTATGGCGAGGCGCTCGGGGGAGCCAAGCTGGCCGGCGCCGGGCTGGTGCTCGGGGCCCTGGTGCTCTATCAGTTGCCCCTGCTGCGCAGCGGCGCACGCCTGCCCGTGAAGGACCACAGCCCCGATTAGCAATGCGTCATCGGACCATCGCGAGACTCTTCTCTGCGGGATCGGGGTATCCCAAAGAGTCAAAAGAATGGTCGCTATCGGATGGGGCTGTCTCCCGCTTAACCCGCTGGTGAAGTGACGAGTTAGCTTCCCGTGCGTTCGATTACGCTGCGCTAATCGAACCTACAGGCACCTGCCATCTCTACGCCCCTGCCTATTATCCTCCCACCCGGCCACTGCGAGGTGGGCATGGCACTCTCAGACTGGTATGGTTTTACCATCAATTAATCAACGACCGAGGCGTTATGCAACGCAAGACCCTGGCCCTGCTGCTGGCCACTCATCTGCTGATCGGAGGCGCGGGCTTTGCCGCCGGCATCTATCTGTTGCCGATCCTGATAGCGCCACCCGCCCCCGCCGATGAACAGGTCGCGGCCAGCCAGCAACAGGCGAGCTTCAGCGGCACCTTTCGCCGGGATCTTAAAGACAGCGACCGGCTGCACTGGGGGGAAGGCAAGGTGAGCATTGGGCCGCACGCCATCAGCCTGATGGGCAAGCTGGCGCCGGGGCCCGATTACCGGCTCTACCTGTCGCCGGAATTTGTCGAGACAGAGGCGGACTTTGCCCGCCTGAAAGGCCAGATGGTGCAGGTGGGATCGGTGAAGACCTTCGACAACTTTATCGTGCCGCTGCCCGCCGGGATCGACCCGGCTCGCTACAACAGCGTCATCGTCTGGTGCGAGACTTTCGGCCAATTTATCACCGCCGCCCGTTACCGCTGATACCGGACTCTGGCAGACCCCCAGGCACAATTAGCACGGCTTAATCGGATTTTCACAATATTCGCTCTGGTGCTTATTTCAGGGGAGGATGTCAATATGCTGTCCCGGCAGATATTGATTCGATGGCAGGGCAATAATGTTTTCTACGCCTTCATTCAGCCCCAGTTAATATCTGTAGCTCATGGGTCTATATAATGGCGCCATATCTGTCATTGAATTAATTGGGATAGCTGCCGAGTCAACCCATAGATCAACATATTGGCAGCATCTACCATATGTATCACTTTAAAGGGCTTCTGCATGAAACGTCATCTTATCGTTATAGGCGCCATTTTCGCACTGAGCGCCTGCTCTTCCACTCCCAATAGTGAATATATGAAAGATGGCGCATCCGAATCCCAACGTGTCGATGCGTTATCCGAATGCCAATATCAGGTGAAGCTCAATAAGATCGAGGATGAAGAGCAGGAAGAGCTGATCAACCTGTGCATGCAAGGAAAAGGCTTCCGTCTGACCCCTGTGGAATAACCCCGCATTCCCGTCTGAATCAATCTCCGCTCAAAATAAAAAGCCCCAAATGATGACTCTATTTGGGGCTTTTCAGCCATTGGGTCGCAATGGCAAGGCCGTAATCAATGAACCTGAGGCCGATATTCCGGCTTTCACTTTACTGTTGCCGCAATCCCCTCGCCAAGGCCATGGCTCGTCAGAGCGCGACGCCTAGCTGTTGTTGCAGCAGCCGCTGCCCCTTGGCGGTCAGGGTCAGCTCGCGGCTGTCCAGCCCGCGCACCAGCCAGCCCTTGGCCAGCATATGGTCGAGCAGGCGGGCACCCAACTGGCCGCCAAGATGCATGCGCCGCTCGCTCCAGTCGAGACAGTGGCAGGCGAAGGGGCGCTTGCCACTCGCCACGCAGTCGATGCCAAGCTGACCGAAATGCTGCTCCCCCTGCGGGGTCAGTCCATAACCCTCCGCCAGCAGCCAGCCTTGGGCCATCAGGCCGTCATGGAGCCGCACCCCCAGCTCGCCCGCCAGGTGGTCATAACAGCTACGGGCGAAGCGCAGCCGCTCCGGAGTCTTGCTCCTGAGTGCACCGGCGCCCATGTCGACCAGCCCCATCAGCTGTTCAACGACCAGCGCCACCTCATGGCTCGCGATGCGGTAGTAGCGATGCTTGCCCTGCCGGACACAGGCCGTCAGCCCCTGCTGCTGGAGCCGGGCCAGGTGACTGCTGGCGGTTGAGGCCGACACCTCGGCCACCAGGCTCAGCTCGGTCGCCGTCCAGGCGCGTCCATCCATCAGGGCACACAACATGCGGGCGCGACTGCCATCGGCGATGGCGGCCGCCACCTGCGCCAATCCTTGTTCCAGGCTCTCCTGCTCGCTCATCTCGCTCCTCTCTGCTTGCCGCAGTCACTGCCACTCGGCCGTGACCCTACGGGCCTTGTCGATGTCATCGGTGACCAGGATCAGCTGGTTGGCATGGTCGCTGTACAGGGTGATGATGTTGACCGAGGCCTCCCCCAAGGCGCTGCAGATGGCCCCCAGTTGCCCCGGCACCTCCTGCTTCAGGCGGCGCACCAGCACCTCGTGCACCGCCACCACCTGCAGACCCGCCAGCTCGGCGGCCCGGGCCGCGCCGACGCCGTCCTCCACCAGAAAGTGGGCATGACCGGCTCCGCCCGTGGTGAACATGCCCCCCCCTTCCAGGCTGACACCGGCCCGCCCCATCAAGATCCCGAACTGCCCCAGTGTGCCCGGGTTATCGGGCAGCATCACGTGAATATCGTACATCCCTGACTCTCCTTGGCGATAAGAGCCCACAGATTAGTGCCACATCCAGGGCAACGCTTCGATGGCGGGCGAAGTGTCCTCACTCGCCCATGCTGGCCACAGCAAAACGGCGCCCGAAGGCGCCGTTTCTCTATATCCGCTCGACTCGCGAGGGCGGTCGATCAGCCGGTATAGACCGGCAGCAGGCCCGCCATGTTGAGCAGGTGGAACAGGGCGGTCAGCACCCCGAACAGGAAGACGGCCACTATCATCGGCAGGCCGCCCGGCGCCCGGAAGCCATCGCCGCCTTGATTCCCCTTGCCGGCGCGCACCTTCCAGGCCAGCAGGGCCGGGATGATGCAGGTCCAGAGCGTCGCCACGGCGCCGGCATAGCCGATGGCCATCAGGAAGCCGAACGGGAACAGCAGGGAGAGCAGCAGCGGCGGCAGGAAGGTGGCGGCCCAGGACTTGGCGCGACCCTGGCGGCTGTTGTCGAACTTGAACAGATCAGCCAGATAGTCGAACACCCCGAGCCCGACCCCGATGAAGGAGGAGAGGATGGCGGCCATGGAGAAGAGGTTGAGGGCGTTGGCGACGGCCTCGGACTCGATCACCGAGGCCAGCGCCTTGAGCAACACGTCGACGTTGCCGCCCTGGGCCACCACGGGTCCGAACTCGCTGCGCGGCAGGTTGCCGAACACGCTCACCAGCCAGATGAGGTAGAACAGCAGTGCGATGGCGGTGCCGCCGAGGATGGCGTAACGGGCGCGGCGCTCCTCACCGTAGTAGGCGCGCATGGACGACACCGAGTGGTGATAGCCGAACGAGGTGAGCGCCACCGGCAGCATGGCCAGCGCATAGGGCGCATAGCTGGCGTGCTGGCTCAGGGTATCGAACAGCAGGGTCGGCTTGATGTTGAGGGAGAGGCCAGAGATGCCGAACACGAAGCTCAGCCCCATGGCGATGACCAGCACCACAGAGATGCGATCCACCGCCCGGGTCGAATGCCACACCAGGCCGGAGAAGCCCAGGGTGAACAGGATGGAGCCCCAGTGGCTGCCGATGCCAGTCATGCCATCTATGATGAGGCCGGCGGAGGTGATGTAGGCGTAGAGCAGGATGCCGCCGACGAAGTAGACGGTGAGGTTGTTGAGGGCGTTGACCTTGTCCCCCAGCAGCTCCCGGGTCACGGTGTCGAAGGAGACGCGCAGCGGATAGCCCTGATAGGATTCGAGCAGCATCCAGCCGGAAACCGTCATCACTATCATGGTCAGGGTGATGGCCAGCACCGACCAGATGGTCCAGGCGCCCGCCCCGGCACTCGGCAAGCCCAGCATGCCGGCCCCCACACAGACGCCGGCAATGATACATGCCCCGCCCACCAACGATGGTTTATGTTCCATTTACTTCCCCAAAGACGATTGTTGATCTGGTCGCGACCGCGGACCGTTGCATCTGCTACGCCGGTTGTCATCGTAAGATCGCGCTCATCTGTGCTATCGGCGCCCTAGCCGCTTGCTTCTGCGTCAGCGAGGCAAGACGTGGCTGAGGCTAGCTACCGATCCCAAGATGGCAGCAGGGCCGCCATTTTGGGGGTGTGACTTTACTCTGCTCACCCCCGGGTATCAAATTTTGGCGTCATCCCTGTGGGGTTATTCCCCCGGTGAGCCCCCGTCTGCGGGAGGCGTGGCACTATACTGAACCCAGTTTTCACGGCAAGGAGCCCCCCATGGACAGGAAGTTCGTACTCAGCGCCCTCTGCTATGCCCTGCTCGGCATGCTGCTCGGCATCTATATGGCCGCCAGCAAGGATCACGGGCAGTTCGTCACCCACGCCCACATCATGCTGGTCGGTTTTCTGGTCTCGTTCGTCTATGCCCTGTGCCACAAGCTGTGGCTCGGCAACCCCGACGGGCGACTGGTGCGGATCCAGTTCTACCTGCACCAGCTGGGGGCGGCGGTGATGACGGCGGGGCTCTACCTGCTCTATGGCCGGCTGCTGCCGCCGGAGCAGATCGACCCCTTCCTCGCCGCCTCCTCCCTGGCGGTGCTGATCGCCATGGGGATCATGCTGGCGCTGTTGATGCGCCGCCCGGCCACCGCCTGAGCGAAGAGGCCACAGACAGAAACGGCGCCCAAGGGCGCCGTTTCTGTTATCGGGCTGAGATCCTCCCTACCCCGTGTAGGTGGGCAACATGCCCGCCATCGCCAGCAGATGGAAGATGGCGGTGAGCACCCCGAACAGGATGACGGCCACCACCATGGGCTGGCCCCCCGGCGCCCTGAAGCCCGGCTCGTCCTGGGCAATCTCCCGTGATTTTTTCGCCAGCAGGGCCGGGATGATGCAGGCCCACACGGTCGCCGCCGCGCCGGCATAGCCGATGGCGACGACGAAGCCGAACGGGAACAGCAACGACATGATCAAGGGTGGCAGGAAGGTCACCAGCCAGGACTGGGTGCGGCCCCGCCGGCTGTTGTCGAACTTGAACAGATCCGCCAGATAGTCGAACACCCCGAGCCCGACCCCGATAAAGGAGGAGAGGATGGCCGCCATGGAGAACAGGCTGATGGCGTTCGCCACCTGTTTGGACTCGATCACCGAGGCCAGCGCCTTCAGCAGCACGTCGACATCCCCACCCTGGGCGATGACGGGGCCGAACTCGCTGCGCGGCAGATTGCCGAAGATGCTCAGCAGCCACAGCAGGTAGAGCACCAGCGCGATGACGGTGCCGCCGAGGATCGCGTACTTCGCCTTGCGCTCCTCTCCGTAATAGGCCCGCATCGAGGCCACCGAGTGGTGATAACCGAAGGAGGTGAGGGCGACCGGCAGCATGGCCAGGGCATAGGGGGCCTGCTTGACCTCGTCGGCGAGGGAGTTGAACAGCAGGGAGGCATCGATGTGGAAGGCCAGGCCGGAGACCCCGAAACAGAAGCTCAGCACCATGAAGACGATCAGCACCACCGAGATGCGATCCACCGCCCGGGTCGAATGCCAGACAAACAGGGAGAACACCAGCACGAACAGCACGGATGCCAGCTGGCTGTCGATGCCCAGCAATCCCTTCAGGATGAGACCGGAAGAGGTGATATAGGCATAGAGCAGCACGCCGCCGACGAAATAGACGGTCATGTTGTTGAAGATATTGATCCGGCTACCGAGCAGATCCTTGGTGACCGTATTGAAGGAGACGGTTAATTCATACCGCTTGAATGCTTCCAATAGCATCCAGCCGGAGACCGTCATTATTATCATGGTGAGGATGATTGCCAAGGATGACCAGGTTGTCCAGGCGCCGGCGCCCGCACTTGGCAAGCCAAGCATGCCGGCACCGACACAAACGCTGGCAATGATACAGGCCCCTCCAATCACGGATGGTTGATGTGTCATGTGCTGTCACTCCCAAATATTTATTTCACAGAGCAGTGAAAAAAAAGGGCACAGATTAAGCTGTGCCCTTGACTCGTTATGCTTCTATTAATTTTTGATTCTTTTTATTGGCTGTTTTTTCGACGCTCTCGACCTCTTTCAGTCTGGCGGTGAAATGACGCAACACCGCTGGCTCATAAATAAAGTCGAGCCCCTTCACGTTCCTGGCGTTCTTCTTCACCTCGCCGAAGGCCTCGATGACGAAGTCCATGTGGGTTTGGGTATAAGTGGCGCGCGGTATGGTCAGGCGCAGCAGCTCGGCCGGGCAGGGATGCTGCTTGCCGGTGGCCGGATCGCGCCCCAGCAGCAGGGAGCCTATCTCCACCGCCCGGATGCCCGCCACCTTGTACAGCTCGCACGCCAGCGCATGGGCAGGGAACTGATCCGCCGGGATATGGGGCAGCAGCTTGCCGGCGTCCACGAAGGCCGCATGGCCCCCCGCCTGCTGGCACACCACGCCGATCGCCTCCAGGCCATTCACCAGGTACTGCACCTGACCGATGCGGTAGGCCAGCCAGTCCTGGCGCATGCCATCGCGCAGGCCGACCGCGAGTCGCTCCATAGCGCCCCCTTCCAGACCGCCGTAGGTCGGGAAGCCCTCCTGCACCACGCAGAGGGTGCGGCACTCGGTGTAGACGTCCAGCATGCCGTCGTCCTTGAAGCAGAGCAGGCCGCCCATCTGTACCATGGCATCCTTCTTCGCGGACATGGCGAGACCGTCCGCGTACTTGTAGGACTCCATGGTGATGGCCTCTATGCTCCAGTCGGCATAGCCGGGCTCGCGCTGCTGGATGAAGTAGGCGTTCTCCGCGAAGCGGGCCGAGTCCATGATGACCGGAATCTCATATTGTTGGGCGATGGCATAGACCGCCTTCAGGTTGGCGATGGAGACCGGCTGGCCACCGGCGGAGTTGCAGGTGATGGTGCTGACGATATAGGGCACGTTGGCCGGGCCCGCCTCCAGGATGGCCTCCTCCAGCTTGACCAGATCGAAGTTGCCCTTGAAGTCGGCGGTGACCGAGGTATCGAACGCCTCCTTGGTGTAGACGTTCTTGGCGACGCAGCAGTTGATCTGGGTATGGCCCTGGGTGGTGTCGAAGAAGTAGTTGGAGAGCGCCACCATCTTCTTGCGATCCAGCCCCTTCTCCTGCTCCCGCTTCTTGATCAGCACCGGGATGTAGATCTGCTCGGCGCCGCGTCCCTGGTGGGTGGGGATGGTGAGGGAGTAGCCGAAGATCTCCTGCACCGCCTTCTGCAGGGCGTAGTAGCTGCGGCTGCCGCTGTAGGCCTCGTCGCCGCGCAGCATGGCGGCCTGCATGTCCTGGGTGATGGCGCCGGTGCCGCTGTCGGTCAGCAGATCGATGAAGACATCCTCGCTGTCCAGCAGGAAGGGGTTCATGCCTGCCCTGACGATCGCCTCGTCCCGGTAGGCACGGGTGGTACGCTTGACCGGCTCGATGACACGAATGCGGAACGGTTCGGGAAGATGCTTGAAGTTTTCCATAATATAAACACCCATATTTAAATATTCAGGATGAGTCTCATCAGCCGCCCAAAATAGAACATTGGCAGCGCGCAAATAATGAGATCGGGTGCACGACATCGCCTCGCCAATAAACAAGGCGAGAACAGGTGCAGACTATTTCAGATTTGGTATGCAGACGGGCCGGTCACATCTTGATAAATGCACAGACACCGCGGGGATATTACAGCGGGAAGAAGAAAGCGATCTTGTGATCCAGGGTAAACCACTTGGGCGAAGCGATCATGGTAGCCATGTTGTTGCTCATCTGGTTGGAATTAACAACGTCAATTAACCCGACCCATTATGGAGAGCCCCCGCCCATGATCAATTGCCACTTCCACGATTTGGGATGGCGCTAACAGTTTGGCGGGGAATATTTATACAGCCCTGGTCAGGGTCCCCGTCAGCGGCGGCTCAGTGGTTCAACCAGGGCAGCCGTTGCAGCAGCCAGTATCGATCCGCCAGGCTGGTCTGGCTGACCCAGAGATCCAGCAGGCCGTGGGCCAGCAGCGGCAATATCAGCAACAGCAGGCAGAGCAGCCCCAGCAGCCGTTGGGGGCTGAGCCGGCGACGGGGCGTGCCGAGGTGCAGCGCATCGGCACGTTTGGGGCAGGCGGCCACACAGCTCAGGCAACTGCTGCACTCCAGGCTGCGCACCGCGATGAGTCGGTGCACCTGGATGCGGGAGGGACAGGCGCGGGAGCACTTGTCACAGTCATGGCCCGCGCTGCGCAGGCAGCGGGCCGGATCCCGGCGGATGCGCAGCGGGGTCAGCAGGCCGAGCAGGGCCAGCCAGGCGCCATAGGGGCAGAAGTAGCGGCAGAACCCCTGCCGGAAGGCGGCGGTCAGCAGCAGCACCCAGCCCAGGCAGAGGCCGGAGAGCAGGTTCAGGTTGAAGAAGAAGGCCCCCATCTTCATGTCCGCCGCCTGATGGTAGGGGCTGGCGAGATAGCCGGGCAGAGCGGCGCCGGGCACCGCGATCAGCACGATAAACAGCAGGAAACCGAGCACCAGGAACTTCTGGGCCCGCAGTAGCCCATCGAGCCAGGCTGGCGGTGTCCAGTCCCCCGGCAGCAGGCGGCTGCGCAGACGATGCAGCCACTCCCCCACCAGCCCGAGCGGGCAGAACCAGGCACAGAATGCCCGCCCCAGCAGCAGGGCCGACAGGCTGAGCACCAGCACTGTCACCGTCGCCGCCGGATGGTGCGGATCCGCGATGCCCTGGCCGAGCCAGGCCCGCAGCCCGAGCCCGCCGGCGATGGGCAGGAAGCCATCGACCACGTCAGGGCGCACCAGCCAGGGGGTCTCCCCCTGCCCCAACTGCCAGAGATGGAGCCCATACTGCAGCGCCACCAGCCCCCAGCAGAGCAGCAGCAGGTGGCGGGTCCAGGCCCGCAGCGGCTGGCTGTCGATATCATTCAGTGCCGGCAGCGGTCGGTATCTGTGCCACAGGGCGAGGGGGACGACCACCAGCCCCAGCGCGAGCCAGAGGAGGGGATCCGCCGCCATCAGCCAGGCGGCCGCCAGCAACGCCAGGGAGAGGCGCCACGACCAGCCGGGCCCGGCCCGCCACTGCAACAGGGCCAGATAGACCAGGCCAGCGGCCAGGGTCAGGGCTTCGATCAGGCTCATGCTTCTCCCTCATAGCACTCATTCGGATAAGGGGCTCAGAATAACCAACATCTGAGTTGATTATTTTGATCTGCATGGGCAGAGCGCGGTATTCACTCCTTGCGGCTATGGAATAGCGGCCGATCCGACTCGGCCTGCTCGGCCCAGAAGTGGATGTTGAAGCGGGCATCCTCGGACAGCTCGACCCTGTGCCAGTACTGGGGCGGGCTGGTGGCGAACTGGCCGGCCCGGATCACCAGGCTGACCTCAGGCTGTTCGGCCCGCTCGTCGGCGAAGCCGTGATAGGTGACGGTGCCCTCCATCACGCAGAGCTGGCCGAACACCCCGGCCGCGGTGTTGTGATGGCTGAGCAGGGCCGGCGGCACGTTGGCGCGGGTGAAGAAGGGGGTGGAGCGACGAACGACCCAGTGGGTAGGAATAAGCTGCATGGACATGGTAATTCTCCTCGAATGGCCGGTCTGCCCGGCCTTGAATAGTTGACGGATCAGCGGGGCAGCTGGCGCAGCAGCGGGAAGGCGGCGCTCATCTTGTCGCCTCCCACCACGAAGCCGCACAGTTCGCCATCCTCACCGCGCGCCTCGGCCACCATGCCGTGCTGGTTCCAGTGGCACTGCCAGGCGAGATCCTCGCCCTGGGTGCGGCCCGCCAATTGCAGCGGATAGCGCGGCGTCTTCACCTTCACCAGCATGGGCGGCAGGGTCAGCGGGGTCGGGGTGCCGAGCAGGGTCTTGGCCAGGGCACTGGCCCCCAGCACTATGGGCTGCAGGAAGGGAAGCAGCTGCCCCTGCCACTCGGCGCAATCCCCCAGCGCGAAGATATGGGAATCGCTGGTGCGCAGCAGATCGTCGATCAGTATGCCGCGCCCCACCGCCAGCCCGGCCCCCTGGGCCAGGGCCAGATTCGGCCGCAGGCCGATCGCGGCGATCACCAGATCCTGCTCGCAGATGCGGCCGTCGCTCAGGATCACTCGCCAGCCATCGCCGGGCTGCGCGTCTATCCCGGCGATGCCCAGCCCCAGTTGCAGCCTCACCCCCTGAGCGCGCAGCGCCTGCTGCAGCGGCTGCGTCAGGGCGGCCGGCAACAGGGTGCCGAGGGGGCTGTCGGCCAGATCCAGCAGGGTGACCTCGCGACCATCGCCCGCCATGTCCATTGCCAGCTCGCAACCAATCAGCCCGGCCCCCAGCACCAGGATGCGTCTAGCCTGACGGATCGATGCCTCGGTGGCGGCATACTCCTGCTGGCTGTTGAGGGTGACAAGGAATTCGCTTCCCGCCATATCGGGCCGCGCCGCGCTGGCACCGGTGGCCAGCACCAGCTGGCTGTAGGGAAAACTTCCCTGTGCGGTCAACAGGGTACGGCGGGCGGGATCGATGCCGAGCACCGGGCAGTGGGGCAGCAGCGTGATGCGCTGCTGCTCGGCAAATTCACTGCCGCTCAGCCGGGTCATGGCCGCGGCGCTGCAGCCCCGGCTCACCACGTGGCTCAGGTCCGGCTTGTTGTACTCGTCGCCGCTGTCGGCGGTGATGAGGCGGATGGGCCGCTCGCCGTCCAGCTTGCGCAGGCTCTTGACCAGCTGCTGGGCGGCGAAGCCGCTACCGATCACCACAATCTCCCGGCTGGTGCCAGCGTCATTCAGGGTTGCTGCATTCATACGCAGGCCTCCAGCGCGCAGGGTTCGAACACCTCCTTGCCGATGCCGCAGCCGGGGCAGAGAAAGCTGTCCGGCACCTGGGCCCAGGGGGTGCCCGGTGCCACCAGCTGATCCGGCTCGCCCTGGGCCGGGTCATAGACCCACTGGCAGACCACGCAGAGCATGCTCTGGTCATCATCCAGCGTGCTGGCGGCCGGGGCGGCGGCTTGAGAGGCCTGAGCCACCACCACAGGCGCCGCCGTCACGGCGGTTGTGGTGGTCGGACGGGGCGCCTCCAGCGGGTGCCGCGCCCACTGGCGGGCAAGCTGGCGGCCATGCTCGCGGCACTCGGCCAGCGCCGAGCCATCCGGCCGCCACTTGGCCTTGAGGGAGATGCTGATGTCGAAGCCCGCGTCCATCAGCCGGGTCTGGATCCGGTCCACGGCGCCACCGGTCCAGCCGTAGCTGCCAAAAGCCGAGGCACGCTTGTTTCTGAAGCGCAGGCCGGTGATCTCCTCGAGCATGCCCGCCACCTTGGGCATCATGACGTTGTTCATGGTGGAGGAACCCACCAGTATCCCCTTGGAGCGGAACACCTGGGTCAGGATCTCGTTCTTGTCGTGGCGCGCCACGTTGTAGATCTTCACCGCCACCCCGGGATCCACCTCGTGGATGCCCTGGGCGATGGCGTCGGCCATCATGCGGGTGTTGTTGGACATGGAGTCGTAGAACAATGTGATGCGATCCTCCTGGTAGTGATCCGCCCACTCCAGATATTTGAGGATGATCTGGGTGGGATCCTCGCGCCAGACGATGCCGTGGGAGGTGGCCACCATGCTCACCGGCAGGTTGAAGCCCAGCACCTCCTTGATCTTGGCGGTCACCAGCGGGCTGAAGGGGGTGAGGATGTTGGCGTAGTAGCGCTGGCACTGCTCCATCAGCTCGGTCTGATCCACCTCGTCGTTGAACAGGTGCTCGTCGCAGTAGTGCTGGCCGAAGGCGTCGTTGGAGAACAGCACGGCGTCCTCCGTCATATAGGTCATCATGCTGTCGGGCCAGTGCAGCATGGGGGTCTCGATAAACACCAGCTGCTTGCCGTTGCCTATGTCCAGGCTGTCGCCCGTCTTGACCGGCTGGAAGTTCCACTCCGGATGGTGATGGTGACCGGTGATCGAGTCGATGGCGTTGTGGGTGCAGTAGATGGGGGTACCCGGGATGCGGGCCATCAGCTCGGTCAGGGCGCCGGCGTGATCCTCCTCGGCGTGGTTGATCACCACATAGTCGATACTGGCGAGATCGATCTCCGCCGCCAGGTTCTGCACGAACTCGCGGCTGAACTTGTGATCGACGGTGTCGATCAGCACGTTCTTCCCTTCGCGGATGAGGTAGCTGTTGTAGCTGGTGCCCTTGTGGGTCTTGTACTCTGTGCCGTGAAAGTCGCGCACCTCCCAGTCCCGTTGGCCGACCCAGTGGATGTTGTTTTTGACGTGAATGCTCATGCGGTGGTTCCTCAGAATGCCATAGCGAATGTTCGACTGAACTCGCTATTGCAGTTGACGTGCCAACTCATAACTTATTGTTTTTATAGAAAACACATTTCACTCGTTGTCATTTAGACACTTGGCGTTCATAGTCAAAAACACAAACACACTGTCATTTGGACAATCTCTCGTGATCTCGACCGACAGCCTGGCGCGCATCGCCCTCGATCTGCAACTCGGCATCTCCCACCAGGACAGATTTCACCGCCTGATCCAGAGCGTGCGCAGCCTGCTGCACTCCGATGCCTCGGCCCTGCTGCGCTACGAGGGGGGCCAGTTCATCCCGCTGGCCATCGATGGCCTGATGCAGGACGTGCTGGGCCGCCGCTTCGCGCTCAAGGATCACCCGCGCATGGAGGCCATAGCCCGCGCCGGCGACGTGGTGCGCTTCCCCGCCGACAGCCAGCTGCCCGACCCCTATGACGGTCTGATCCCGGATCACGACGACTTCAGGGTGCACGCCTGCGTCGGCCTGCCGCTGTTTTCAGATCAGACCCTCATCGGCGCCCTGACCATAGACGGCATGAACCCGGCCCAGTTCGACGGCATCAGTGACGAGGAGCTGCGGCTGGTGGGGGCCCTGGCCGCCGCCGCCCTCAGCAATGCCCTGCTGCTGGAGCGGCTCGCCCGCCAGAGCAGCGAGCCGCTCAGCCCCTCCCCCCATACCAACCAGGGGCAGCCGGAGATGATAGGTCACTCCCCCGCCATGGCCCGGCTGCGCCACGAGATCGATGTGGTGGCGAACTCGGAGCTGAACGTGCTGATCCTGGGGGAGACGGGGGTCGGCAAGGAGCTGATCGCCAAGGCGGTGCATCAGGGCTCCCTGCGCGCCAAGGCGCCGCTGATCTACCTCAACTGCGCCGCCCTGCCGGAGTCGGTGGCGGAGAGCGAGCTGTTCGGCCACGTGAAGGGGGCCTTCACCGGCGCCATCCACCACAGGGCGGGCAAGTTCGAACTGGCCGACCGAGGCACCCTGTTTCTCGACGAGATCGGCGAGCTCTCCCTGCCGCTGCAGGCCAAGTTGCTGCGGGTGCTGCAATACGGCGATCTGCAGCGGATCGGCGACGACACCCCGCTCAAGGTGAGCGTGCGCATCCTGGCCGCCACCAATAGGGATCTGAAGCAGGCGGTGGTCGAGGGGCAATTTCGGGCCGATCTCTATCACCGGCTGAGCGTGTTCCCGATCCACGCCCCAGCGCTGCGGGAGCGGCCGGGGGACATTCCACTGCTGGCCGGTTATTTCTGCGAACGCTGCCGGGTCAGCCTGGGGTTGGAGCGGCTGCGCATCCAGCCCCAGACGCTGCAACTGCTCGATCGCCACGACTGGCCGGGCAACGTGCGGGAGCTGGAGCACGCCATCCACCGCGCCGCCGTACTGGCCCGCGCCGAGCAGGGCAGCCAGACGCCGACCCTCGCCAACCACCACTTCAACCTGACGAGCGCCGGCGCCTCCCCGGCCCAGATCGAGATGGCCGAGGCGCCGGCCCAGCCGCAACTGGCCGGCCTGGGGCTGCGCGCCGCCACCGACGCCTTCCAGCTCAGGCTGCTCGAGCAGACCCTGGCGGCTCAGGACGGCAACTGGGCCGCCACCGCCCGCGCGCTGGAGATGGACGGCGGCAACCTGCACCGGCTCGCCAGACGGCTCGGCCTCAAGCCCTAAGCCCTAAGCCCTAAGCCCTGGGGAGAGCCCACAAACAAAAACCCCCTCTGACGGAGGGGGTTTTTCGTTGCATCGGATGCCGCTGGAGGGTCAGCGCAGGGACTTGACCGAGCGACGGACGATCAACTCGGGCTGTACCGTCATGGACTCGACTTCCAGCTCCTTGTTGCGGATCCGGCTCACCAGCTGCTGCACCGCCAACAGGCCGAGCTCGGCCTTGGGGTGGCGAATGGTGGTGAGCGGCGGGCTGGAGAAGCGCGCCATCTCCACGTCGTCATAGCCGATCATGGAGATGTCGTCCGGCACCTTGACCCCGGCCTCCCAGGCGGCGCAAATGGCACCTATCGCCATGGGATCGTCGAAGGCAAACACCGCCGTCGGGCGGGGCTTGAGCGCCAGGATGCGCTGCATGGCATCGAAGCCGCTCTGGCTCTCGTAGTCCCCTTCGAAGATCTGAGCGTCCGACAGGGTCAGGCCCTGCTCGGCCAGGGCATCGCGCACCCCGTCCAGTCGCTGCTGGGTGGTCGGCTTGTCGATCTGACCCGTGATGCAGACGATCTCGGTGTGACCCTGCTCCAACAGATGACGCACGGCCATGCGCGCGCCGATGCGAGCGTTGTCGTTGATCACGTTGGCAAAATCACACTCGGTGCCCCAATCCAGTACCACCTGCGGCACATTCTTGTGGATGCGCAGCATGTCGCGCAGCGGGGTATCGATATCGGTCCCCAGCACCAGCAGGCCATCGACCCGCTTCTCCATCAGCATCCTCAGGTAATGCTGCTGACGGGGCGGCTGGTTCTCCGTATTGCACAGGATCAGGCTGTAGCCCTGCTCGAAGCAATAAGCCTCCACCCCGCGCACCACTTCCGCGAAGAAGGGGTTGGCGCTGGTCGTCACCAACATACCTATGGTCTTGGTTGAATTGATCTTGAGGCTGCGCGCCACCGAATTGGGCGCGTAGTTGAGCTCTGCCACCGCCTCAAGCACTTTTTGGGTCGCATCTTCGCTGACCCGACGGGTGTGATTGAGTACATGTGAGACGGTGGAGATGGATACGCCTGCGCGCGAGGCGACATCTTTAATAGTTGCCATCTCGGTCTCCTGAATAACAAAGGCGGAACAGTAGCAGATTTCCCGAATAAAGGCTTGGTTTTAACGAGAGCTGCCAGCGAATTGTCAATGTTGGCTAATCTAGGCGGTCGTTTCTATTTGCGCAAACGAAATTTGGTCAAAATGAGAGCAGGCGCAGAATGAAATATCGTCAGTTTTTTCATCTGGTATTTATCGGAACAACCTCTTGTTGTTAAGATGTTAATCGAGCATATTGGAATTAAATTCCAAACAAAAACCAAAAATCAGTTATTTAGTTCACAAAACCACTAGCCACCCCTCCATGGTTAGTATCTTTAACATCTTGTTATTGCCCAGCGAGGAATGATAGAACCTTATCTATTGCCGGGCTGGCGGGATACAGGTCCGGAATGGCACACGGAAAATGAAACAATCCACTGATTAAGGGACGAATCAATGAATAACTTGAGCAAAATGGCAGTCAGGGCAGCGGTTTCTTTGGCTCTGTTTGGATCGGTCTCCATGGCCAATGCGGCCGATACCATCAAGATCGGTATCGCCGGTCCGGTCACAGGTCCGGTCGCCCAGTATGGTGACATGCAGTTCACCGGCGGCAAGATGGCGGTCGAGCAGATCAACAAGGCCGGCGGCATCAAGGGCAAGCAGATCGAAGCCATCGTCTATGACGACGCCTGCGATCCCAAACAGGCCGTGGCGGTCGCCAACAAGGTGATCAACGACGGCGTCAAGTTCGTAGTCGGCCACCTCTGCTCCGACAACACCCTGCCCGCCTCCGACATCTATGAAGACGAAGGCGTGCTGATGATCACCCCCGCCTCCACCAACCCCAAGATCACCGAGCGTGGCTACCAGCTGACCATGCGCACCATTGGTCTGGACAGCGACCAGGGTCCGACCGCCGCCAAGTACATCATCGAGCAGGTGAAACCCCAGCGCGTGGCCGTCATCCACGACAAGAAACAGTACGGTGAAGGCATCGCCTCCAGCGTGAAGGCCTCCCTGGACAAGGCGGGCGTCAAGGTGGTGGCATTCGAAGGCATCACCGCCGGTGACAAGGACTTCTCCGCCCTGATCGCCAAGCTGCAGAAAGAGAACGTCGATTTCGTCTACTACGGCGGCTATCACCCGGAGCTGGGCCTGATCCTGCGCCAGGCGCACGAGAAGGGCCTGAAGGCCAAGTTCATGGGTCCGGAAGGGGTGGGTAACAAGGATATCTCCGCCATCGGTGGTCAGGGTTCCGAAGGCCTGCTGGTCACCCTGCCGAACAAATATGACCTGGTCCCCGCCAACGCCTCCATCGTAGAAGCCTTCAAGGCCAAGGGTCAGGACTCTTCCGGTCCCTTCGTCTGGACCACCTACGCCGCGGTGCAGACCCTGGCTGCCGGTATTGCCAAGGCGGGTGAGGATGACCCTGCCGCCGTGGCCGCCGCCATCAAAGCCATGCCGGTCGACACCGTCATGGGCCCCCTGACCTGGGCACCGAACGGTGACCTGAAAGGCTTCGAATTCGGTGTGTTCCAGTGGCACGCCGACGGCACCTCCACTCAACTCAAGTAATCTGCCGGTTGGGGCGACGTGAGTCGCCCCTCCTTTCTTTGCGGGCAAGTACAGGGAACGCAGTATGTCCGAACACCTTCTCTACCTGGTTCAGCAGTTGCTGAACGGATTAACCATAGGCAGCACCTATGCGTTGATCGCCATCGGCTACACCATGGTCTACGGCATCATCGGCATGATCAACTTCGCCCACGGCGAGGTTTACATGATCGGCTCCTATGTCGCGTTTATGGTGATGGCCGGGCTCTCGATGATGGGCATCGACAGCACCGTCTTGCTGCTGGGAGGCGCCTTCCTGGTCAGTATCATCATCACCGGCAGCTATGGCTGGACCATAGAGCGGGTCGCCTATCGCCCACTGCGGGGCGGCAACCGCCTCATCCCCCTCATCTCCGCCATCGGCATGTCGATCTTCTTGCAAAACATGATGCGGATGGCCCAGGGCTCGCGCGATATCGCCATGCCCACCCTGATCTCCGGGGGCTGGACCCTGGGTGGCGAGGAAGGCTTCCAGGCCAGCCTCTCCTACATGCAGCTCATCATCTTCGTGGTGACCTTCGTGACCATGCTGGCGCTGACCCAGTTCATCGGCCGCTCCCGCATGGGCCGGGCCTGCCGCGCCTGCTCGGAAGACATCAAGATGGCGAACCTGCTGGGCATAGACACCCACGTGGTCATCTCCATCACCTTCGTGTTGGGGGCCACCCTGGCCGCCGTGGCCGGGGTACTGCTCGGCATGTATTACGGCGTCATCAACCCCTACCTCGGCTTCATGGCCGGTCTCAAGGCCTTCACGGCGGCGGTACTGGGTGGCATCGGCAGCATCCCGGGCGCGGTGATCGGCGGCCTGCTGCTGGGGGTGGTGGAAGCGCTCACCGCCGGCTACCTCAGCACCGAGTACAAGGATGTCATGGCCTTCGCCCTGCTCATCTTCGTGCTGTTGTTCATGCCTACCGGCATCCTGGGTCGCCCGGAGGTCGAGAAGGTATGAAACGTCAATTTATTCAAGTGCCTACCACCTGTCTGATGCCGCTGTTCATGTCTATCGGCTGCATCCTGGGTCGCCCGGAAGTGGAGAAAGTCTGATGAAACGTCAATTCATCCATGCCTGCGTCGCCAGCCTGATGCTGCTGGTGCTCTCCTTCTGGCTGCTCGGCTTCAAGCTCGAGACCGATGGCTCCCGCCTGCTGGTGGTGAGCCGGCTCGACGTATCGCTGGCCTGGCTGCTGGGGGGCGCCGCCCTGGTGTTCTGGTTCCAGCTGATGCGCGGCCAGATCAGCCGACTGTTCCAGGCCTCCATCAGCGGCTTCTCCGTCGGCTTCACCAAGCTGGTGCTGCCGAGCCCGGAGGAGGCGCCACGCCTCTACAACATCACCGCCATCCTGGTGCTGCTGTTCGCGGTGAGCTGGCCCTTCATGGCGTCGCGCGGCGCCGTCGATCTGGCCACCCTCACCATGATTTACATCATGCTGGGGCTCGGCCTGAACGTGGTGGTGGGCCTCGCCGGCCTGCTGGATCTCGGTTACGTCGGCTTCTACGCGGTCGGTGCCTACACCTATGCCCTGCTCAACACCTACTTCGGGCTGAGCTTCTGGGAGTGCCTGCCCATCGCCGGCCTGATGGCGGCCACCTTCGGCTTCCTGCTCGGCTTCCCGGTGCTGCGGCTGCGCGGTGACTATCTGGCCATCGTCACTCTGGGCTTTGGCGAGATCATCCGCATCCTGCTCAACAACCTGACCAGTCTGACTGGCGGCCCGAACGGCATTTCCGGCATTCCCAAGCCCACCCTGGCCGGGCTGGAGTTCAACCGCACCGTCAAGGATGGGGGCTTTGGCACCTTCCACGACTTCTTCGGCATCACCTACAACGCGAACCACAAGGTCATCTTCGTCTACCTGATGGCGCTGCTGCTGGTGGTGGCCACCCTGTTCGTCATCAACCGTCTGCTGCGCATGCCGCTGGGACGGGCCTGGGAAGCCTTGCGGGAAGACGAGATCGCCTGCAAATCCCTTGGCCTCAACCCCACCATCATCAAGCTGACCGCCTTCACCATAGGCGCCTGCTTCGCGGGCTTCGCCGGCAGCTTCTTCGCCTCCCGCCAGGGCTTCATCAGCCCGGAGTCCTTCGTCTTCATCGAGTCGGCCATCGTCCTTGCGATTGTGGTGCTGGGCGGCATGGGCTCCCAGATCGGGGTGGTGCTGGCCGCCATAGTGATGACGGTGTTGCCGGAGCTGGCCCGTGAATTCAATGAGTACCGCATGCTGATGTTCGGTCTGCTGATGGTGTTCATGATGATCTGGCGGCCGCAAGGACTGCTGCCGATGAGTCGTCCTCACCTGGAGCTACGCAAATGAGCAACCTGAACAATACAAACAACAAGTTGCTCGACGTCTCTGATCTGTCGATGCGCTTCGGCGGCTTGCTGGCGGTCAACGGCGTCAAGCTGGATGTGGACAGGGGCGAGGTGATCTCCATCATAGGCCCCAACGGCGCGGGCAAGACCACCATCTTCAACTGCCTGACCGGTTTCTACCGCCCGAGCGGCGGCACCATCAACTACAAGGGCGAGGAGATCCAGGGGTTGCCCGGCCACCTCATCGCCCGCAAAGGGGTGGTGCGGACCTTCCAGCACGTCCGCCTGTTCAAGGAGATGACGGCGGTGGAGAACCTGCTGGTGGCCCAGCACAGGCACCTCAACACCGGCTTCATCGCCGGCCTGTTCAAGACCCCGGCCTTCCGCCGCGCCGAGCAGGAGGGGCTGGAGCAGTCGGCCTTCTGGCTGGAGAAAGTCGGCCTCAAGGAGCTCGCCAATCGCGCCGCCGGCAACCTGGCCTATGGCCAGCAGCGCCGGCTCGAGATCGCCCGCTGCATGGCAACCAGGCCTGATCTGCTGATGCTGGATGAGCCGGCCGCCGGCCTCAACCCGCACGAGACGGATGAGCTCAACGAACTCATCTCCAACCTGAGGGACGAGTTTGGCGTCTCGGTATTGCTGATCGAGCACGACATGAAGCTGGTGATGGAGATCTCCAACCGCATCTTCGTGGTCAACCAGGGCACCCCGCTGGCCCATGGCAAGCCGGACGAAATCCGCAACAACCCGGCCGTGATCAAGGCCTATCTGGGCGAATCCTAGGAGTCATGATGTTAGAACTTCGCAACGTATCGACCCACTACGGCAAGATCCAGGCGCTGCACGACGTCAGCGTCGAGGTGAAGGAGGGAGAGATAGTCACCCTGATCGGCGCCAACGGCGCCGGCAAGACCACACTGCTGATGACGCTGTGCGGCGAACCCAAGCCCAGCAGCGGCAGCATCTGGTTCGAGGGGGAACAGATCAACTCCCTCACCACGGCCCGCATCATGCGCAAGGACATCGCCGTGGTGCCGGAGGGGCGCCGCATCTTCGCCCGCCTGACGGTGGAGGAGAACCTGCTGATGGGCGCCTTCTTCGTCGACAAGGCCGAGCAACCGGCCCTGCTGGATCAGGTATTCACCATGTTCCCGCGGCTGCACGAGCGGCTGGAGCAGCGGGCCGGCACCATGTCCGGCGGCGAGCAGCAGATGCTGGCCATAGGCCGCGCCCTGATGAGCAAGCCGCGCCTGCTGCTGCTGGACGAGCCCTCGTTGGGGCTGGCCCCCATCATCATCCAGCAGATCTTCGACACCATAGAGCAGCTGCGCCAGAAGGGCATGACCATCTTCCTGGTGGAGCAGAATGCCAACCAGGCGCTCAAGCTGGCGGACAGAGGCTATGTGCTGGAGAACGGCCGGGTGGTGCTGCAAGACACAGGCGCCGCCCTGCTCGCGAACCCGGCGGTACGGCAGGCCTATCTCGGTGGCTAACCCGACATGAATGGGGCCAGGGTCGTACCGGATCGTCACCGCTTCTGGTGCGACCCGGCCCTGCCATTTATCGAGGCGCGGGCGGTGCAGGATGGCCGCCGCGTCTGCTACGACAAGCACAGCCACGCCCACTTCTCCATCGGCGCCATCACCGGTGGCCACAGCCACTACCTCAACCAGCGCAGCAGGCAGGAGGTAAGCCGCGGCAGCCTGGTGCTGATGAACCCGGAAGAGGTGCATGCCTGCAACGCCATCGCGGATCAGCCCTGGTCCTATCTGATGTTCTATCTCAATCTCGACTGGCTGCGCGGCCAGCAGGAAGAGGCGGGCCTGGGCTCCGAGTTTCGCCCCTTCGACATGACGGCGAGCCGGGACCCCCTGCTGTACCAAGCATTGCAACTGCTACACCAGAGCCTGGTGCAGGGCCGGGACCCGCTGGCCAAGGAGGTAGCCTGCCAGCGGTTCAGCCACCAGCTGCTGGCCAGGCTGACGCCCGCCAGCTGGGATGATCGTCCGCCGCTGCACCTGCAACGGGCCGCCGAGCTGATCCGTGACGACTGCACCCGCCCCCTCACCCTGGCCGAGCTGAGCGCCGTGGCCGGCATCACCCCCTCCCACCTGGTGCGCAGCTTCGCCCGCCACTATGGCATGACCCCCCACGCCTACCTGATCGATCACCGTATTCGCCACGCCCGCCCCCTGCTCAGGCAGGGCCAGTCCCTGGCCGAGGTGGCGCTGGCGAGCGGCTTCGCCGATCAGGCGCACTTCCAGCGCCAGTTCAAGCGCCGGGTCGCCGCCACCCCGGGCCAATACCAGCTGCAGCTCAGCCGTCAGGCAGCCAACCCCAGGTAACCGGCACTGAGTAAGAGCAGCAGAGCCATGGTCCGGTTGAACCAGCGCAGCCGGCGGGGCGACAGCAGCGCCTCCTGCAGCCGGCTGCCGACATAGGCCCAGCAGGCGATGGAGCCGAGGCAGATCACCAGATAGAGGGTGGTGAACAGGACTATCTGCCCCACCCCGCCGACGGCCCCATAGGCCCCCATCCCCATGCTGGCCGCCAGCCAGGCCTTGGGGTTGAGCCATTGCATCAGGGCGCCGTACAGGAAGGAGGGTGGCACCCCGCCGCCGTGCCCCAGGCTCCCCTCATCCACCATCAGCTGCCAGGCCATGTAGCAGAGGAAGAGGATCCCGCCCCAGCGCAGGGCACCGGCCGCCATGGGCCATTGCACCAGGGCCCCGCTCAGCCCCAACCCCATCAACAGGAGCAGCAGGATGAAGCCCAGCGTCGCCCCCACCACGTGACGCAGGCTGGCGTGGAAGCCGTATCTGGCCCCCGCGCCGAGGGCGACCAGATTGACCGGGCCGGGAGAGATGGACATGGCCAGCGCAAACCCGCACATCGACAGTAACAGACTCATTTCCATGAAGAGGACTCCTTGAGGTGACACAGCGCCACCCTACCGAGCCACCGCCTGGGGGTATTGAAGAAAATTGCGCAGCCCCTGCCGATGAGGGGCGACGGAGCGCATTGCGGGCTTAGCGCGGGCCGCGGCTTGCGGTAAACTGGGCATCAATCATCTATTCACAGGACAGGTTAATGGACCAGTTTGCCCATATCAGTGCCCAGGATGCCCACCAGAAGCTCAGTGCCGGTGACGCCCGTCTGGTGGATATTCGCGATCCCCAGTCATTCGAGACCGCCCATGCGGTCGGCGCCTTCCACCTCACCAATGGCAGCCTGGTGCGCTTCATGAACGAGGTGGACTTCGACACCCCGGTGATAGTGATGTGCTACCACGGCAACAGCAGCCAGGGAGCGGCCCAGTATCTGCTGCAACAGGGCTATGACCAGGTCTACAGCCTGGATGGCGGCTTCGAAGCCTGGCGCAAGGAGTTCCCCATCCAGGCGGGCGACGCATGATCCAGCTGCTGGTGCTCGACGACGCCCGCATGGCCCAGGCGCTGGTGGACTATCTCGCCACCCTCGGCATGTCGTGCGAGCTGACCCAGTCCGAGCTCGGCGTCTCGGTCTGGCTGGCGGATGAGCAGCGCCTCGCCCAGGCCCAGCAAGAGGTGAAGCGCTTCCTGAGCGATCCCAACCATCCCCGCTACATGGAGGCCTCCTGGCAATCCGGTCGGGCGGATGCCCGCATCGACTACAGCAAGAGGATGACGGATCCCGTCACCGACTTCCTGCATCAGGCGGGGCCGCTGACCCTGGTCGTCATAGTCGCCTGTCTGGCCATCTATGCCCTCGATGCCATAGGCCTGCCCATCTTCGATCAGCTGGCGTTCCACCCGACCCTGGCCCAGTTCACCGACTGGCAGGCGTGGCGCTACATCACCCCGGCCTTCATCCACTTCTCGGTGCTGCACCTGGTGTTCAACCTGCTGTGGTGGTGGTATCTGGGGGGGCAGATCGAGCAGCGCCTCGGCAGCGGCAAACTGTTCATCCTGCTCGTGGTGGGGGCGGCCCTGCCGAACGTGGCCGAGTTTTTCATGAGCGGCCCGCTGTTTGGCGGCCTCTCCGGGGTGGTCTATGCCCTGCTCGGCTACTGCTGGCTGCGCAGCAAGCTGCAGCCGGCCTGCGGCCTCAGCCTGCCGCCGGCGCTGATGGGCTTCATGCTGTTCTGGATGGTACTCGGCTTCTTCGACTTGCTCGGCACCCGCACCGCCAACATCGCCCACCTGACGGGTCTGCTGGTGGGCCTGCTGCAAGGCTGGCTGGATCGGCACCACAGACCGACATGACGGCTGGCCCCCGCCCAAGCTACAGAAACGAGAACGCCGCCCCGAGGGGCGGCGTTTTTTTATGGTCTGCAGCGTTATTGCTTGAGCAGAGAACTGTCGGTGACCTGCACCGCAGTACCGCCACTCATAAAGAAGCTGCCGAACTGGGTCTGCATCTCCGTGGTCACAGCACCGGTCGGATCGAAGTTCTCATCCGGTGCCAGCAGCGAGCTGTGACCCCCCGCCACGAAGCGAGCCGCGTGGTGGTTGGCCGCGCCGCTGGCAGTCAGCGGTTGCAGCTCCAGCACCTTGAACAGCGCCTCGGTACCACCCAGCGGGGCTGTCGCTATGCTGTTCGGGATCACCTGATCCGGCAGGCTCAGGGCGCCATCTCCGACGATCTCGGTGGCAAACAGCGGGAAGTCCGCCTTGATGCCACGCGCCAGGTTGATCGGGTCAGCCGAATCCAGCACCGACTGGGCCGCGAAGTTGTAGCTCTGCACAGTGCCGGCCGCGGTGGCCTGAGTGGCGGCGTCCAGGCTCGGCAGGAACTCGTTGACGAAGCAGCTGGCAACCGCCGTCTTGCAGCTCGGCGCATAGGCGGTGAAGGCCGCCTTCAGCTCAGGGCTGCCGCTGGTCAGCACGCTCATCTGGATCGTCGGCCCGAAGGTCGGCGAGTTGAGCAGCAGCGGGGCTATGCCGCCACCCGGCATGGCCAGGCCGCCGGTGTCGAACTTGAACAGGGCATCCGCCTGAGGACTGCCGATGGACTGGTTGGCCACCGCCAGCAGGCTGGCACCGGCAATGGCCCCCAGGGAGTGACCCAGGAAGTGCACCTTGACGCCGGCGGCGCCCAGCGCGCCCTTGGCGTTGGCCAGACCGACCGCCAGGCGCAGGCCCAGCAGATCCGCCACGCTCTGTTTCAGGTTGTCCCGCGCCACCGTCAGGTAGCTCAGGTTCAGATAGGGGGTCGGGTTGTCCGGGGTAGTCACGGTCGCCATGCTGCCGCTCAGGGCATAGCCGCGCTCACCGTGCAGCGGGTGATCGATCACCACCAGCGCCACCTTCTTGCCCGCCTTGGCACCGGCCGCAATCTGGCCCAGCGCCAGGGCGTAGGCGTTCTCCTTCACCGAGGTGACGCCGTGCTGATAGATGATCACGTCGGTGATGGTGTTGAGCGCGTCCTTGGCGAAGATGCGCATCGGCACGGACTGCACCTCTTCCAGCGCCGGCAGCGGGTTGAAGCGGCCTATGTTCATCTCGGCGTCCAGCGCCTTGCCACCGGAGGTGAGGGTCACCCCGATCAGCTTGCTCGCCTCGGCCAGCAGCTCGGCCTGACGGCTAGGATCGGCGATCAGCTCACCCAGCAGGGCCGGATCCACACCAGCCCCCACCAGACCGGCGATCACCTCGCTGTCACCGGCCTTCAGTGCGTTGGCGATGGCGTACAGGCTGGGGATGGCACCGTGCCAGGACTGGGTCCTGGCCTTGTCCCAGGAACCGGCGGTGGCCGGTGAGGAGAGGAAGTAGGGCAGTTTGACCGCGCCTGTGTAGACCTGGGTGATCTGGGCCAGGCCGTTGAGCGGGGTGCCGGTGCCGAAGGCGGCGGCCAGCGCATCCTTCTGTTCCTGCGGCAGGAATTGTTCGGCCTCCAGCTTGGTCAGGAAGCTGTCGTGGCTGGCCACACCCAGGGTGTAGGTGCCGGGCAGGCTGGTATTGCCCTTGGCATCCTCTTTCCACAGCACGGCCGCATCCAGGGTCGGACTGCTCTTCAGCACAGAGGCCGCAGCCCCCTTCACCGCCACCAGCACATCGGCGCCGGACTGGGTACCGAACCAGTCGGAGAAGATCACGTGGTCGCTGGTGATGCCGGTGGCGGCCTTGAACAGCCCTTCCTGCAGGGTGATCAGACCGTTGATGGACTGCTCCTGGGCGGTGCTGCCGGCATTGCTCTTATAGTTGCTGTAATCACTGCCGGCCTTGAGCGGAGTGCCGCTGCTGTCGTTGAGCGTATCCGTGGCCACTATCATGTAATAGGAGGAGGGGCTTAGGGGCTTGAGCGGCACCAGGTTCAGCTTGCCGGCCGACTCGGCCACCACGAAGTCCACGCCGTAGGTCAGCACCTTCTTCACGCCACTCGGGCGCAGTGCCGCGCTGTCGAAGGTCAGCTCCAGCAGATAGAGCGGTGCGACGGCGGCACCGAATTCGGCGGCCGTTGGCGCCTTGACTGTGATGCCGGATGCCGTCACGGGCACAATCTGGATAGCCTGGGTCGTGGACCAGCCATCCAGGGTAGAGAGGGCGGAGACCGGGTTGGAGAGATCGGCGGTCTCGGTGGAGAATTTCAGGGTACCGTCGGAGGCACGGGCGGCCAGGGCGCTGGGACGCACCGCATTGGAGCCACTCAGCAGGTAATCGAGATAGCTCGAGGTATCGCCTTCTTTATCGTCGCTGCCACCACAACCGCTCAGCAGTGCACTGACGACAGCTGCATAAATTAGCTTTTTTTTCATATCCTTATCTCTTTTATGTTGTTATCCATGATGAGCCTGACGGGGTAGGGTCCAAACCCGACCGAAACATCTTAACAGCAACGCAACAATTAATAAGCCTCTGGTCGGTCATCTGATCTGATTTTTTTGTGTACAACATCAAGGAAATGGAATTGGACCCTGGCGCCAGAGGGTAGCAGCATCCCTGGCATCACCAGACCCGACCAGAGCCTGTACAACCCAAGGGTGCAAAAAGCCGCCCCGATCTCGGCAAAGAGGCAGATTTGTCGGTAGAATGGCGCCATTGCTTAAGGAGAACCCCATGATCGACCCGAAGAAACTGGAAGAGATCGCCAAACAGGTACAGAACGCCCTGCCGCCCGGCATTCGCAGCATGGGTGAAGAGGTGGAAAAGAAGACCCGTCAGGTGCTGCAAGCCCAGCTGAACAAGCTGGATCTGGTCAGCCGCGAGGAGTTTGACGTGCAGACCAAGGTGCTGCTGCGCACCCGGGAGAAGCTGACCGCCCTCGAGGCCAAGCTGGCCCAGCTGGAACAGCAGCTCGGCGCCAAGGGCGAGTAAGCCGGCGCGGTGTCGCCGACCCGTCGGCCTTACCGGCACATAAAACAAACCCCAGCCAGGCTGGGGTTTGTTGTTTCTGCTGCGAGGGAACGCTTTAGATGAACTCGTAGGCGTCGCCGAAGATCCGCTCCGGCTCGGCGCCCAGTACCTTGAACTCCTCCCGCGCCGCACCCGCCATCTCGAAACGACCCGCCACATAGATGTCGTAGTCATGCAGGCTGACGAAGTCGTCCATGATGGCCTTGTGCACCAGCCCGGTCTTGCCGGTCCAGTCGGCCTCCGGCTCCTGCACCACGGGCACGAAGGTGAGCGGGGCGTAGTCACGCTCCCACTGCTGCATCTGCGCCTGCTCGTAGAGCCAGTGCGCCTGACGCACGCCCCAGTAGCAGAACACCGGGCGCTTGCTGCCGGTCGCTATCAGATACTCCAGGATGGAGCGGGCATAGGAGAAGCCGGTGCCGCCTGCCATCAGGATCAGGGGACGGGGCGAACTGTCCCGCAGGAAGGCCTTGCCCGCCGCCAGCTCGATCTCGATCTCGCCCTGTTCGCGCATGCGCGCCAGCACCTGGCCGGCGTAGGCGTTCTCCGGGGTGGCGCCGATCTGCAGCTCCAGCACACCGGAGCGGGTCGGCGAGTTGGCGATGGAGAAGGGACGCTTGTCCGAGTCGCTCATCACCACCAGCAGATACTGGCCCGGCTTGAAGCTGACCTCTTGCTGCGGCGCCAGGGCCACATGCCAGATGGTGTCGACATATTCGCGCAGTTCCTCTACGCGGCACTTGATACGTTGCATTCTTATCCTTGTGACGGGCTCGCTCGGCCCGCTTTCGCTCATTGATTCACTGTGTTCTGGCGACCAGCGATCTGGTCCGGTCAGTCGAGAATACCCAATTCGGTCGGCGAATACCGCTCTTTTGCGTCGGCGTCGCCGTGGAGGCGCGGGATCAGCCGAGAATATTCAGCTCGTCCCAGATCCCGTCGATCTTCGCGGTCACCGCCGCATCCTGGACTATGGGCTGACCCCACTCCCTATTGCTCTCCCCCGGCCACTTGTTGGTGGCATCCAGCCCCATCTTGGAGCCGAGCCCCGAGACCGGCGAGGCGAAGTCGAGGTAATCGATCGGCGTGTGCTCGATCAATGTGGTGTCCCGCGCCGGATCCATGCGGGTGGTGATGGCCCAGATCACATCCTTCCAGTCGCGGGCGTTGATGTCGTCATCGCAGACGATCACGAACTTGGTGTACATGAACTGGCGCAGGAAGGACCAGACCCCCAGCATCACCCGCTTGGCATGGCCGGGGTAGCGCTTCTTGATGGTCACCACCGCCATCCGGTAGGAGCAACCCTCCGGCGGCAGGTAGAAGTCCACTATCTCGGGGAACTGCTTCTGCAGCAGCGGCACGAACACCTCGTTCAGCGCCACCCCCAGCACGGCCGGCTCATCGGGCGGACGGCCGGTGTAGGTGCTGTGATAGATGGCATCACGGCGCATGGTCATGTGGGTGATGGTAAACACCGGGAACTCGTCCACCTCGTTGTAGTAACCGGTGTGATCCCCATAGGGGCCCTCCGGCGCCATCTCCCCCGGCTCCAGGTAACCTTCCAGCACGATTTCGGCGCTGGCGGGCACCTCGAGCTCACAGCTCAGGGCCTTCACCACCTCGGTGCGGCTGCCGCGCAGCAGGCCGGCGAAGGCGTATTCGGAGAGGGTGTCCGGCACCGGCGTCACGGCGCCGAGTATGGTCGCAGGATCGGCACCGAGCGCCACCACTACCGGGAAACGCTCACCCGGGTGGGCCTCCTGCCACTCGCGAAAATCGATGGCGCCGCCACGGTGATCCAGCCAGCGCATGATCAGCTTGTTCTTGCCGATCTTCTGCTGGCGATAGATGCCGAGGTTCTGGCGTTTCTTGTAGGGGCCGCGGGTGATGGTCAGCCCCCAGGTCACCAGGGGGGCCACATCGCCGGGCCAGCAGTGCTGGATCGGGATCTGATCCAGGTCGACCGCCTCCCCTTCCAGCACTATCTGCTGACAGGGGGCGGAGGAGAGCCGCTTGGTCGGCATGTTGAGCACCTGCTTGAAGATCGGCAGCTTCTCCATCAGCTCCTTGAGGCCACGGGGCGGCTCAGGCTCCTTCAGGTAGGAGAGCCAGGTCCCCACCTGGCGCAGGGCGCCGACGTTGGGCTGGCCCATGCCCATGGCGACCCGATCCGGGGTGCCGAACAGGTTGGTCAGCACCGGCATGCTGTAGCCCTTGGGATTCTCGAACAACAGGGCCGGGCCACCCGCACGCAGGGTGCGATCGCTGATCTCGGTCATCTCCAGATAGGGGTCTATCTCGCGACTGATGCGCTTGAGCTGTCCGGTTTGTTCCAGCTGCGCGATGAAATCACGCAAGTCCTTGTATTTCATGCGGGTACCCTGTGTTCAGGCGGTGGGGCATTATAACCCCGGTCGCGCATCCAGTGTACCCGTATCGGGCAGCATGACGGCCAGGCCGTGACGCTGCTCCTGCCGGGTGAGGCGATCCGCCAGCTGGGCCAGCAGCCTGGGTTCGTCCATCTGCAGCAGCAGGCCGGCCACCAGCCCGCCATATTGATGCTTGCCGAGTTCGGCCAGCAGATACTGCTGGGCCGTGTCGGGCAGCGGCGAGAGCTGACTGAGCTGCTGCAGGGCGGGGATCATCAGGCGGTCGTTGCGGCTGGCGGCGATCAGCAGATCGCTCGCCTCCTGGCCCCGATAGAAACGGGTGATGCTGTGCAGGGCCGCCAGGCTGTCGTGATCCGCCGGCTGGCGCCACAGCGTCTGATAGAGGCCGGGGTCACCGGTTCGATCGATGAGGTGCAGCAACAGCTGGTTGTCCGGCAGGAAGAGGGGCAGGGAGGCCAGTCGCTTGGCTTCGCGCCTGAGCACGGGGGTGGGTTGACCATCGAGCACGGCCAGCAACGCCTGCTGCTGCTGCGCCAGCTCCTGGTTGCGGCTGTAGTAGAGCTGCTTGAAGTCAAAGCTGTTCTGCTCCAGCAGCTGACGGTAGTTGTCCTGCCAGGCCAGCTGCTGCCAGTGGCTGAGCACCAGTCTGGCCTCGGCGGCAAAGTCATAGGCGGGCAGCTGGACCAGGAAACCGTCCACCTCCCCCTCCACCAGCCACAGCGGTGCCTTGGCGGCCTGTTCCCGCACCCAGGCCAGCAGCGCCGGGGTCGGCGCCCCCGCCGACTTGAGGCCGCTCAGCAGCCGGTGCAGCAGGAACTCCCGCTGCCCCAGGGTCAGCGTCTCGAGCAGGGAATCCATGGCGGCAAACTGCCCCAGTCGCAGGCGACTGTTCAGATAATCGACATGCCCCTGCAGGCCCTCATCCGCCACCAGCTGAGCCTGCGGCTGTGGCAGTGAATCGGCCTGCACCGGGCTGGCCATCAGCCAGCCGAGCCAGATCAGGAATACCAGCTTCATGACGTCCCTATCCTTGTGACATCGAGGCCTCACATACTACTAAGGCAACAGGGAAATAGATAAACAAAAACCGCGACCTGGGCCGCGGTTTTGGCATTCTTCGACGTCTTCGGCGCAGTTACTTCTGCTGACGCTTCATGGAATCGAAGAACTCGTCGTTGGTCTTGGTGGCTGCCAGCTTGTCGATGAGGAACTCGATGCTGTCGATCTCGCCCATGGGGTGAATGATCTTGCGCAGTATCCACATCTTCTGCAGCTCATCCGGCGCGGTCAGCAACTCTTCCTTGCGGGTGCCGGAGCGGGTGATGTCGATGGCCGGGTAGACGCGCTTCTCGGCGATCTTGCGCGAGAGGTGCAGTTCCATGTTGCCGGTACCCTTGAACTCTTCGTAGATGACTTCATCCATCTTGGAGCCGGTGTCGACCAGCGCGGTCGCGATGATGGTCAGGCTGCCGCCTTCCTCAACGTTACGGGCGGCGCCGAAGAAACGCTTGGGTCTGTGCAGGGCGTTGGCATCCACACCACCGGTCAGTACCTTGCCGGATGAGGGGATGACGGTGTTGTAGGCACGGGCCAGACGGGTGATGGAATCCAGCAGGATCACCACGTCCTTCTTGTGCTCGACCAGACGCTTGGCCTTCTCGATCACCATGTCGGCAACCTGGACGTGACGGGATGCTGGCTCGTCGAAGGTGGAGGCGATCACTTCACCCTTCACCATACGCTGCATCTCGGTCACTTCTTCCGGACGCTCGTCGATCAGCAGGACGATGAGCTCACAGTCCGGGTGGTTGTAAGCGATGCTCTGGGCGATGTTCTGCAGCAGCATGGTCTTACCTGCCTTGGGCGGCGCCACGATCAGGCCACGCTGGCCTTTACCGATGGGGGATGCCAGGTCCAGCACACGGGCGGTGATGTCTTCGGTCGAGCCGTTGCCCCGCTCCATGCGCAGACGCTCGTTGGCATGCAGCGGCGTCAGGTTTTCGAACAGGATCTTGTTGCGGACGTTTTCCGGACGGTCATAGTTGACCTCGTTGACCTTGAGCAGCGCGAAGTAACGCTCGCCCTCTTTCGGGGGTCGGATCTTGCCGGAAACGGTATCGCCGGTACGCAGGTTGAAGCGGCGGATCTGGCTCGGGGAGACGTAGATGTCGTCCGGGCCGGCCAGATAGGAGCCATCTGCACTACGCAGGAAGCCGAAGCCGTCGGTCAGGATTTCCAGCACACCGTCGCCAAAGATATCCTCACCACCCTTGGCGTGCGCCTTGAGGATCGCGAAGATAATGTCTTTCTTGTGGGCCCGAGCCAGATTTTCTAACCCCATGGATTCGCCAAGCTTGACCAGCTCGGACACAGGAGTGTTCTTTAATTCAGTCAGATTCATAGTGGTGAGAGTCTGTAAGCAAGGATTGAAATGAGGAGACAGTCTGCTGGATTGATACTAATCGGATTTGACTTGCCAGGCTGTTGTTAAGGAGTCGGGCAAAATGGTTAGCAAACGAACGATAAGCTAGCACCAATCGGGATGAGCGTCTAGGTGATAAAACACAAGGAGCGCATTATTGCAATGCGCTCCTTCTTGATTATTACAGGTTACCGTCCAGGAACTCTTTCAGCTGAGTCTTGGACAGGGCACCGACCTTGGTCGCTGCCACTTCGCCATTCTTGAACAGCAAGAGGGTCGGGATACCGCGAATGCCATACTTGGGCGGAGTGTCGGCGTTATGATCGATGTTCAATTTCGCCACGGTCACGCGACCGGCATATTCTTGGGCGACTTCGTTCAGGATCGGGGCAATCATCTTGCACGGACCGCACCATTCAGCCCAGAAATCGACCAGAACGGGGCTGTCGGCTTTGATTACATCGGCCTCGAAGCTGGCATCGCTCAGCTGAACAATCTTGTCACTCATCTCCAACTCCAGTCAGTAATTAAGGCTTTATTGATGGATCAACAAAGGCAATAGTTGCCCTATTTGAAATGATCCTGTTTATTATTGCAAGCCTAACCTGATAACCTACCGCCATGAGCAAAACACACCTTACGACCGAAAAATTCGCCCAAATGGGCCTCGAACCCGAAGTTCTGGCTGGTCTGGAATCAAAGGGATTTCACTATTGCACGCCCATCCAGGCACTGTCTCTGCCACTGCTGGTAGAAGGCCATGACCTCGCCGGTCAGGCCCAGACGGGAACCGGCAAGACCCTTGCCTTCCTGGCAGCGACCTTCAACTATTTGCTGACCCACCCGTTGACCCAGCCGCGCCTGATCAACCAGCCGCGCGCCATCATACTGGCACCGACCCGTGAGCTGGCCGTCCAGATTTACAACGACGCCGAAGGCATGTCCGCCTCCACCGGTCTGAAGCTCGGTCTCGCCTATGGCGGCGAGGGCTACGACAAGCAGCTGGCCGTGCTGGAACAGGGTGTCGACATCCTGATCGGCACCACGGGTCGCATCATCGACTACTTCAAGTCCAAGGTCATCGATCTGGGCAGCATCCAGGTCGTGGTGCTGGACGAAGCGGATCGCATGTTCGATCTCGGCTTCATCAAGGACATCCGCTTCCTGTTCCGTCGCATGCCGCCGGCCACCGAGCGCCTGAGCATGCTGTTCTCCGCCACCCTCTCCCTGCGCGTGCAGGAGCTGGCCTACGAGCACATGAACCACCCGGAACACGTGCAAATCGAACCGGAACAGATGACGGGCGTACGCATCAAGGAGGAGCTGTTCTACCCCTCCAACGAAGACAAGATGCTGCTGCTGCTCTCCCTGATGGAAGAGGAGTGGCCGGAGAAAGCCATCGTCTTCGCCAACACCAAGCATGTCTGTGAAGACGTACATGCGTGGCTGGAGAACGACGGCCACCGGGTCGGCCTGCTGACCGGTGACGTGCCGCAGAAGAAGCGGATGAAGATCCTGGAAGAGTTCACCAAGGGAACGCTGGACGTCCTGGTCGCCACCGACGTGGCCGCCCGTGGTCTGCACATCCCGGACGTGACCCACGTCTTCAACTACGACCTGCCCGACGATGCCGAAGACTATGTACACCGTATCGGTCGTACCGGTCGTGCCGGCAAGAGCGGTCACTCCATCAGCCTGGCCTGTGAAGACTATGCCTTCAACCTGCCGGCCATCGAGGAGTACATCCACCACCCGATCCCGGTCAGCAAGTATGATCGCGAGTCGCTGCTGGATGACGTGACCGCCCCGAAACGGGTGTTCCGCAACCGCCAGCCGGTGAACCGCAACATGCGGGATCGCCAGGGTGGTGGCAACAGCAACAACCGTCGTCGCCCGCCCCGCAAGAACTAAGGGACCGGGCCCAGTTGCACAACTCGCCGCTCTATGCCGCCATCGACCTCGGCTCCAACAGCTTTCACATGCTGGTGGTGCGCGAGGTCGCCGGTGCCCTGCGCACCGTCACCAAGGTCAAGCGCAAGGTGCGCCTCGCCGCCGGTCTCGACCCGGAATTTCGTCTCAGCCGTGCCGCCATGGAGCGGGGCTGGGACTGCCTGCGCCTGTTCTCCGAGCAGTTGCAGGACATCCCCTCCGACAACATCCGGGTGGTGGGTACGGCGACGCTGCGCCTGGCCACCAACGTCGACGAGTTCCTGAGCGAAGCCGAACGGGTACTCAACCACAGTATCGAGATCATCTCGGGCGAGGAAGAGGCCAAGACCATCTACGAAGGGGTCTCCTGGACCTCCGCCGGGGAAGGCAATCGGCTGGTGATCGACATCGGCGGTGCCAGCACCGAGCTGGTGATCGGCGAGCACAGCGAGGCGAAGCTGCTCAACAGCCTGCATATGGGTTGCGTCACCTGGCTCAACAATCACTTCGGTGACGGCGAGCTGAGCGAGACCCGCTTCAACCAGGCCATCGCCGCCGCCAAGGCGGTGATGGCTCCGGTCGCGGAGGATTACCGCGCCCTGGGTTGGCGTACCTGTGTCGGTGCCTCCGGCACCGTACAGGCGCTGCAGGAGATCATGCTGGCGCAGGGCAAGAGCGAGCGGGTCACCCTGCCGAAATTGCAGGAGCTGATGGGTCAGGCCATCGCCTGTGGCAGGCTGGATCGGCTGCAGCTGGAAGGGCTGGCGGCCGAGCGGCTGACCGTGTTCCCCTCCGGTCTCGCCATCCTGATCGCCATCTTCGAGACTCTGGGCATAGAGAGCATGACGCTCGCGGGCGGGGCGCTGCGGGAGGGCCTGATCTACGGCCTGCTCGGCAACAACCACGACTGTGATGCCCGTGATCGCACCGCCGACAGCCTGATCAGCCGCTATCAGCTGGACAAGGAGCACGCCGAGCGGGTGCGCGACACCGCCATCGAGGCGTTCAACCAGCTGCAACCGGCCTGGCGCCTCTCCAAGCGTTACGGCCGCCCGATCCTGCGCTATGCGGCCCTGCTGCACGAGATCGGTCTCTGCATCGAGTACAAGAAGGCACCGCAGCACGCCGCCTACATCATCGACAACATCGACATGCCGGGCTTCACGCCGGCCCAGAAGAAGCTGTTGTCGGCCCTGCTGTTCAACCAGCGGGACGAATTCAAGCTGGACACCCTGGAGAAACAGGGCGCCGTCACCGGCCGCCAGGCGATCCGGCTGGCCCGCATCCTGCGCATCTCGCTCATTCTCTGCATGCGTCGCACTCAGGGCACAGTGCCCAGCTTCCTGCTGCAGGCCGATGAAGAAGCGCTGACCCTGACCCTGCCCAAGGGCTGGCTGGACGAACACTATCTGCGGGCCAGCGAACTGCGCCTCGAAGTGGAGCGCCAGCAGAAGATGGGCTGGCCCACCCGCCTGCTGGAAGCCTGATTGGGTTCGCACCCAATCAGCCCCCTTTTCACCGCAACGCCGTCGGTTCCGACAATCTCTTTCGCAGCAACACTCGGTGCCATTCAAGGCTCGTAATTGATTTAATTGGCTTTTTAGCCAAAGCCCCCCTCATCACACAGCGCTCGCCTGCTACCCCATTTCACCATCTCGGCTAGAGTAGAAAGGTCTCTCCAACAGGAATGGAAGCCATGAAACCCTTAATCTTGATAGGCCTGACCGCACTGCTGACCGCTTGTGGCGGCAATGACAGCGACTCCAACCCGAACCCGCCTCCCGCATCGAACGCCAAGATGTCCCTGGCCTTCTCCGATGCGCCTGTCGATTCCGTCCAGAAGGTCTGTATCGCCGTCGCCAATATCAGCATCAATCCCGTCACCGGCAACGAGCTGGGCTGGAGTACCGCCAGCTTCCTGACCAGTGCCGAGGACGATGGCTGTACCCCACTCGGCCTGCTCATCCCCTCCGACGACAACGGTCACCCGCAGTTTACCTACATCGATCTGCTGGCCTACCAGGGATCACACAGCCGCCCACTGCTGGACAGTCAGGACGTGGTCGCCGGTGAATACAGCCAGATGCGGCTGGAGATCCTGGATGGGACCAAATCAGAAAACCAGTTTTCCGACGGCACCCCCTACTCCTATGTGTTACAGGATGACGGGGTGATCAAGCCGCTGGAAGTGCCCAGTAACGAGCTCAAGCTGGACGCCTTCACCATTGCCGCCAACGGCACCAGCGCCTTTACCACCGAGTTCGATCTGCGCCACTCCATGGTGTTGCCAGGTCATGAAGAGCACTACAAGCTCAAGCCCAGAGGCGTGCGCCTGGTGAACAATACCGAGGTGGCCACCGTCAAGGGCACAGTGGCCAGCGGGCTCTGCGGTGGCGTGCTGACCGACAAGGCCTTCGTCTACTTCTATGACGGGTTGCGGCTGGACGATAACTATCCGGACATGTCCGACCTCGATAACGGCTTCTATGCCAGCGCCCCCGTTCTGCCCCAGACCGGAGGAGGCTACGGCTATGAGCTGGGCTTCGTGAACCTCGGCCATTATGACGTCGTGCTGGTCTGCAACGGCGATGCGGATGACCCCGAGCTGGCCGGCGATGTGCTGACTCTGGGCATGGTGAAGAAGGACCAGGTCGTGGCCGCACCGACCACGGAACTCAACTTCTGATGAGCGGGGCCCAAGGGCCCCGTTGTCGAGGCAACGGATGAAGGATTACCAACCCATCAGCTGTGACCTCTATGACTGGCTCGAGATCGCCGCCCGCTGGCAACTGGCCGTCGGTCTCGGCACCCGGGATGGGCGGCAGTGGGTGGACAAGATCCACACCATCACGGCTCGGGATGGGGTCGAATACCTGGTGCTGCACAGTGGCGAGCGGCTCAGTCTGGCCGAGCTGGCCACCCTGAGCCTGAACTGGCAAGGGGAAGAGAAGCGGATCCGCTTCGCTACCGCCGACTGAACGCCAGTCGCAAAAAAAAAGAGGGCCAACTGTGTTGGCCCTCTTTTTTCATGCGATTCTGCTCAGAATACCGCGCCTAGCCCGCCGCCAGCGCCGCCATCACGTAGACATCGAAGCGGTTGCTCTTGGTCTCGATGGCCATGCTGGGTCTCTGCTCGTTGAGCCAGCCCGCGTAGTCGGGCCGCTTTACCACCACCCGCTTGTCGGCCATCTGCAGCGCCGCCGGCAGCAGGGCGTCCGCATCCAGATCCGGCCCCACCAGCGACTGGAACACCCGCATCTCCTTCTTCACCAGCGCCGACTTCTGCTTGTGGGGGAACATGGGATCCAGGTAGATGACATCGGGCCGCTCGGTCAGCGCCAGCAGGTTGTCCACCGCCGGCCCCTGCAACAGCTGCATCCGCTCCCGCACCCAGCCACCGATCTCGGGATCCTGCCCCGCCCGCACCAGCCCGTCCTGCAGCAGGGCTGCCACCACCGGGCTGCGCTCGATCAGCGTCACCCTGCAACCGAGGGAGGCCAGCACGAAGGCATCGCGCCCCAGCCCGGCCGTCGCATCCACCACGCTCGGCATGGCCCCGGCTTTCAGCCCCACCGCCTTGGCGATGGACTGGCCCCGGCCGCCTCCGAACTTGCGCCTGTGAGCCACGGCCCCCTCCACGAAGTCCACGTAGACGGCGCCCAGCTTGGGTTCGTCCAGCTTGCGCAGCTCCAGCCTGGCCTCGGTCAGCACCAAGGCGAAGGGGGCGGGGAACTCCACCTCGGCCAACCGCAGCCGCAGGGCATCGAGCTCCCCTTCGCGGGCGGGCACTTCACTAAAAACCTGGATATGGGGCATAACGAAGACTCATGACGGCGTGGAGCCGAGCATGATAGCAGAAGCGGGGGATCAGCTCACTGTGGTCAGATTAGTCAGGTTCATCCCCTGGCGATTGAGGCTCAGGTATTCCACCAGATCCTCGAAGGGTAACGGGCGGCTGAGCAAATAGCCCTGGGTGAAGGCACAGCCCTTCTGGCAGAGGAAGTTGAGCTGCTCGCGGGTCTCCACCCCCTCGATCACCACCTGCATGCCGAGGTTGTGCACTATGTTGATGATGCCGTCCAGCAGCAGCCGGTCCTGCTCGTTGAAGGGGATGTGGCGCACGAAGGAGCGATCGATCTTGACCAGATCCACCGGGAAGGTGCGCAGGTAATTGAGCGCCGAGTAGCCGGTGCCGAAGTCATCGATGGCCAGCTTGCAGCCCGCCTCGCGCAAGGCGTCGATCCGCACCCTGTGCTGATCACTGCTCTCCATCAACAGGGACTCGGTGATCTCTATGATGATGTCCGCCGGATCCAGGCCGAAGTGACGGATCACCCTGAGCCACTCGCTCGCCTCTGGATCTATGGTCTGGAACTCCAGAGTCGAGCGGTTGATGGACATCTGCAGCTCAGGGAAACCGGACTGCTGCAAGCGGGCCAGATCCCGGCATGACTGCCACAGCACCAGCGCCCCCAGCCCCTGGATGAGCCCCGCCTCCTCCGCCAGCGGGATGAAGTCCGCCGGCGAGACCTGGCCCCAGTGGGGATGGTACCAGCGCACCAGCGCCTCCAGCTTAGCGACCCGGCCACTGCGGTTGTCCCAGATCGGCTGATAGGCCATGGTCAGCTGCGCCAGCTTGATGGCCTCCGCCAGATCTTGTTGCATCTGGTGGCGCTGGCTCACCTCTTCCCGCATGGAGGCGCTGTAGGTGCCGAGTTGCCGCCCCTGCCGCTTGGCGACGAACAGCGCCTGCTCGGCATTGCGCAGCAGCTCGTCACTGTCGGCCCCGTCATTGGGGCAGAGGGTGATCCCCAGGGTCGCCGTCACATAGAGGTGCTGGTTGGCCAGCATGAAGGGGCGGGCGAAGCCGCCGATCACCTGCTTGGCAAACACCTCGGCCTGGCGGCGGTTGACGATGCCGGGCACCAGGAAGGCGAACTCGTCGCCACCGATGCGGGCCACCAGATCCTCGGTACGGACCCGGCTCACCAGCCGATCCGACACCTCCCGCAGCAGGGCATCACCGACGTGGTGATCCATGCTGTTGTTGACCGCCTTGAAGTTGTTGAGATCCAGCACCATGAGCGCGAAGCGCTCGCCCCGCTCGCAGAAGCGACCGAGGCAGCGGCCAAACAGCCAGCGGTTAGGCAGGCCGGTGAGGTTGTCGTAGTTCGCCTGGGCCGCGATCTTCTGCTCCGCCAGCTTGGTCTGGGAGAGATCGCTGAAGATGGCGATGTACTGGCTGATCCGCCCCCCCTCCCGCAAGGCGCTGATCATCAGCTGCTGGGGGTAGAGCTTGCCGTTCTTGCGCTTGTTCCACACCTCGCCACGCCAGATCCCCACCCGCTCGAGGGCGTGATACATGTCGGCATAGAAGGTCTGATCGTGCAGCCCGGACTTGAGCAGGCTGGGACGCTGGCCGCAGGCCTCCTCCTCGCTGTAGCCGGTGATCTTCTCGAATGCGGGGTTGACCGAGATGATGCGGCTGTCGGCATCGCACACCAGTATGGCCTCGGACAGGTTGTCATAGACCCGGTGGGAGAGCTTGAGCTGCTCGGCGTGGCGCTTGATGGGATCGATATTCTCCAGCACCAGCATCAGATAGTCGGGGTGCAACTGCTTGTTGCGGATCAGCGTCACCGTCACCCGGCCCCAGAGCACCATACCGTCCCGGTGCAGGTAGCGTTTCTCCTGGGTGAAGGCGGGACGCTCCCCCCGTCTCAACTCTTCGTAGTAAGGGATGCTGAGCAGCCAGTCTTCCGGGTGGTTGATCTCGGCGGCGGTGCGCAGTTGCAGCTCCTGCTGACTGTAGCCCAGCATCTTCTCGATGGCCGGGTTGACCCAGAGGATACGGCCCTCCAGATCCAGCTTGCCGATGCCGACCGGGGCATGGGACATCATGCTGTCCAGGAAATGGTGATACTCAGGTTGGGTCTGCACCGGCTGGGAGGGCTGCTGGTACATCAGCGCCAGCTCGCGACCGGCGAGGGGGGCCAGCAGGCGCAGCAGTCGCATGAGCTTGTCCATGCTGGGCATGGCCCGCTTGAACATGACGCTGCACAACCCCATGGTCTCGCCCTGGGCATTCTTCAGCGCTATCCCGGCATAGCCCTTGATCTGCCAGCGCTCCAGCACGGCGGCATGAGGGAATAGCTGACGGATGCGATCGTTGAACCAGGCTTCACCCTGCTGCATGACGATCTCGCCCGGGGTGCCGGCTAGGGGAAAGCTGTAGGAACCTATGTCGAGGGAGGAGGGATGAGCGGCATGTATGGTAAAAAACAGGCCCGAATGATCCCTACCTGAAACGAGGACGAGATCCGCCTCAACCGCTGCGGCGATTTCACTCACAAAGGTCTCGAAAAATCCTTTGCCACTCAGATGAGACAGGCTTGAGATGATTTGATAGACAGACTCGAGTGCTCGCCTCATGGCAAGGTTCTTTCTCTCCCTGGAAGGTAGAACCCGACTCTACTGAAGAGGCGGGGACAGTGCAAACATGCTATCCGCAAGATATTAAAAAGCCTTGAAAAAAGGGACCTGCTGGTCCCTTTTTATCTCAAAAATCACGCGGCGATCCCACTCTGCCGCGGGACTGTACCTGCTTGAAGCTCACGGCCGCGCAGGCACCAAACCTCATGCGGCTATCCCGCTATGGCGCAGCAGGGCATCCACTTTGGGCTCGCGGCCCCGGAAGGCACGGAACAGCTCCATGGGTTCTTTCGAACCGCCCTTCTCCAGGATGTTCTTCAGGAAGGACTGGCCGGTGGCGGGGTTGAAGATCCCCTCCTCCTCGAAGCGGGAGAAGGCATCCGCCGACAGCACCTCGGCCCACTTGTAGCTGTAGTAGCCCGCCGCATAGCCCCCCGCGAAGATGTGGGAGAAGCTGTGCTGGAAGCGGTTGAACGCCGGCGGCGTCAGCACCGCCACCTGGCTGCGCACCTCGGCCAGCAGGGTCGGGATCAGCGCCGGATTGGCCGGGTCAAACTCCTGGTGCAGGCGGAAGTCGAACAAGGCGAACTCCAGCTGGCGCAACATCTGCATGGCCGCCTGGAAGTTGCGGGCGGTCAGCATCTTCTCCAGCAGATCCGCCGGCAGCGGCTCCCCTGTTTCATGATGACCGGAGATGAAGGCCAGCGCCTCGGACTCCCAGCACCAGTTCTCCAGGAACTGGCTCGGCAGCTCGACCGCATCCCAGGCCACGCCGTTGATGCCAGCCACCCCGGCCACGTCGACCTGGGTCAGCATGTGGTGAATGCCGTGACCGAATTCGTGGAACAGGGTCACCACCTCGTTGTGGGTGAACAGCGCCGGCTTGCCATCCACCGGGCCGTTGAAGTTGCAGGTCAGATAGGCCACCGGCTTTTGCAGCGAACCATCCTGACGGTAACGGCGACCCAGGCAGACATCCATCCAGGCCCCGCCCTGCTTGTGCTCGCGGGCGTAGAGATCGAGGTAGAAGCTGCCGCGCAGCTCATCCTCGGCGTCGAAGATGTCGTAGAAGCGCACGTCCGGATGCCAGGTATCGATGCCGAGGCGCTCGCGCACCTTGATGCCGAACACCCGGCGCACCACCTCGAACAGCCCCTTCACCACCCGGTTGGCGGGGAAGTAGGGCCGCAGTTGCTCGTCGGAGATGGAGAACTTGTGCTGCTTGAGCTTCTCGGCGTAGTAAGGGATATCCCAGGCGGCCAGCTCGTGCTGACCGTGCTGCTCGGCGGCGAAGGTACGGATCTCCTCCAGCTCGGCCTTGCCCTGTGGCAGGGATTTGGCCGCGAGATCGGTGAGGAAACCCACCACCTGCTCGGGCTTGTCCGCCATCTTGGTGGCCAGGGAGAACTCGGCGTAGTTGCCGAAGCCGAGCAGCTGGGCCAGCTCGCGGCGCAGGGAGAGCAGCTCGCTCATGATGGCGGAGTTGTCCCACTTGCCCGCATTCGGGCCCTGCTCGGAGGCGCGGGTGGTGAAGGCCTCATACAGCTCGGCGCGCAGCGCGCGGTTGTCGGCATACATCATCACCGGCAGGTAGGAGGGGATGTCCAGGGTGAACAGCCAACCCTGCTGGCCCTTGTGCTCAGCCAGCTGACGGGCGGCGGCCTGTGCGCTCTGGGGCAGACCGGCCAGCTCGGCCTCGTCGCTCACCAGCTTGCTCCAGCCCTGGGTCGCATCCAGCACGTTGTTGCTGAAGCGGGAGGCCAGCTCGGAGAGGCGGGCCTGGATCTCGCCATAACGCTGCTGCGCCTCGGCGGGCAGGCCTATGCCGGACAGGCGAAAATCGCGCAGGGTATTCTGGATCTCCTTGCGCTGGGCGCCGCTAAGCAGCGGGAAGTCGTCGCTCTCGGCCAGCTCGCGATAGGCCTGGTAGAGGCCCTCGTGCTGGCCGACATAGGTCTGGAACTCGGACAGCAGCGGCAGGCAGGCGTCGTGCACCTCGCGCAGCGCCTCGCTGTTGAGCACGGAATTGAGATGACTGACCGGTGACCAGATGCGCGCCAAACGGTCGTTGACCTCTTCCAGCGGCGCTATCAGGCTGTCCCAGGTATGGGGATCCCGCTGGGCCAGCACGTCCTCGATCTTCTGTTTGCAGTCGGCGATGGCCTGCGTCACGGCAGGCTGTACCTGATCGGGCTGGATCTGGCTGAAGGGAGGCAGCGAGTCCATTGTCAGCAAAGGGTTGTTCATACTGGGGTACCTCTAAATGCGCTACAGCCCCTGCCGTCCAGAAGCTTGCTTGGACCATCTAAGATGTAGGCAGAAAACCCATTAATCAAGCCTTTGCCAGCGAGAGCGAGGCCCGTTGCCCAGTTTTCGCGAAAACTTGCCTATTAAACCGGCAATCCGCACACCAGAGACGACGATGCCGGTCCTGGGACCGGCATCGTGAGCGAAAGAGCGCCGCGCGATCAGCGGCGGGCATCTTCCTGCAGCCACTGGGCGGCCCGCTTGGCGAAGTAGGTGAGGATGCCGTCGGCACCGGCCCGCTTGAAGCAGACCAGGGACTCCAGGATGCACTCCTTCTCCTTCAGCCAGCCGTTCTGGATCGCCGCCATGTGCATGGCGTACTCGCCGCTCACCTGATAGGCGAAGGTCGGCACCCCGAACTGATCCTTCACCTGACGGATCACGTCCAGATAGGGCATACCCGGCTTGACCATGACGCTGTCGGCCCCTTCCTGGATATCCAGCGCCACCTCGTGCAGCGCCTCGTTGCCGTTGGCCGGATCCATCTGGTAGGTGGCCTTGTTGCTCTTGCCGAGGTTGCCGGCGGAGCCGACCGCGTCGCGGAACGGGCCGTAGTAGCAGGAGGCGTACTTGGCGGAGTAGGCCATGATCTGGGTGTTGATGAAGCCGTGCTCCTCCAGTGCGGCACGGATGGCGCCGATGCGGCCATCCATCATGTCGGACGGCGCCACTATGTCGACCCCGGCGGCGGCATGGGAGAGCGCCTGCTTCACCAGGATCTCGGTGGTGATGTCGTTCAGCACATAGCCTTCGTCATCGATGATGCCGTCCTGACCGTGGGTGGTGAAGGGATCCAGCGCCACGTCAGTGATGACCCCGAGCTCCGGGAAGCGGGCCTTGAGGGCGCGGGTCGCACGCTGGGCCAGGCCGTCCGGGTTGTAGGCCTCTTCCGCCAGCAGGCTCTTGCTCTCCAGCGGGGTCACCGGGAACAGGGCGATGGCGGGCACGCCGAGGGCGACCAGCTCTTCGGCCTCAATCAGCAGCAGATCGATGGAGAGGCGGTCCACCCCGGGCATGGAGGTGACGGCCTCACGGCGGTTCTCCCCCTCCAGCACGAACACGGGATAGATGAGATCGTTGGCCGTCAGGACGTTCTCACGCACCAGACGACGGCTGAAATCATGTTTGCGCACCCGGCGCAGACGGCGACCCGGAAAGGCGCCAGGAAGAGTTGTAGCCATGAATCACTCCTGAAGAGGAAGTTGGAAGAACGCGGCGGAGGTGGCCCGGGTGTGGGCCAGCAAGGCCTCGGGCGCCTCGCCACGGCAGGCCGCCACCACCTTGGCGATGTGCGGCAGATAGGCGGGTTCGTTGCGTTTCGGTCTGGGTGTCAGATCCCGCGGCACCAGATAGGGGGCATCGGTCTCGATCATCAGCCGGCCGGCCGGGATGCGCGCCACCTGTTCCCGCAGCAACTGACCACGGCGCTCGTCGCAGAGCCAGCCAGTCACCCCTATGTGCAGCCCCAGCGCCAGACACTCGTCCAGCTCCTCGTCGGAGCCGGTGAAGCAATGCAGCACGGCCCCCGGCAATTTGGGCAGCCAGGGCCGCAGGATCTCGACGAAGCGGGCATGGGCATCACGGCAGTGCAGGAACACCGGCATCCCCAGCTCGGCGGCCAGCGCGAGCTGGGCGTCGAACACCGCATCCTGTACCGGACGGGGGGAGAAGTCGCGGTTGTAGTCGAGGCCGCACTCGCCGATGGCCACCACCTGGGGCAGTGCCGCCAGTTCGCGCAGGACCGGCAGGGTATGCTCATCGACACTCTTGGCATCGTGGGGATGAACCCCGGCGGTGGAGAAGCAGTAACCCGGCCAAGAGGCGGCCAACTCGGCACTCTCCCGGCTGCCCGCCAGATCGGTGCCGGTCAGGATCAGCGCCTCGACCCCGGCGGCGCGGGCGCGGGCCACCAGTTCGGCCTGTTCGCCGGCAAACTGGGCGCTGGTGAGGTTGAGACCAATGTCGATCATGAGCTAATGAATTTCCAATGAAAGGAAGGCATATCAGGTATTTGAAAACCATCTACCGATTGGGGCCTTACCATACGCCTCCGGGCGGAGCCTGAAAAGAGGAAGGGAGCCTCAGCTCCCCTCATCCGTCTGTTCCTGCGACTCTTCGTCCTCTTTCCTGGTGTAGAAACGGGCGAAGAACAAGCCTATCTCCCACAGCGCCCACATGGGGATCGCGAGCAGGGTTTGGGAGAAGACATCCGGCGGGGTCAGCAACATGCCCACCACGAACACCCCGACGATGACGTAGGGGCGTTTCTCCCGCAGGCTCTTGGGGTTGGTCACACCGGTCCAGCACAGCAGTATGGTGGCCACCGGGATCTCGAACGCCACCCCGAACGCGAAGAACAGGGTGAGCACAAAGTCCAGGTAGCTGGCGATGTCGGTCGCCACCGTCACCCCGGCGGGCGCCGTGCTGGTGAAGAAACCGAACACCAGCGGGAACACCACGTAGTACGCAAACGCCATGCCGCCATAGAACAACACGGCGCTGGAGGCGACCAGCGGCATGATCAGCCGTCGCTCATGCTGGTACAGACCGGGGGCGATGAAGGACCAGGCCTGATAGAGCAGATAGGGGATAGCCACGAAGAAGGAGACCACCAGGGTCAGCTTGATCGGCGTGATGAAGGGGGTCGCCACATCCGTCGCTATCATGCTGGTGCCTGCCGGCAGCTGGCTGAGCAGCGGCCTGGCCACGAAGTCGTAGATGTCGTTGGAGAAATAGATGAGCGCGACGAACGCCAGCAAGATGGCCGAGAACGACCGCAACAGGCGCGTCCTCAGCTCCACCAGGTGGCTGATCAGGGGTTGTTCGGCCTGACTCATGGCTTCACCTCCCCTTTGTCTCTGGCGGCATCCTGGGCGACGGCGGCTACCTCAGTCTCCACCGCACCCGGTTCAGGGACGGCGATGGCCTGCGCTACCGGTTCGGGAGCTGGCGTCGGGGTCGCCTGCGGCGGACGGATCTCGTTCTGCTGCCCGTTCTGCGCTGAATAGGGGCGATTCACCGACTGGGCGGCCGCCTTCAACTGCTCGATGGACTCCTGCAGCTCGGGACTGAGGTTGCTCATCTGCAACTGCTCAGCCTTCTTCAGATCGTTGTGCAGCTCTTGCAACTTGAGCTCCTGCTCCAGCTCGGACTTCACCGAGTTGGCGGTGCTGCGAATGAGCTTGATCCAGTGGGATGCCGTACGGATGGCGACCGGCAGACGCTCAGGCCCCAGCACCACCAGGGCCACCACACCGATGACGACCAGCTCCCAAAAACCGATGTCGAACATGGCTTAGGCCTGATCTTTGTCTTTCTGCTTGGTGGTGTCGGCACTGTTGGCCGCCTCGTTCAGCTGCTTCGTCGGGAACTCGGCATCCTTCTGCTCGGGCTTCTGTTCGGTGCCCGGTTCATCGGACAGCGCCTTCTTGAAGCCCTTCACCGCCGCCCCCAGATCGCCACCGATCCCACGCAGCTTCTTGGTACCGAACAGCAGTACGACGATGACTGCGATGATCAACAACTGCCAAATACTGATACCACCCATGATATTTCTCCAAGATTGGCGCCCGAGGTGCGCAAGTTTGTTGTTCGTCATTAACGGAAAGGATGCCGATACCAGCCCGGCAAGTTCTCCGAGATTGGCACCGGGAAGCGCCGTGTTTTGTTTAGTGGGAACGGGTTTTCAGCCAGCCAAGCAACCAGCATACACCGGCACCGGCGAGGGTTATTTGTCCCCACTCAATATGTTGTTTCTGGGTCAGCAAGAATACACCCACTAACAGTAGGCTGGCTCCAACCCCTAAGAGGTAGCGTGCCTGACCCTGACGGTGGCTGTGCCGGCGGAAATCCGCAAACATCTGCTCGAAATGGTGTTGCTGATGACGGGCCTGGCGCAGGGTCTCGTAGACCAGCTCCGGCAGCTCCGGCAGCTTCTCCGCCCAGAACGGCGCCTTCTCCCTGATCGCATTCAGCACCGCCTTGGGTCCCACCTGCTCGCGCATCCAGCTTTCCAGATAAGGCTTGGCGGTCTGCCACAGATCCAGCTGCGGATAGAGCTGGCGTCCCAGCCCTTCTACATAGAGCAGGGTCTTCTGCAGCAGCACCAGCTGCGGCTGCACCTGCATATTGAAGCGGCGGGCGGTGTTGAACAGGTTGAGCAGCACGTGGCCGAACGAGATCTCGGACAGCGGCTTCTCGAAGATGGGCTCCAGCACGGTGCGGATGGCAAACTCGAACTCGTCCACCTTGGTGTCGGCAGGCACCCAGCCCGACTCCACGTGCAGCTCGGCCACCTTGCGGTAATCCCGATTGAAGAAGGCGAGGAAGTTCTCCGCCAGGTAGCGCTTGTCTTCCCGGTTGAGGGTGCCGACTATGCCGCAGTCGATGCCGATCCAGAGTGGATTGTCGGGATGCTCGTAGGAGACGAAGATGTTGCCGGGATGCATGTCGGCGTGGAAGAAGCTGTCGCGGAACACCTGGGTGAAGAACACCTCCACCCCGCGCTCGGCCAGCAGCTTCATGTTGGTGCCGTTGGCCTCCAGCGCCGCGATGTCGGAGACCGGAATGCCATAGATGCGTTCCATCACCAGCACCTGCTCGCGACAGTGCTCGGTGAACACCTCGGGCACATAGAGCGCATCGGAGCCGGTGAAGTTGCGGCGCAGCTGGATGGCGTTGGCGGCTTCGCGCATCAGGTTCAGCTCGTCGAGTATGGTCTTGCGATACTCCTCCACCACCTCGATGGGGCGCAGTCGCGCACTCTGGGGCGCGAAACGGGCCGCCAGACGGGCCAGCGCCTGCATCAGGCGCAGATCCGCCTCGATGACGGGTTCGATGTCGGGCCGGATCACCTTGATGACGATCTCGCGGCCATTCTCCTTCAGCCGGCCGGTATGCACCTGGGCGATGGAGGCCGAGGCCAGCGGCGTCTCATCGAAATCGTCGAACAGGGTCTCGATGGTGCAGCCCAGGCTCGCCTCTATCTGGCGCCTGGCCTCCTGACCACAGAAGGGGGGAACCCTGTCCTGCAGCAGGGCCAGCTCTTCGGCGATGTCCGGCGGCAGCAGATCGCGCCGGGTCGACAGCATCTGGCCAAACTTGATGAAGATGGGACCGAGCGCCTCGAAGGCGAGGCGAATGCGGGCGCCACGGCTCAGATCCGGCTGCTTGTTCTTCAGCCAGAACAGGCTGCGACGCAGCAGGCGTCCTGGCCAGGGTTGATAACGGGCGGGCACCAGCTCGTCGATGCCCTGCTCCAGCAGAATGCTGACGATGCGGTAGAGACGCTTGAACTCCTTCGGGGTCATCAGCTCACCCGCTGCTCGAGGCGAGCCAGTCGCAACTCGACCGCTTTCAGGTGCTGGGCCAGCAGTTCGACGTCATCGTTGAAACTCGCGACCTCCAGCGGACCCGGGGCGAGCCTGGCCTCCTCGGTCAGGTACTCGGCCAGCTGGCGCTGGGAGCGGCACAGCTCACGACCCAGCACGCGGCGCGCCTGACGGGCCCCACTGCACAGGGTGTGGGCCAGCACGTCGCCGGTGTAGCGGGAGAGTTCCTCTTCCCAGTCGATGTCGAGCTCTCCCAGCAGGGCGCTGAACGCCTGCACCAGCTGTGGATCGCCACTCAGATCGAGTCGCTCCTCGCGGATATAGCGGGTCAGGGCGGAAGGGTCTTTCAGCAGACCGAGGGCGGTCAGCGACAGGCTCAGCACGGCATCGGCCTCCCCCTCGTAACCGGCCAGCACATCCAGCCGCCGGTCGGAGAACACGAACCAGAGCGGTTTCAACTCGCGCAGTTCCAGCTTGAGCACCTTGCCCGCCAGCTTGCGCAGCCGCTCCGGGCTCTGCTTGTCGAGGCCCAGCAACTGATTGAGGCTGGTTTCGATCACCGCGGTGACCATGGCATCCATCGGCATAGGCAACCTTAAAACTTGTATCCACGGTGCAGGGCGACGACCCCCTGGGTCAGGTTGTAGAAGTCCACCTGATCGAAGCCGGCGTTCTCCATCATGCCCTTCAGGGTCTGCTGATCCGGGTGCATGCGAATGGATTCCGCCAGGTACTTGTAGCTCTCGCCGTCGTTCGCAACCAGCTCGCCCATCTTGGGCAACAGCTTGAAGGAGTAGAGATCGTACAGCTTGGCGATCACCTCGCTCTCCGGCTTGGAGAACTCCAGCACCAGCAGGCGTCCGCCCGGCTTGAGCACCCGATACATAGAGGCGAGCGCCTTGTCCTTGTCGGTGACGTTGCGCAGACCGAAGCCGATGGTGATAACGTCGAAGTGGTTGTCCGGGAAGGGCAGTGCCTCGGCGTTGGCCTGCACGTAAGAGACGTTGTTCGCCACCCCCAGGTTGCGCAGCTTGTCGCGGCCCACCTTGAGCATGGAATCGTTGATGTCCGCCAGCACGACCTGGCCGGTTTCACCGACGATGCGGGAGAATTTGGCAGTCAAATCCCCTGTACCACCGGCCAGATCCAGCACTTTCTGACCTTTGCGCACGCCTGAGCAGTCGATTGTGAAGCGCTTCCACAGGCGGTGAATGCCGAACGACATCAGATCGTTCATCAGATCATACTTGGCCGCCACCGAATGGAAGACGCCAGCCACCAGAGTTTCCTTCTCGGTCGCCGCCACGGTTTTATAGCCAAAATGCGTAGTAGTAGTCTGTTCCGACATCCCTCAAACACCCATAGAGCAAAGAATGGCCGCCAGTTTACCAGAGCCAATGAGCTGCGGACACCTTAAACCCGGCTGGCGACCAACTGCATCCCCAGCATGACCATGGCCAGACAGAGGAAGAGATTGAGGCCGATGTTGAGCAGCGCCTTCAGGTAGGCGCCTTGCTGGGCCAGCACCACGGTATCCAGGGCGAAGGAGGAGAAGGTGGTCAGCGCCCCCAGGATCCCGACCATCAGCAGCGGCTTCATCGGATGCTCCAGTACATGGCCCTGACTGATCAGCGCAAAGGCGATGCCCATGATGAAGGAGCCGATCACGTTGACCGCCAGGGTGCCATAAGGAAAGTGGCGACCGAGCAGCAGCGCGAGCAGTTCGGTCATGCCGAACCGCAGGCAGGCACCGATGGCGCCACCGACGGCAACAAATAACCAGGTTTGCATAGGAACGGACTCCGTCGTGTCAGGCTGGCATTATGCAAAAGGCGCTCGCCGGGTGATAGTGGCGAGATCAGGCCCGGGGTGGCTAGCGGCGAAAATCGACCACTTCCTCTGTCTGCAGGTGCAGCGAGGTGCTGGCCGGCCGGGTCTCGGCGATGATACTGCCATGGCGGATGGAGTAGCGCACCGGCACCTGACGGCGCACCGCATCGAAGCCGTTCTCCGCCGGCAGGATCAGCAGGTTGGCGGGTTTGCCTACCTCAAGCCCGTAGCGCGCCTGCACGTTGAGGGTACGAGCGCTGTGCTCACCGATCAGCTTCAGGCTGTCATTGATCTGCTCGTATCCCATTAGCTGGCAAACATGCAGCCCCATGTGCAGCACCTGCAGCATGTTGCCGGTCCCCATGGGATACCAGGGATCGAACACATCGTCGTGGCCGAAGCAGATGTTGATGCCCGCCTCCAGCATCTCCTTCACCCGGGTGACACCGCGGCGTTTGGGGTAGGTATCGAACCGCCCCTGCAGGTGGATGTTCACCAGTGGGTTGGCCACGAAGTTGATGTCGGCCATCCGCAGCAAGCGGAACAGGCGGGAGGCGTAGGCCCCGTTGTAGGAGTGCATGGCGGTGGTATGACTGGCGGTGACCCTGGCGCCCATGCCGCGCTCATAGGCCAGGGTGGCCAGGGTCTCGATGAAGCGGGACTGCTCATCGTCTATCTCGTCGCAATGCACATCGACCAGCACCTGGTACTTGTCGGCCAGCTCGAAAATGTGATGCAGGCTCTCGACCCCGTACTCCCGGGTGAACTCGAAGTGAGGGATGGCCCCAATCACATCGGCTCCCAGCCTGAGCGCCTCTTCCAGCAGCGCCTTGCCGTTGGGATAGGAGAGGATCCCCTCCTGCGGGAAGGCGACTATCTGCAGTTCGACCCAGGGCTTCATCTCCTCGCGCACCTCCAGCATGGCCTTCAGGGCGATCAGGTTGGGGTCGGACACATCCACATGGGTACGGACGAACTGGATTCCGTTGGCGATCTGCCATTTCAGCGTCTGGATGGCGCGCCGTTTCACATCCTCGTGGGTCAGCAGCGCCTTGCGCTCGGCCCAGCGCTCTATCCCCTCGAACAGGGTGCCGGAGATATTCCAGCTCGGCTCACCCGCCGTCTGGGTGGTATCGAGGTGAATATGGGGCTCGATAAAGGGCGCGATGGCGAGGCCCTCCTCGCCATCCAGCACCGACTCGGAGGAGAGTGACGCCGTCATGGGCTCGATGGCCCAGATCTGGCCATCCTGGCAGAGGATCTGCCACAACCCGTCTCTGCCTGCCAGACGCACCTTCTTTATCAGCATGTTTTTCTTCCCTATTTTAGGCATCTGCGGCCTTTTTCAACCCGTAACTTAGCTTGCTTCAATTTAATAGAAAAGCGTTCACATTGAATACATATGAAAACGCTACCATTGATAAACAGCCACAATAAGGGAGTAATGGGGATGAAAGCAGGATTGACCGAGATCGGAAGCGCCAGCCTGTTTCACGAGTATTTGCAGACGCTGGGTATCCGCAAACCCCCTCTGACCTCAATAGAAAGGAGTTGGGAGTACAAACGAGGGGAAAAGCTGCTGGCTGCTATCCAGATAGAAAGGTCGGGGCAGGCCCGCTTCTATCTCGATGCCAGGCAGATATCGGTAAACTGAAAAACGCGAATACAAAAAAGCCTCCCGATTGGGAGGCTTTAATATTTACTGGTGCTGATACCCAGAGTCGAACTGGGGACCTCATCCTTACCAAGGATGCGCTCTACCAACTGAGCCATATCAGCACACTAACCGGTAAAGAACACACTGTGTGCGTTATCTAAATCTGTTGTCTGCAACAACCTTACGTCGTTGCACGACCAATCACATCGCTGTGACCGTAATTGGGTGCCTGGCAGTGTCCTACTCTCGCATGGCGAATGCCACACTACCATCGGCGCTACCGCGTTTCACTTCTGAGTTCGGCATGGGATCAGGT
>NZ_JAHUXC010000017.1:0-69855 GCF_019218665.1 Aeromonas sp. sif2416
CCACACAGATTGCTTGATTCAAATTGTTAAAGAGCGTCACGCTTATCGCGTTGAGGAGGCGCATATTACGCTCCTCACTTCGAAAGTCAAGCGCTTGTTTTCGCTTTTCTTTCGGCGCCCACTTCACGAGGAAGCTGGCTCATCAGTCCGGCGTGTTCTGCCGTGCTGGTAGGGGCGCATTATAGGGAGCTAGGCCGCGATGACAAGGGCTTTTTCACCACAATCGTTCGTTCGCTCAGTTCTACAGCAAACCGGTCTTTTTTCGCCCATAACCGTATCGATTTCGGTATTCCCTGGATTTAAATTGAACATTTGAAAAGCCACTTTATAATTGGCTTTTCAAATGTTCAATTAAGGTTGCTGCCATGCACCAAATCCTCGATAGCCATAAGGAAGAACAGATAGTCCCGCTGTTCCGCCTGGGGTTTCGCCCCTTCTTCCTGCTCGGGGCACTGTTTTCCTGCCTGGCCATGCTGGGCTGGCTGGGACAGCTCAATGGCTGGCTGCGCCTGCCGGGGATAGCCAATCCTATCTGGTGGCACGGCCATGAGATGCTGTTCGGCTTCTGCGCCGCCATAGTGGTGGGCTTTCTACTGACCGCCGTACAAAACTGGACGGCCCATCCCGGCGTGCGGAGCTGGCCATTGGCACTAGTGGTGGGTCTGTGGGCCCTGCCAAGGTGCTTGTTGCCCTGGCTGGGGGAAGGGAGCCACATACTGATGACGCTGGATCTGGTCTGGCTGCCACTCTGCGCCTGGTTCCTCGCCCGACCCATCATGGTCACCCGACAATGGCGCAACCTTTTCTTCGTCCCCTTGCTGCTGGTTCTGACCCTGCTCAATGGTGCCAGCTGGTTATGGCGTGATGACGGGGCCATGCTCGAGCACCTGCTGATCACGACGGTACTGCTGTTCAGCACCCTGATTGCGGTCATGGGCGGGCGGGTCATCCCCTTCTTCACCGCCAGGGGAACGGGCAAGGAGAAAGCGGCCCCCCTGCCATGGCTGGAGCGCGGGGCGCTCGCAGCGCTGTGGCTGATCATGCTGCTCTGGTTGCTGCTGCCCACCCCATGGACCACCAGCCTCTATATGCTGCCTCTATATATAGTGTCGGCACTCCTTCATCTGTGGCGACAACTGCGCTGGCGGCCGCTGACGACGCTCACCCATCCCCTGCTGTGGTCGCTGCATCTTGCCTACCTGTTTATTCCCCTGGGTCTGCTTGCCCTGGCGGCTCAGGCCGCGGGTTGGCCCATTACCCTGTCGCTGGCCAGCCATCTGTTCAGTGCCGGCAGCATGGGCGCCATGATCCTGGGGATGATAGCGCGGGTCTCCCTCGGCCATAGCGGCAGAGCCTTGCAGGCGGGACGCAGGATCACCCTGGCTTTCGTTCTGATCATCCTGGCCGCAGTGATGCGCACGCTGATCCCGCAATTCTGGCCCGCCTTCACCCTCGACGGCTGGAACCTGAGTGGCTGGAGCTGGATAGCGGCTTATGGCCTGTTTGTCTGGGTTTATACCCCCATCCTGACTCGCCCCAGGGCCGACGGACGACCAGGTTAATTCTCAAGGACGGGGCGCGGGATAGTGGATCAGGTTGTGGAAGACCACGGGCGCTACCCCGCCATTGCGATAACCATGGGGCCGATCGGCGGCAAAGCGGACCGCCTCCCCCTGTTTGAGTGAATGCCAGCCCCCGTCTATCAACACCTCCATGGTGCCGCTGATGACGATGACATGCTCGGTCACGCCCGGCTCGTGAGGCTCGGACTCCCGCACATATCCCGGCAACAGGGTGAGCTCGAACAGTTCGAAGCCAAAGCGGCCTTCATAAGGAAACAGCGGCGCCACCTGCATGCCCTCGCCTGCCGGCTGCTGGCGAATGGCATCGGCGACGCGATACAAGGTTTCATTCTGCACGGCCGGGGCCGGCTCGATAAAGCTGGAGAAGGAGGCCCGGAACCCGGTGGCAATCTTCCACAGGGTGGCCACCGTCGGGCTGGACTCTCCCCGCTCGATCTGCCCCAGCATGGCCTTGCTCACCCCCGTCTCTCGGGCGGCCGCATCCAGGCTCCAGCCCCGCTCGGTGCGCAGCCCCTTCAAGTGCTGAGCCAGGTGTTGACCCATCTCTTGCATATCTCCCCCCCCTGAATTTTCCATGACTGACTTGTGCGTCATAACGCACGCGCTTATAGTCAAAAGTACATTGTACGTAATAACGCACAAGCTGCCAGCATCCAACAAGGAAGTCATCATGCCCTTTGCCCTACCCCACCTGGTCGCAGGTCTGATCGCCGTCATGGTCGGCTATACCAGCTCGGTCGTGCTGATCATTCAGGCCGCGACCGCCGCCGGGGCCGACGCGGCCCAAGTCTCCTCCTGGCTATGGACGCTGGGGATTGGCATGGGAGTGAGCTGCATCGGCCTCTCCCTTTATTATCGCATCCCGGTGCTGACCGCCTGGTCGACCCCGGGCGCCGCCCTGCTCATCACCAGCCTGGGCAACTTCAGCCTGTCGGAGGCCATAGGTGCCTTCATGATCTCCTCGTTGCTGATCACCCTGTGCGGTATCAGCGGCTGGTTCGATCGGCTGATGCGCCACATTCCCGCCCCCCTGGCCGCCGCCATGCTGGCCGGGGTGCTGCTCCGCTTCGGGCTGGATCTGTTCAAGGTGGCCCCGCAGGATCCCCTGCTGCTGGGCACCTTGCTGTTGGCCTTCCTGATCGGTCGCCACCTCTGGCCCCGCTATACCATGGTGCTGGTACTGAGCGCGGGGATGCTGCTCTGCACCCTGAGAGGGGAGCTGCAACTGAGCGCCGTCAGCTGGCAACTCTCCAGCCCGGTCTGGACCTGGCCCGAGTTTTCCTCGGACGCCCTGCTGGGCATAGCCCTGCCGCTGTTCCTGGTCACCATGACGTCACAGAACATGCCGGGCATCACCATTCTGCGCGCCCATGGCTATCAGCCGGCGACCTCGTCCCTGATCGGCTGGACCGGCCTGACCGGCCTGTTGCTGGCCCCGTTCGGCGGCTATGCCTTCAACCTGGCCGCCATCACCGCCGCCATCTGCATGGGCAAGGAGGTAGATCCCGACGCCAGTCGCCGCTGGCCAGCCGCGGTCTGGGCCGGTGGCTTCTACCTGCTGACCGGCTGCTTCGGTGCGACCGTGGTCGCCCTGTTCGGCGCCTTCCCCGCCGAGCTGGTGACCTGTGTGGCGGGTCTGGCCCTGCTCGGCACCATAGGCAGCAGCCTGCACGGGGCACTGCAACAGGATGAGGAGCGGGAGGCGGCACTGTTGACCTTCATCATCACCGCCTCCGGGATCAGCCTGCTTGGGGTGGGCTCCGCCTGCTGGGGGCTGCTGGTCGGCATAGGATTGCATCTCGTCAACCGGCGCCGCGCCTGACCTGACCATCTGGGGAGACTCCAGTGAGACGCCGCACATAATTCAGCAAAGAGGGTTCACAGTTGAAACCTATTGCCGTCTAGTGCGCTTGAGGCGCCGATCCTTCCCCGATGCGCGCCTCTGTCAGACTCAATACTGGAGAACAAGAATGAGGAATCAGGCTGTCATTGTATTACTGGCCTTGCTGGGCACCACGGCTCAGGCCGCCGATCAGGATCGGGAGCTGGCACGCCAGCTCGCGTTGCAACAGAAGAACCTGCAGCCCCTGCTCGGCAACCCGCAGTATCAGAGCCCGCTGCCCAAGTTGTTGCAAAAGGCCAGCCCCAGGCTGAAGCGGCAGGCCACCGATGCCGATCAGGCCGCCATCCGCAGGCAGGGGCTGGAGGGCGAGGTCACGCAGCTGATGCAGCTGAGGCTGGCCAACCCCGAGCAGGCTGTCGCACTGAAGCAAGGTGTCGAGCCGCTCATCGCCTATGTTCCCAGCGGCGATGAGCAGAGCTGGAGCGCCATCGAGGCCTTCGACACGGCCGGCAATCCTGTCTACCTCGATGTGAATCAGCCACCGGCACGCCCGGTACTGGTGGTGGAGGCCGACCCCGTCAAGGCCAAGAATGCCGGTCTGAGGGTGATGCGCAAGGCGCTGGCCGAGGCTGAGCTGCAGGCCGCGCCGCGCACCGCCGACAGCACGGCACCTCTCAAGACCAGCATCCTGAAGAAGATCCGGCTGCAGGACGATCAGGAGCCCTGGCTGCTCGGCGCCGCCGAGGTGTATGCCGTGGTGGCCGGGGTCAATCCCAGCCGGGATGAGCCCGTGGTGGACATAGTCGACCTGCCCTATCTCGACTATGACAACACCGACTACAGCCCCAACCAGATACTGGTGTACTGGGATCGCTATCGCTGGGGCGCCGTCGATCTCGTCATGATGGAGCAGGATGACAACGTCAACTACAAGGAGCTCAGCGCCCTGCTGATCGAGGCGCTCAAGCTAGGCTTCACCGCCGGTGGCGTGCCGGAGGCCCTGCCCTTCCTCGATCTCGGCGGTCGCATCATCAAGGCGCTGCCCGACTCCTGGATGACCAACAACGACGACTACCTGGATACCTTCTACACCCTGGAGCAGGATCAGAGCTATCACCAGTACCCCGGTGCGGCCGGCAATGCCGTCATCACGCTGGAACCAAAAGAGATCCAGCCAACCCGGCCCTGACAAGCCAGCCAAAACAAAAAGCCAATGAGGTGACTCATTGGCTTTTTTTGTCCTGTTCCTTCTGCTCGGGATCAGGCCTGGCCCTTCGGTCTGACCCCCAGGGTGTGGCAGATGGCATAGGTCAGCTCGGAGCGATTCAGGGTATAGAAGTGGAAATCCTTCACTCCTTCCTGGCTCAGCACCCGCACCTGATCGATGGCAATGCTGGCGCCTACCATGTTGCGCGTCATCTGATCGTTCTCCAGCCCCTCGAAGCGCTGGTGCATCCAACCCGGGATCTTCACGTTGGTGAAGCCGGCAAACTTGGTGAGCGTCTGGAAATTGGAGACCGGCAGTATCCCCGGCACAATTTCCGTATCGATGCCGATGGCGGCGCAGCGATCCCGGAAACGCAGGTAGGTCTCCACATCGAAGAAGAACTGGGTGATGGCCCGATCAGCCCCCGCATCTATCTTGCGCTTCAGGCTCAGCAGATCGGACTGCGCACTCCTGGCCTCGGGGTGACCCTCCGGGTAGGCGGCCACCGAGATATCGAAATCGGCCTCGGACTTGAGCAGGGCGACCAGATCGGTGGCATACATGTCGGGCTTGTCGATACCCGGCGGCAAGTCACCGCGCAGGGCGACTATATGACGAATGCCGCTGTTCCAGTAGTCACGGGCGATGGTCTTCAGCTCGTCGCGGCTGGCATCGATGCAGGTCAGGTGCGGCGCGGCGATGAGGCCGGTGCGCTCCTTGATGTCCTTGATCACCTTGTGGGTGCGATCCCGGGTGCCCGAGTTGGCGCCATAGGTCACGGAGACAAACTTGGGTTCCAGCACCTGCAGCCGCTCGATGGACTGCCAGAGGGTGTTTTCCATCCCTTCGCTGTTGGGCGGGAAAAACTCGAAGCTGACCGATATGTCGCCACCCAGATCAGCCAGACTCTGGTTGAGTGCCTCTACCTGACGCGCGCTGTGAAATCCCATCTGTTATCTCCCTGTCCTACAACCGATTCCTGTACGTCAAAACGGATGTTTGGACGTCTAAACGTCTTGCTATCTTTATGAGAAAACGGATCAAAGTCAACACCGATTTACCACCAGAGCGGGATCAGCGGCTTTTTTATTTGGCGATTCAATTTAACTAACCCTGTCCCCCCATCCCAAAATGGCCCCAGTCGCGCTATGATGCGGGCGGATCGTCCTGGACGTTCTGAATCTGCGTGTGATTGTTTGGCCGGGCTTTCCCGGCCTTTTTTTTAACTTCCTCCCCTGCCTGCCGATAATCAATTGAGTCACTTGCAGGAACCCCATCATGGAAGATCATCCCGGCTTTGCCACCGATTTGCTGTTCGATCGCTATCAGGGCGAGGTGGTGGACCATGAGCAGTTCTGGGCCGTACGAACCCCGACCGCCCCGGATTACTATTTCGGCAACTACCTGTTGCTCCCCACCCCGCCCAGCGATCGTGACAAGGGCTGGCTCGAGGCCAGCTTCGACAAGCTGATCGGCAGTGACCCCAGAGTGCGCCACCGCACCTTCCAGTGGCCACTTGCCCCGGGCCAGAACAGCCGGGTCGCCGGCTTCGTGGCGGCGGGTTATCAATATATGGAATGCGTGGTGCTGGCACTGGATGCCACCAGCTGGCAGCAGACGGCCCCACCCCCCGCGACGACCCATGCCCGCCCCTTCACGGCGGCCGACTGGGATGATTGGCTGGTGCTGGAGTGCGATGAGCGGGATCCGAGCCACGAGGAGGAGCGCTACCTGCCCTATCTGCAGTCACGCCGCAGCCTGTATCAGGCCATGATCGCCGATGGGCTGGGGCAGTGGTGGGGGATCTGGCAGGGGGAGCAGCTGGTCGCCAGTTGCGGCCTGTTCTTCACCGGGACCATGGGACGCTTTCAGCTGGTGCGCACCCACCATGACTGGCGCAACCGGGGGCTCTGCCGCCAGCTGCTGAGCCAGGTCGCCCGCCAGGGCCTGACCTGCGCCGAGCGCCTCATCATAGTGGCCGACGAGCACTACCATGCCCAGCGCGTCTACCGCTCGCTGGGATTCGTGCCCGTGGCCCGCATCGGCAGCCTCTGTCGCTGGCACTCGACGGCCGTCGACCGCCCGCAGCAATGAAAACGGGAGGCTGATGCCTCCCGTTGTCGATGCTTCCTTTTATTGTGCGCTTTATTGTGTGGGCGTCGCCAGCTCGCTGGCGAGCGCCTCTTCGACCCCGGCTGCCGGTAGCGGGGTCGCCGCCGCAGGCGTGCTCATCGAGGGTGCGAGGGAAGCCGATGCGCCTGACACCGAGGCCGAGGGTGCGAGGGAGGCCGATGCACCCGACGCTGTGGCCGAGGGTGCCGCCGGCACCTCACACTGGCAATCCGCTGCCTTGGCCTTGCCCTGATGGGGGCCATACCAGCCCTTCAACCCCTGCTCCAGCTGCTGCGCCGCGGCCTGTGGCGCCAGCTTGCCCTGCAACACCGCCTGACTCACCTCGGCCAGTTCGTCCCCCAGCTTGGGGGTGCCACGGGAGAGGATCTGGGTCGCCACCCGGATGGAGGAGTCGCACTGATCGCGCCACTCCATCATCTCCTTCGCCGCCGGATTGGTCACCTCGAAGAAGTGGTTGGAGAGGGAGAAGAAACCGGGCAACGAGTTGGTATAGAGCTCGGCAAACTGAGGGGTGGTCAGCCATTGCAGGAAGGCCATGCCCGCCTCCTTGTTCTTGCTGGCCGGGTTCAGCCCCATCCCGATGTCGGTGTGATCGGTGAAGAAGCAGCCGTCCCCCTGCTTGGCCACGGGGGGGCGCATGACGCCGAAATCGACCTTGCCGGTGAAGGGGGCTATCTCCCAGGAGCCCGCCGCATAGAAGGCCGCCTTGCCGGAGGTGAAGAGCGCGTTGGTGCTGGCGTAGTCACGGCTCTCGCCGCCCTCCCCCAGATAGGCGCGCCAGCGGGCCAGCTCGTCGAATGCCCGCACGTATTGCGGGTTGTCGAGCCGCTCCTGGCCGCCCAGCAGCGCCAGCCGGCCATCCTCCCCCTTCCAGTAGTTGGGCCCTATGTTCTGGAAGCCCAGCTCGGACGCCACCCAGCTCTCGGATCCGCTCACGGCCAGCGGCACATAGCGCCCGTCCGCCTTCACCTTGTCCAGCACGGCGAAGAAGTCGTCGCGGGTCTGCGGCACTGAGAGACCCAGGTCGCTGAATATCTTCTTGTTATAGAAAAAGCCGTGAATGACGGAGGCCATGGGCACGCAGAAGGTCTGAGCGCCGGTATCCGTCTGCCAGGGCGACTGCGCGAAACTGGGGAAGTTCTCCATCCCGGCCATCTCGCTCAACTCCACCAGATGACCCGCCTTGAACAGGGCGAGGGAGTCGTCGAACGGGCGGCAGGTGATGAGATCCCCCGCCTTGCCATCTTTCAGGCTGGCCCAGAGGGTCGGCATGTAGTCGACGTTCTGCACCCCGTTGAACCTCACCTGGATGCCCGGATGGGCCGCCTCGAAGGCGGGAATGATCTTCTGTTCCCACAGGGCCTTGTCATCGATCCGCCAGCTCTCGATAACCAACTCACTGGCCATCAGCTGGCCGCATAACAGGAGACTCAGGGCCCCAATCCACTTGTTAGACATAAGCCCTCCTAGACCTTGAAATGTGCGATCAATTGCTGCTGCTTGGCGACCAGTTCCGCCAGCACTTCACTGCTGCCGGCCGACTCCCGCGCCTCCCGCTCGGTCTCGTAGGCCACATCGGCGATCCCGGCGATATGACGGGCCACCCCCTGGCTGACCGAGATCTGCTCCTGGGCCGCGTGGGCCACCTGATCCGCCATCGACTTGATGGCGCTCATCCGCTCGGCGATGGACTGCAGCGCCAGATCCATGGCGCGGGTCTGCTCCACGCAGCCGAGCGTCTGCTCCTGGCTGCGCCCCATCACCTCCACCACCTGCCGACTCGAACTCTGCAGGTTCTCGATCATGGCCTGGATCTCCTCGGTCGAGGTCTGGGTCCGGTTGGCCAGTGCCCGCACCTCGTCCGCCACCACCGCGAAGCCACGGCCGGCATCGCCGGCCCGGGCCGCCTCGATGGCGGCGTTGAGTGCCAGCAGGTTGGTCTGCTCGGCGATGCTGCGGATCACATCCAGGATGCTGCCGATGTTGTTGCTGAATTCCCCCAGCTTGTGGGTGATGCCGACCGCCTCCTCCATGGCGCCCGCCAGCTGCTCGGTGATCTGGCGGGTGGCCGCGACCTGCCGACGACCGGCACGGGCCTCCTCGTCGGCCAGATCCACCTCCCGCTTGGTGCCATCGGTGGAGCGGGCCACCTCGGTGGCACTCACCTCCAGCTCGGTGATGGCGGCGGCGACCTGGTCGGTCTGGCTCTTCTGATCCTGCACCCTGGCCATGGCCCGCTCGCTGATCTCGGCGGCGCGGCTCGCCTCGCCCACCAGGTGGCGGGAGCCGGCGTTGATCTGGGAGAGCAGCTCTCCGGTCTTGCCCGCCAGGGTATTGATGGAGCGGACCAGGCTGCCGAACTCGCAGCGGCTCTGGTAGTCGATACGCCTGGTCATGTCACCGGCCGCCATGCGGCCCAGCTCCCGATCGATCAGCTGCAGCGGACGCTGGATACTGCGCGCCGTGGTGTAGCCAATGAGCAGCGCGGCGGCGGCCGAGACGGTCGCCACTATCAGGATCCAGAGGCTGGCACTGCTGACCGCATCATCCGCGGTGAGACGGCTCTGGCTGGCGATGACGCCGGCCGACTGACCCATCTCGTCGAGCAGAGCCAGGCTGTTGGCCAGGCTGGCATCGAGCCGCAGGTTCAGCTCCTGCTGCGACGCGGCCAGTTGCTGGGCGTGACGCATGGTGGCCAGCAGCCCCTGCGGGCCGAGCGCCAGCTCCTGCATCCGATCCAGGTTGGCGACGAAGCGCTGCTTTACGTCGTCGGGCACCAGCACCCGCTCGAGCCGCTTGCGGGCCATCTCTATGTCCTTGCTGAGCACCTTCTCCAGCTCGTTGAGATCCGTGCCGGCATCGGCCCGGCGGATATTCTTCAGATCCCGCGCTATGCCGGAGGTGATGAGCTCGGCCTTGTTACGCATGGAGCGCTTGCCGGACGCCTGTTGCAGCAACAGGTCGGCGGCCCACTGATAGGTATCTTCCAACCGGATGAAGGCGATCTCCAGCTGGCGGCGCCGATCGAGGGCCTCGACCCATTGCACATGCTGGGTCAGCACCTGGTCCGCCAGGCCGTAGAAGGTCTTGGTGGCATCATCGACCTGCCGGAAGCGCTCGTTCGCCTCGGTCACGAACTTGCCCATCCCCTGGCTCAGTTGCACGAAGTGCGCCTGCTGCGCCTTGAACTGGCTGGCCAGCTGCGGCAGTTGGGCCGCATCCTCGCTGCTGCGGTAGACCAGCACCCAGCGGCTGCTGTCCTGCAGCGCACCCTTGAGCCCCGCCACGGTAATCACCAGGGGGGTGGCCCGATCCGAGACCTGCGACAGCCCCTCGTTGATACCCCGGATCTTCAGGGTACTGATGAGGCCAAGCAGGATAAGAAGCAGCAACATCAACACAAATCCGGCGATGATCCGCTGCACGATAGACAAACCCATAGAGACATCCTCACTCGTTGGGAAAAATGGCGTGAATGCAGAGACTATCGGCAGGGTCGTTCAATAGGAGAGTGCTATCTGGCGCGATGATGGGCTAGATCAACGTTATGGCCCAGTCGCAGGCAGAAAAGGGCCCGAACAGAGCCGGGCCAAAGAGAAGTGCTTAGCTGTCATGGCCTTGAGACGGCCAACCCGCGTCCTATCAGAAACGATAGCCGACGCCAAACATGAAGGCGACTGGATCGATGGAGGTGTTGATGGTCCCCACCGCGGTGTGCACATCGGTGTCGATATCGATGAGCCAGGCGGAGGCGTTGACGAACCAGCGATCGTTGATCGCCATGTCCAGACCCACCTGACCCGCCAGACCCCAGGAGGAGTCGACGCTCACATCCGTGCCCGCCAGGGCACCGCGTCCCTCTTCATCGAAGAAGGTGGTGTAGTTGATGCCGGCACCGACGTAAGGACGCACCTTGCTGTTGGCATCCCCGAAGTAATATTGCGCCATCAGGGTCGGTGGCAGGTGCTTGACCTTGGCAACCTCACCCAGCCCTGGGGTCGAGACCGAGTGGGAGAAGGGGGTGGCGGCCAGCAACTCGACGCCCCAGTTGTCCGTGATCATGTAGGAGAGGGTCAGCCCCAGTTGCATGTTGCTGTCGATATCCAGCTCGCCCGTACCCAGAACATCGTCACTGCTGGTCTGAGGGGAGACGAAGGCCAGACCACCACGAACCAGAATATCACCGGCCTGATGGGCCATGGCGGCAGGGGAAGCGAGGGCGGCTGCGATCAGCAGCGGCAGGATCTTTTTCATCACGTATTTCCTTTTTTGTTTTCTTTCTATGTTGTAAGCCCGAAAACTATAAAAGGATGTGAATGATCAGTTATTGATTTAGCTCAATAGTTGCCAAGAAATAGATGGATGTACATAACAGCTTTCATTGCTCATCAAATCATCAACAAATTAAAATAAGGCTATTAATTACAATAGATTAACGTGAGATATAACTGAGTCTTGCTCACTTAAATATAATTTAAATACACCTTTGCAGCCGCTCATTCCCGTCTTGACCGTTGTTTACCTATCCTGAAAGGCGTATTTTATTAAGGTGATGTAACACGTCTGTAAGCGATATTTTATGAAAGAGCAAACCACCAGAGACAAAGTATTAGGCATCCTGGCAGCCATCTGGGGCATAGGCTCCTTCCTGTTCATCTTGCTGGGATTTGTTATCGCGCTGGCGTGGCTGGTCCTGATGCACTAGTGTCCTCCGCCGGGCCGGACGTCCGATAATTCAGCACCCCACCGGCGACGATCTGCTCGGGCGACGACGCCCACCACTCGCGAGGCAACTCGCCGTCGAACCCCTGCCAACGATCACGCCCCTCCTGCTTGGCACGATAGAGCGCGATGTCCGCCAGCTTGAAGCTCAGCTCCCAGAACGACTCCTCCAGCTCCCGGTGCAAGGGGTAGTCGCAATAACCCAGCGAGACCGTCATGTGCAGCGGCGCCGTCTCCGGGCCGAACGGATAGGCGGCGATCTCGCGGTGCAGGCTGGCGAGGCGGGCCTGCCCATCCTGGCGGGAGAGCAGCAACAGAAACTCCTCCCCACCCAGCCGGATCAGCGGCTCCCCCTCCCTCAGCGAGTGGCGCAGCAGCGCGGCCAGCTGGCGCAGCACCAGATCCCCCATGTCGTGACCGAAGTGATCGTTGACCCGCTTGAAGTGATCCAGATCCAGCAGCACCGCCAGCCTGGGCTCGGCCAGCTCGTAGCGGGCCAGCAACCACTCCTCCAAATAACGGCGATTGAAAGCCCGGGTCAGGGGATCCGTGTAAGCGGCCATCTCCAGCCGGGAGGAGTGCGCCTGCATGGCGCTGTGCTGCAGGCTGATCTTGGCCGCCATCTCCCTGAATTTGCGGCTGAGCAGGGCCATCTCCCGGCTGCTGTCGAAGATGGGCAGGCGGCTCACATCCGGCTGCTCGCTGAAATGCTGCAGGGCGGTCACCAACTCGTTGACGGGTTCCAGCACTATGGTGCGCAGCCGCTGCCGGGCGATGAGGATGCAACACAGGCTGATCAGCAGCATGCCGAACAGCATCCAGAGGGTGCCCTCCAGCGCGCCCCGCAGCACGTCCCGCTCCTCCTCCACGATCAGCGTCAGCACGGGGTTGCCCGCGCTGTCGAGCAACACCCCCTCTCCCCGTACCCAGCGCAGGCCGAGATCCACCAGCCGATAGCGCACCCGGTTGCCGAGCGTGTCGAACCCCGCCATCTCTCTGGCCGACACCGGCGGCGCGAAGCGAAGGGGGATGGCGACGCGCTCGGCCAGCTTGGCCATGTAGCGTCGATCCAACCAGCGCAGCGCCAGCAAGAAGCCGTTGGGTTGGTGCAGCCCCGCACTGTCGGTCACCGGCTGCAACGAGAAGATGAGCGGCCCCCACTGGGAGCCCAGCACCCCGCTCAGGGCACCCATCTTCCCCTGGCGCGACTCAGCCAGCAGGCGCAACGTCAGCTCATCCAGAAAACGGGGTAGCAGCGTCGTATCCACCCCCTCGGTGTCCGGCAGCATGGTGCGGGTCCAGACCTCCTCCCCCTGCAGATCCAGATAGCTCAGCAGGTTGAGCTCGAAATCCCGCATCGGGGTGTCGACCAGCAGATTGGAGTTGATGTAGCCCCGGTTGGGCTTGGCGATGAAGGTTCGGGTCTCGTCCCAGATGCCCCAGTCCCGGGTGAAGGCGTTGATCGCATCGATGTCCCCCTGCACCGCCCTGCACACCCGTTGCAGATGCTCCCTCATCCTCTGCTCCTCGAGCCGCTCCACCGCCGGTATCTGCGACAGGGCGATCACGATCAGCAACATCAGCACCGCCCCCACCCAGACGGGTAACATGGAGTAGGCCAGCAGATGATCGATGGGACGGGGCTTGTGGGTCATAGACGCCGGGATCCTGATGACAGCAAACAAGGACGGGGACGAGATCAAGTATGGGGCATAGCCCCGGGATGGAGCCGCTCCGCCAGCCCATAAAAAACAAGGGGCCCTGGGCCCCTTGTTGCATGACTGAGACGCTTATTTTACCAACAAGGGCGCCAAAAAGCGCGCCGTATGGGAATCTTTGCAGCGGCTCATCTCCTCGGGCGTGCCGGTCACCAGGATGCGGCCACCGCCGGCGCCCCCCTCGGGACCGAGATCGACGATCCAGTCGGCGGTCTTGATGACGTCCAGGTTGTGCTCGATGATGACGATGGTGTTGCCCCTATCCCGCAGCTGGTGCAGCACCTTGAGCAGTTGCTGGATGTCGTGGAAGTGCAGCCCGGTGGTCGGCTCGTCCAGGATGTAGAGAGTCTGGCCGGTGTCGCGCTTGGAGAGCTCCCGCGCCAGCTTGACCCGCTGCGCCTCGCCGCCGGAGAGGGTGGTGGCCGACTGGCCGAGCCGGATGTAGGAGAGGCCCACATCCATCAGGGTTTGCAGCTTACGCGCCACCGCCGGCACAGGATCGAAGAACTCGCGGGCATCCTCCACCGTCATGTCGAGGATCTCGTGGATGTTCTTGCCCTTGTACTTCACCTCCAGGGTCTCGCGGTTGTAGCGCTTGCCCTTGCAGACGTCGCAGGGCACATAGACATCCGGCAGGAAGTGCATCTCCACCTTGATGACCCCATCTCCCTGGCAGGCCTCGCAGCGCCCCCCCTTGACGTTGAAGGAGAAGCGGCCCGGCAGGTAGCCGCGCGAACGCGCCTCCTGGGTGCCGGAGAGCAGCTCGCGGATCGGGGTGAACAGGCCGGTGTAGGTCGCCGGGTTGGATCTCGGGGTGCGGCCTATGGGGCTCTGATCGATGTCCACCACCTTGTCCAGATGCTCCAGCCCTTCCACTTCGCGGTAGGGCGCCGGGGTCGATTCGGTGGCCTTGTTCAGCTCCCGGTGGGCGATGCGGAACAGGGTGTCATTGATCAGGGTCGACTTGCCGGAGCCGGAGACCCCGGTGACGCAGGTCATCACCCCTATGGGCAGATCCAGGTTGACGTTGCGCAGGTTGTTGCCGCTCGCCCCTTTCAGCTTCAACCACTTGCCGGTGAGCGGGGTGCGCTCGGCGGGAATGGCGATCTGCTTGCGTCCGGAGAGGTAATCCCCCGTCAACGAGGCGGGGTTGGCGATGATCTCCTCCGGCGTGCCCTGCGCGACGATTGAGCCGCCATGGACGCCGGCCCCGGGGCCTATGTCCAGCACATGATCGGCGAGGCGAATGGCGTCCTCGTCGTGCTCCACCACTATCACGGTGTTGCCGAGGTCGCGCAGGTGAGTGAGGGTCTTGAGCAAGCGCTCGTTGTCCCGCTGGTGCAGGCCAATGCTGGGTTCATCCAGCACATACATGACCCCCACCAGGCCGGCGCCGATCTGGCTGGCCAGCCGGATGCGCTGCGCCTCGCCACCGGACAGGGTCTCGGCGCTGCGAGACAGGCTGAGGTAGTTGAGGCCGACGTTGACCAGGAAGCCGAGCCGCTCGACGATCTCTTTCAGGATCTTCTCGGCGATCTGGGCACGCTGGCCGGTCAGCTCGATCCCGGCGAAGAACGCCAGCGCGTCGCCGATGGATTGCTCGGCGATGGCGGGCAGGTTGCGGTTATCCACGAACACATGGCGCGCCTCCTCCCTCAGCCGGCTGCCGCCACAGCTGGTACAGGACTTGTTGGCAATGTACTTGGAGAGCTCTTCCCGCACCGAGTTGGATTCTGTCTCCCGGTAGCGCCGCTCCATGTTGTGCAAGATCCCCTCGAACGGGTGCTTGCGCACCACCACGTCGCCGCGATCGTTCATGTAGCGGAACTCGATCTCGGTGCGACCCGAGCCACGCAAGATCACCTCCTGGGTCTTGACCGGCAGATCTTCCCAGGGGCTCTCCAGATCGAACTTGTAGTGCTCGGCGAGGGATTTCAGCATCTGGAAGTAATAGAAGCTGCGCTTGTCCCAACCGCGGATGGCGCCGCTCGCCAGGCTCTGGCTCGGGTCGTGGATCAGCTTGGCGGGATCGAAATACTGCTGCACCCCGAGGCCGTCACAGGTCGGACAGGCACCGGCCGGGTTGTTGAAGGAGAAGATGCGCGGCTCCAGCTCCGACATGGAGTAGCCGCACTCCGGGCAGGCGAAGTTGGCGGAGAAGGTCATGGGAACCACCCCCTCCTCCCCGTCCATGGGGGCCACCAGCACTATGCCGCCGGAGAGGGTCAGCGCCGTCTCGAAGGATTCGGCGAGGCGCAGCGCCAGATCGGCGCGCACCTTGAAGCGGTCCACCACCACTTCGATGGTGTGCTTCTTGTGCAGCTCCAGCGGGGGAGGATCGGAGAGATCGCACACCTCGCCATCGATGCGGGCGCGGATATAGCCCTGCGCCGCCAGATTCTCCAGCAGCTTGCTGTGCTCACCCTTGCGATCCCGTACCACGGGTGCCAGCAGCATCAGCTTGCTGCCCTCGGGCTGAGCCAGCACCTGATCCACCATCTGGCTGATGGTCTGGGCGGCGAGCGGGATGGCGTGGGTCGGGCAGCGGGGTTCGCCTACCCGCGCAAACAGCAGGCGCAGGTAGTCGTAGATTTCGGTGATGGTGCCCACGGTCGAGCGCGGGTTGTGGGAGGTGGACTTCTGCTCGATGGAGATGGCCGGTGACAGCCCCTCTATATGATCAACATCCGGCTTCTCCATCAGGGAGAGGAACTGACGGGCATAGGCGGAGAGTGACTCCACGTAGCGGCGCTGTCCCTCGGCATAGAGCGTATCGAACGCCAGCGAGGACTTGCCGGAACCGGACAGACCGGTGACCACGATCAACTTGTCGCGGGGCAGGGTCAGATTGATGTTCTTGAGATTGTGGGTGCGGGCACCCCGAATCACGATTTTTTCCATCTTCTTGCACGCTCGATACACAAATCAGAGCGAACCAGTATGGCACAGTGACTACTGGATGAATAGACAGCCTTTTATCACCCCGGCCCCGCCCTTCAGAGAAATTCCTTGGCCCAGCTCACCGCCTGCAAGCGGTTCTTGACGTTCAACTTCTTGAACACGTTATAGAGGTGGGACTTGATGGTGTGTTCGCTCACAAACAGGCTGTCGGCGATCTCGGTATTGGAGGCTCCTGTCATCAGGTGACGGACTATCTCCTGTTCACGGGCCGTCAGCAGCGTCTGGTTGCGCAGCGGCTGGCCGCTGCCCTTGCGGTAGTAATCCACCAGATCACAGAGCAGGTGGCGCGGGATCCAATACTCCCCCTGCAGCACCTTGCCGATGCCGATCACCAGCCGATCCAGGCTGTCCTGGCGGAAGAAGAGTCCACTGGTGTGCGGCCACATCAGCAACAGCTCCCGGTCCGTACTGGTGGGGGCATTGAGCAACACGGTGCTGGCCCCACCGAATCGACTGCAAAGCGTCTGGCTCCAGTCTGCCTGCTGAGTCGACTTGAGGTAATCCAGATCGATCAGGAACAGGGGCTGGCTGTCGGTGTCTACCGGTTCCGGCAGGGCATCCAGCTCTCCAACCAGCAGGATGGCCAGGCCCAGCTGCTCGCCGAGGTGACGCTGAAAACTGATGGCTTGTGCGTTATGTTCGGTGATCAGCACTAAGGGGTATTCGGGCGTCATCAAGAAGACTTCCTTGCACATTCGGATCTGGGCTTTTCGACGGGAGAGAGTACCAATCCCCCCTCCTGACTGAAGTATTAAAAAAGTATTAGGCGCTACTGTGATTCCTTTGAAGCTTGCCAATTTCTCAATCAATACAAATGACTAGCATACCCTCCCCATTTGGGGGGTCTACTAGTACCTGCCGGCACAGGCATGGCCCTCCCGGGTGGATACCGCTCTCACGGGTAGCGCCGCTTGCTGGCAACCCCGCACCTCGGGTAAGTTAATGAAGGATCCGACGGCGGGATTGACACCCGCCGGGCAGGAAGATGTGCCCTCATGCCCGCCAACTCTGTTACTATTGCGGGCAAACGCTGGGACGAGCGGCTGGTGATTTATTCGGCCAGATCGGGCGCAGCCATGAGATGAGTGAAGATCCCCCATCCAGTGGGGCGCATCTCACCGAACACGAACGAAATGTTGAATTGGTCCGGGCATTTGGCCCGGCCGGTATATAAAGGGTGGAAGAGAGATTATGGCCAGTCGAGGCATCAATAAAGTCATTCTGATCGGTAACCTGGGGCAAGACCCGGAAGTGCGCTACATGCCGAGTGGCGGTGCCGTGACCAACATCACCCTGGCCACCTCCGAATCCTGGCGCGACAAGCAGACCGGTGAGCAGAAAGAGCGCACTGAATGGCACCGTGTGGTGTTCATGGGCAAGCTGGCCGAAGTCGCTGGCGAGTACCTGAAAAAAGGCTCCCAGGTCTATGTCGAAGGCAAACTGCAGACTCGCAAGTGGCAGGATCAGGGTGGTCAGGAACGTTACACCACCGAAATCCTGGTCGACAGCTTCAGCGGCGTGATGCAGATGCTGGGTGGCCGTCCGCAAGGCGGCGCCGGTCAGAGCATGGGTGGCCAACAATCCCAGGGCAACTGGGGTCAGCCGCAACAGGCCGCTCCCCAGCAGAACATGCCGCGCCCCGCGGCCGCACCGCAGCAAAATATGCAGCAGCAAGGCGGTTACAGCCGTCCGCAGCAGCAACCCCAGTCTGCCCCGCCGGTTTACAACGAACCGCCGATGGATTTCGACGACGACATTCCATTCTAGGCTCGCGTGACTGACTACCAGGCCCTGACTGTTCAGGGCCTTTTTTTGCCTGCTTCTGACGCAGCCATCGTCCCCATCACCCCGTTACCGGGACTGGCGAACAGGTTGGGTCTCTCCCATTGGGAGTTGTGGGTATCATCAGACCGAGTCATCCGCCTGAGAACAAGCATGGGCTTCCTTAACCGCCTGCTGCGCTTCACCCTGCTGCTGCATATGGGCACCCTGGCCGCCGAGCCACTGCGGGTGGGCGTCAATTTCGCCATTCCGCCTTACGTGATCAAGCACCAGGGCCGCGGCATCGAGCTGGATCTGCTGACACAGGCCTTTGCCGGCAGTGGCTACGAGCCCCGGTTCATCTACCTGCCGCTGGAGCGCACCTTCCGCATGCTGGAAGAGGGCAAGCTGGATGCCATCATCAACGTGAAGCCCGGCATGCTGAAGCACGCCTATCTGTCGCAGCCGGTGATCACCTTCCACAACAGGGTCTTTATCCTGGACGATAGGGTCATCCACTCGATCGCGGATCTGAAGGGGTTGCGTGTCAGCGCCTTCCAGCGGGCACGGCAGATCCTGGGGGAGGATTTCGCCAGCATGGTCGCTCAGAATCCTCGCTATGAAGAGGTGGCCAGGCAGCAGAGCCAGGTACAGATGCTGCTGTTGGGGCGCACTGATGCCGTGATCCTGGAGCAGAGGGTGTTCTACTACTATCTGGCGCAGCAACGCGAGAGTGAATCGGACAGCGGGCGCCATGCCCCCGTTCGGGTCAGGCAACATACCCTGTTCGCCCCCACCCACTATCACTTTGCCTTTCGTCGAGCCACCCAGCAGCAGTGGTTCGATCGCCAGCTCGCGCGCATGAGAGAGGATGGGCGCTATGAACGGATCTTGGCGAGCTATGAGGCCGAAAACATAAAAGCCAGCCCATGATGGGCTGGCTTGATACTGGCTCCAGAGGAACAACAGTGTAGCGGAGCGTTACTTCAACACGCTGCCATTTTTCAGGTCGGCTTTCTGCCGTTTGGCATCGCGCTTCTCTTTCAGTGACATCTGCGGTTTTTTCTTGGCATCTTTGCCGTGATGCTGTTCTTTGTTACTCATCATCAGACTCCAAAAATGTTACCCAGACAGGTTGGAACCGGGGCTCCAGCGTGTCAGCCGAATCATAGATCACAGTACGCTAACAGTGACGATCGGGGATCGCACTGGTACCAGCATACCCCCAACCTCAGGCCAGGATCCAGCCTCACACAATAACGGCAGATCGCCGACCAGGCACGCTCACCGCCAGCACCTCCGAAATGGCACGCCACGGCCCCCACAGCGCAGTACATACAGCCAATCCGGGCCAGGACATCTCCCGGCGCTATGACCTGCCAGTCTGTTGAAAGAGCGGTGACGGGACCCAGTCGCCCCATTCCTCCCTTACCCCATGATTGATCGGGTTCAGAGCAGCTCCAGCCGCCCTGCTCGGGTCCGGGCAATGGGTTCCATCAGCAACAAGCCGCCGGAAACTGTCCATAAAAGGGTGAGAACATGGTGGGAAATGGCCCTCAATCTGCCCTTTTGGTGGCAAGGCGACGATAGCATAAGAGATGTACCGTCAGAGTGTGCTAGGGTGTGCTATCCCCTGCCGCAGGAGCGCGCCATGAAAAAACTGGAAATGAAAGACCTCACCGAGGCCGAGAAGGCCGAGATCACCCTGCTGCTGCAGAAAGCCCAGGCCAATGCCGATCACACCCTGACCAATGGGGAGCGCAACAAGATCCGTGAGGAAGGGCGGCTGCTGATCGCCGCGGAGCGCGCCAAGGTCGCCAAGGTCGCCTCAGCGCTGGCGCGGGAGAAAGCCAAGGAACGAGCCAAGAACCAGGTGTTGCCCGATACCTTCAGCTGGATTGACTCCGTCAGCAACAAGTTCCGCAGCAAGCGCTAATCTCTTCTATATTCATGCATTCATGCCCGGACGCATCCCCTGCGTGCGGGCATGAACATTATATCGCCATGCCTCCCTAACCTGAATCAACCTCTATCACGTTGTTAAACAACGATATTTCTAATCAATGAAACCCAAACGCCAGCGTCACTGGGTAATTAATATCAAGATAAAGATTGCCACATCAGGGTGAGCGTGTTCTAATCAACCTCGATGGTTCGGTAGTTCAGACCTGATTATGTTAGGCAGTCATTTTAAAGCAGTGATTTGTTTAGAGTTGTCCCAGATAGCTCTTATCAAATAATTTCCTTCTTTAGTGCTCCCCATACGTATTGCTGACGAAAAATCATGGATTGCCACAACCGTGGCGTTTCAATATCACTATTAAGGAAATTATTATGTCTAACAAAATGACTGGTACCGTTAAGTTCTTCAACGCAGAAAAAGGTTTTGGCTTCATCTCCCCGGCTGACGGTGGCAAAGACGTGTTCGTACACTTCTCCGCTATCCAGTCCACCAGCTTCAAAACCCTGGACGAAGGTCAGCGCGTTGAGTTCACCATCGAGCAAGGCCAGAAAGGCCCGGCTGCTGCCAACGTAGTTGGTCTGTAATTCAAGCCAGGAAGCCTTCCCGTTAATCGGAAAGACCTTCTGCAAGAATTGAAAAAACCCGCTTCGGCGGGTTTTTTGTTGCCTGATTTTCGGCCAGTTCTGTCTATTCCTCCCCCACATTCACACCGGTCACAGGCTCACAGCCCCCGTCATTCCTCGCACCACAGCCCTGCGTGCTCCCCACTCACTCGATCTTTTCCCCATGCACAATGTCATCAGCCTCGCGTAATCTCGGATACGAAGAGGGCGCCAACCCGGGCGCCCTCTTGTCAGATCGGATGAAGGTATAGGCCCTCACAGCGGCAGGCTGATCCTCGCCTCCAGTCCGCCTTCGGCACGGTTATGCAGGCTGAGCTCCCCACCGTGCTGGTGTACCAGAGTACGGGCGATGGCAAGCCCCAGCCCCACGCTGCCGGATTCCGTGTTACGAGCCTCATCAAGCCGCACGAAGGGTTTGAACACATCCTCCAGCCGGCTCGGATCTATACCAGGTCCCCGATCGCAGACCCGAATAAACAACTCCCCCTCGCCTCGCTCCAGCGACACCTCGGCGCTGCCCGCGTACTTGATGGCGTTGCCGATGAGATTTTGCAGCACCCGACGCAGGGTGTTGGCTCGGCAGGCATAGACCTGCTTGCCCTCGGCCAGGCAGGTGACCGGCTGGCCGGTGTCGGCATAGTCGTCACACAGGCTCTCCAGCAGGCTGACCAGATCCAGCTCCCGGGTCGCCTCCTGCTGCCCCTCCTCACGGGCGAAGCTCAGGGTCGCCGCCAGCATCTGCTCCATCTGTTGCAGGGTCTGCTGGATGCGCTCCTTGTCCTCCCCCTCCGCCAGAAACTCGGTGCGCAGGCGCAGGCTGGTGATGGGGGTGCGCAGATCGTGGGAGATGGCAGCCAGCATCCGGGTCCTGTCCTGTACGAAGCGATCGAGCCGGGTGTGCATGCGGTTGAATGCCTGAATGGATTCGCGGATCTCGGTCGGCCCCTCCTCCCGCAGCGGCTCGATATCCTCGCCGCGCCCCAGCCTGTCCGCGTTGGCGGCCAGTTGCTTGAGCGGTTGGGTGGCGCGGCGGAACAGCCAGATCATCAGGCCGATCACCAGGCTCGCTACCAGGATCAGGTTGAGAGTGGTCTGCCAGGACCAGCTGACGGACTCCTTGTCCACCAGAGAGCTGAACTGCAACCAGCCACCATTGGGCAGCTGGATGGAACCATAGAGCCGCATGTCCTGGGGTGGCGGCATGCCGTTGCGATCCTTCATCATGCGATTGTGGTGCCGCCAGGCCTGGCTGCGCTGGAACTCCTGCTTCAGCTCGGCGCTGATCTCTACCGCCAATTGCGGCGGATAATCCAGCTTGGCCCGCACCAGCTTCTCGAAGCGGGGGCTGCGATTGTCAGGCTGCAGCGGTTCGTCGGCGAGGCGCAGCAGCAGGGTCTCGCTGCGGCTCGCCTTGAGGATCTCGTGATAGAGCGAGGGGGGCGAGAGGGTCAGCAGCCGCACCACAGAGACGATGCGCTGCATGGCATTGCGGCTGTTGACGTAACCGAGCGCCTCCTCTCTGTCGGAGCGGTAGATCTGGATGCTGAGCAGCTGGATCAGCACCAGCCCCGCCAGGGCAACCAGCACTATCTGGCCGGTGAGCCCCTTCGGCAGCAGCCTGGTGCAGAGTCGCTTGATCATAGCCACCGGCTCACTCCTGGGTCACGTCGGCGGCGAACAGGTAGCCACCGCCCCAGATGGTCTTGATCAGCTCAGGATTCTTGGGATCCCGCTCCAGCTTGCGGCGCAGGCGGCTCACCAGGGTATCGATGGCGCGATCGAAGGCCACCGTCTCACGGCCCCTGGCCAGATCCAGCAACTGATCCCGGCTCAGCACCCGCTGCGGCCGCTCGAGGAACACCCGCAACAGGTCAAATTCGGCGGTGGAGAGGCTCAGTCCCACCCCTTCCTCATCCACCAGTTCACGGCGGTTGATGTCGAGCAGCCAACGATCGAAGCGCAGATCCCGGGTCAGCGCCTCGGGCGCCGGCTGGGGATCGGCCTGAGTGCGGCGCATCACTGCCTTGATGCGGGCCAGCAGTTCGCGGGGATTGAACGGCTTGGCGAGATAGTCATCGGCCCCCATCTCCAGCCCTATGATGCGATCCGTCTCCTCGCCCATGGCGGTGAGCATGATGATGGGCAGCCTGGACTTCACCCGCAGCTCGCGGCACAGGGTCAGGCCATCCTCCCCCGGCATCATCAGATCCAGCACCAGCAGGTCGAACTCCCGCTCGTCCAGCAGTCGCTTCATCTCCTTGCCATCCCGGGCACAACTGACACGCATGCCATGTTGTTCCAGAAAGCGCTTCAGCAGATCGCGGATCTCGCTGTGGTCATCGACCACCAGAATATGGGGACTGCCTTGGTTCATCACTGTCTCTCCCGTTATCGAGCTGGGGCGATTATACGAAAATCAATCGGGCGGGTTGTGTCAAAGTGTGCCAGAGCGCCAAGATGCCACACTCTGCTACAAAATAGGCTCCAACTGGCAAAATTCAGACACCTCCCGGGTGTTTACTTGGGGTCAAGGCGAATGAGCCGACCCAGAACTCAATCCGACAGGAGTAACCACATGAAAACACTGACCAAGACCCTGCTGACCGCCACCCTGATCCTCGGCCTGCCGCTCGGCGCCTACGCCGCCAGCGAAGCCGTGAGCACGGCCCAACCCACCGCCGCAGCAGCGACCGGTTGCCCCATGGACGGCTCAGGCATGATGGGCGGCAAGCACCACGGTGGCCGTCACGACAAGATGGCCCGCATGCAGAACATGACCCCGGAGCAGATCCAGGCTCACCTGCAGCAGCGCTATGACAAGATCGAAGACCCGGCCAAGAAGGCCGAGTTCGTCAAGAATCTGGAGCTGAGGGCCGACGGCATGACCAAGCACGCCGAGGTGATGAAGCAGTTCGCCGAAGCCAACAAGTAAGCGGCTCCGGATACGAGAGAGGGTGGCCCAGGCCACCCTCTCTATTGGTGTCGCCCATCTGCACGGTTCGTTGTCATCGCCAATCAAAAAGGGGCCACAGGGCCCCTTTCTCATGCACGGATGTCAGACTCACGCCTTGGCGTTGTCGGCCAGGCTCAGGGTCTTGACGGTCTCGCCTTCGAACTTGATGACGACGCTCTTCTGAGCGGCTTCGGCATCCTTGAACAGGGTCTTGGAGGTCTCCGCCAGCATGGGAGAAGCCTTGTTCAGGGCGGTCAGATCATAGCTCCACACTTCCTGACCGGCTTCGGTCCTGGTGCTGGCCGGGGCGCCCAGCTTGTCCTTGATGGCCTGCTTGTTGGAGGCACCTTCCTTGATGTCCAACGCCTTCTTGATCGCTTCGTTGGAGGCGCTGTCCATGGCGCTACCCGCCATCTCCTTGGCGCTGCTGGTGAGGCTGCTGGTCACGGTATCGGTCAGGGAATCCATCAGGCCGGCGTGGGCAACCAGAGGCAGGGCGGTCAGGGCAATCAGGAGGCACTTCTTCATTAAGATACATCTCACAGGAATGAAAGAGCGCGCATCAGACCAGTGCATAGAGTCGGAGTCAAGGTGATCCCTTGGTCAAGCCATATCCGGGGGGGGAGGTAAACGTATCGATGCCAAAAAGGCCCCGTCAATGCCAGCCACAGAGCTGATTCTTGCCTGACAGCTTGGCCTGATAGAGCGCCCTGTCCACCCGCACCATCAGCTGGCTCTGGGATTCGCTCAGGTGATATTCCACCAGGCCGAAGCTCATGGTGATGCCCTCCTGTTCGCCCACGCTGAGCTGGCTCAACCGCTGACGCAACTTCTCGGCGACCACCTGGGCATCCGGCAACCGGGTATTGGGCAGGATCAGCATGAACTCGTCGCCCCCCCAGCGGGCGATCAGATCGATCTCGCGGATGTTGTCCCGCGCCAGCCGCACTATGTCGATCAGGGTCTGATCGCCGACCGCGTGGCCATAACGATCGTTGATCCGCTTGAAGTCGTCCACGTCCATGGCGATGACGGAGAAATGATCCTTGAAGCGCTTGGCACGCTCGGACTCCAGCCTGATGACCTGTTCCAGCCGATAGCGGCTGGCGGCCCCGGTCAGGGAGTCCGTCTCCGCCAGCCGGCGATTCTCTTCTACCTGCCGCTGCAGCTCCCGATTGAGCCGCTGCAGCTCGGCGGTGCGCTCCGCGACTTGCTGCTCCAGCGAGCGATTCTGCAACTCCAGCCGGGTGTAGAGCAGTTTCTGGGCATGGATGTCGCGATGGGCCCCTATCATGCGGGCCACTGAGCCATCGGGGTTGCGAGCGATGATCCGGCCATAATCCTCGACCCAGGCGAAGTCGCCATCCCGAGTGCGGCAACGGTACTCGACCTTGTAGTGCGGCGCCTCCCCGCTCAGATAGGCATCGAAGCAGGCCATCACCCGCGCCAGATCATCGGGGTGGATCACGTTCTCCCAGGTGAACACCGTATTGCCGAGGGAGTGTGGCTCATACCCCAGCATCCGATACCAACCCGAGTTGCGGTAGACAAAACCCGTGTTGGCGTTCCAGTCCCAGACCCCTTCGCTGATCACCTCGAGGATGCCGTGTACCACCCCCTCGCTGACATCCGATATCTTGATCGTATCCGTATCTGGCAGCATAAAAGACTATCCTTGTCCTCTATCCCCATGGTCATGGGGGCGCAAAGCTTGAGTGTAGAAGTCAGAACCCGGCAAGGCACTGTCCGCCTCATCCCGTTGCTGGTTCGCTCTGGGCCGGCCTGTCTGGTTATAGGCCCATTATGGCCCTGGATGAGTGGAATACCCACGCATCTGGTGCAGGATCTCAGAGTAGTCCGGATTTAAAGCCAGGATGATGCAAACTGCGATAATGGCTGGGGGCCAGCCCGTGCTGGCGCTTGAAGGCGGTGGAGAAGTGGTATTCGTTCTTGAAGCCGCACAACCTGGCCACCTCCTTGACTGGCTCACTTCGACTGGCGAGCAGCAGCGCGGCCCGTTGCAGCCGCAGCCGTTGCAGCAGCGCCATGGGCGCCAGCGCGAAGTGCTGCTGGCAGAGGCGATAGAGCTGACGCTCGGAGAGGTGCAGGGCCCCGGCCATCCGGCTGATGTCCCAGCACTCGCCGAGCGCCTCTTTCAGCAGCAGCTCGAGGCGCAGCGCCAGCCGCTCGCCACGTTTCTGTCCCTCCCCTTTTTGCAACAGGCGGCGCAGATAGAAGCCGAGCTGCTCCACCAGCAGCGCGCTGAGCAGCGGGTCCTGATGGCGCTCCTGCTCCGCATAGAGGTTCTCCAGGGTATGCAGCAGGCTGGCCTGCTGGGAGGTGCAACCCAGTCTGGAGTGGCTTGCGAAGGCATCCCAGGGGGAGCCCTTGTGCAGCAGCAGCCACAGCAGCTCCCACTGACCGCCAGTGGGCAGTTGCGGCTCCGGCAACTGCGTCTCTGCTAACCGGTAGCAGAGCGGCTGGCCCGCCGGGATCAGCGCCCACTCCCCGCCGACAAGCCGCTCATAGCGCTCACCGATCAGCACCTCCCCCTCGCCGCCCAGGGTGATCAAGAAGCAGTGCACGTCCGCGAAGCGGCGTTCGATCCGATAGTGGGTCTGCAGGTGGGAGTGGCCCGCCAGCCACACCCGCTCCTGGGTCAGCGCCGGCAACAGGCTGTCGCAACAGATCTGCTCGCGGCAGTCGGGGGAGACTTCTATCACTTCCAGATTGGCAGTTTCAGACATCATCAGGACGGGCTCAGCCATGTCGGACCATAGCCGCCGAGCATAGCATGGAGGGCATCAATGCAAAGGAGACCCACCATGCATATCCATCACGTCGCCATCTGGGCACAGGATCTGGACGCCCTCAAGAGCTTCTACTGCACCCTGTTTGGCGGGCAGGCGAATGAGCGCTACCACAACCCGGCCAAACAGTTCAGCTCCCACTTTATCCGCTTCGAGGGGGGCGCCAGCCTGGAGCTGATGCACAGCCCCAACCTGTTTCCAGCTGATCTAACTCTGCCTCACCCGCTGCAGGGGCTGGCCCATATCGCCTTCGCCCTCGGCAGCGCGGAGGCGGTGGACAAGATGACAGCCCGTCTCAAGCTGTTCAAAGGCGCCGAGGTGAAGCACCTGGACGGCCCACGCTGGACCGGCGACGGCTATTACGAGAGCACCTTCCTGGATCCGGAAGGCAACAGGCTGGAATTGACCATCTAATACCTGAATGATCCCCTCACCCTGCCCTCTCCCAACGGGAGAGGGGATAAAGCGGCATCCAGGATATGATCGCCAGCGACCTAGGTTCGATTAGCGAAGCGTAATCGGACAGCGGTAACGGCATTGCTCCCTTCTCCCGTTTATTAAAAAAGGAGGAGAAGGGTTGTGGATGAGAGGTAGGAAGACTCTAGACTTCACGGTAAACGTTGGGCTCCACTCAGCCATAACTCACCCAACCGGTTGGTTGGTTGGTTGGTTGGTTGGTTGGTTGGTTGGTTGGTTGGTTGGTTGGTTGGTTGGTAAGAAATCTGCCAGCTCCAACGCACAAAACAATCAGCTCTATAGACTTTATATACCATTCTCTGTAGCGTACAATAGGTTTATATCATTTTTCATTAACTCTAATTTCTACATTAAATAGAAAGGTATTCTATATGGCACGAAGAAAAAAAATAGAGATTTTCAATTCTGATAAAGATGATGTAATTGAAAGCTATGTGGGTCTTGGTATAACCTCCTATGAGGTTGCCCTCAATGATTTGCACCCTCTGATAAATCGTTTCGATGCCCAACGTAAAATCCAAGATAAGAAATTTTATAAACGCCTACAAAATGACTTGATTGAAGGTTGCATCATGCCGCCAATCACTATCGCGTTTATTGATAGAAATAAGACAGATCTCTCAGACAAGGAATCCTTTAATGATTTCGTTAACAACAACCTTTCTAAGGGATATATTTTAGACGGATTACAACGATTGAATACCCTTAAGACAGCTTCGGAGCAAGAGGGTTTTAATATTAAAAGAGTTGCATACATCAATGTCATTGTGGCAGAAAGCCAAGACAAATTATTATATCGCATGATTACATTAAATAATGGTCAGAAACCAATGACACCTCGCCATCAAATAGAAATTCTGACTGCAGAAATGTTTGATTTTAATAAATTAAAAAATATTTCAATTCAAACAGAAAAAGAGCGTTCGGAGAAAATAATCCGCGGCTCTTTTAACTTAGGCGATATTTCTCGTGCATACTTATCATTTCTTACTGGCAATGTTAACAATGAAAATAATAAAATTATCGACGAAAAAATGGATGAGATTCTAGTCAGTAGAGTACTAGATAATAGAGATGCTTCGTTTAGATTGAAGTTTGAGAACATTCTCGACTTAGTCGATGCGCTATGCGTAAATACTGAATGTAAAAATTGGTTCAAAGTCAACAATAACTTGATTGGATTCTGTGTTGGTATTAGAGATTCATATCAATATATCAAGAATGTAGATGCGGATGAATTTTCTGAAATGCTTTCGCTATTTGATAGTAGCTTTGAATCAATAAATGCTTCAAAGGTTAACCTAGGTAAATATAGACGCCAGCTTTCAGCAGAGTTTATAAAGAATTATCAAGATTTTATTGATTCTAGCGAAGAAGATTTAATTGAGCACTTTGTGGAGTTTACATCATAAATGGCTAGAGAATTTCCATTCTCTTACTCAGAGTATCTTAGTGAGAGTACTCTTCAAAAGCTTCCAGAAGAGCTAAAAGTATCCGCAGGAAATGCATCTGAAGCCCTTATAATATTAAGGTTGCTAAGCGGTTCGATCAAAATAAATCATATCAAATCACAATGTAATTTTATACAAAATGACAACTACTTCATTAGTAATTTAAAAGGATATGGCCAACATTGGAAGAAACAATTCCCAAAGCTAGTTGACGATGAATATTCAGCTGAACAGCTGGCGTCATATATTAAGAGCAATAGATACAAAAACAGAACATTTTATAAAAATATATTAAGTGAAATATCTTATTTCTTTTACTACCAAAGAAATGGGAATCATTCTATTGCCTTTATCTTCCTATATAGATTACTAGAGAACATTTCATACGCATTTCCATTGACGTATGTGTCAAAAACAGATGATTTCAAGAGAACATATACATTTTTAAAAGACATAATGAATGGTAATAAAGATTCCGAAGAGCTTGGTTTTTTCAAATCATTTGTCACAAAACTATTCTATAATACTCCAATGATTGAATCATCTATCGACTTAGTTATTAGCGTCGATACTGAGGAAGAACAGGAACATATATATTCACTATTAAAGGACCTTTGCACTGCAAATATGCTATCCGAACGTTCTGTGGAACCAAGAATGCTCTCGATAAAGTATACTGAGTTTGGAAGCTTTATTATAACACTTAGGAATAGGTTTTTTCATTATATGAATGGCGGAGCTAAAAACATAGAAAGTTCTGAAATAAGCGATATAGATGTATTATTTTCTATAATAAACAAACAATCCTTACATTGGATTTCATCTATTCTTCTAGAGATCATATCTCATAACATAACAGAATTGCATCAGAATAATGGTGCAGTTAATTTGCAATTATAGAAGCGGAATTCATTACATATCTTTATTGTTAAGCCATCACTATAGCATTGATTTGGATATTATAGTGATGGCTGTAATATGAATCATACTGTTGATTAAATATTTCCCAACCGCTCCGCCAACCCCGAATAACGCTCGGTCTTTTTCCGCACGGCTTGAGCCAGCAGGGCGCGATCGCCGTAGAGATCGAGCCGCGCCTTGGCACGGGTGATGCCGGTATAGACCAGCTCGCGGGTCAGCAAGGGGCTGGGGCTGTCCGGCAGCACCAGCACGGTATGGGCAAATTCCGAACCCTGGGATTTGTGGATTGTCATGGCGTAGACGGTCTCGTGGGGCGGCAGCCGGCTCGGCAACAGCGCCCGCAGGCTGCCATCCGGCTGCTCGAACCACACCTTCAGCCGGCCGGTTTCATCGGGCAGGCAGAGCCCCATGTCGCCGTTGTAGAGGCCGACCCCGTGATCGTTGCGCACCACCATCACCGGCCGACCGGCATACCAGTCGCCGTCGCGCTGAATAAGGCCAGCCCGGGACAGGGCCAGTTCGAGGCGCTGGTTCAGCCCCTCCACCCCGAAGGGGCCGTCCCGCAGGGCGCAGAGGATCTGGAAGCCGTTGAATGCCTTGAACACCGCCGTCGGATCCTGCCCCTCCCGGGCCGCCTTGAGATAGCTGCCGTAACCGGCCACCCCCTGGGCGATCAGCCCTTCGTAGGCCTCGCCGACCCAGGGGTGCAGGCTGATATCCTTGAAGCCCGCACCCCAGACCACCTCCACCGCCGCCGCGTCGCCCGCGTTGCAGGCGCGCGCCAGCTGGCCGATGCCGGAGTGCTTGTCGAAACGCCAACTCTTGCTGAGCAAGCAGAGGCTGTCACGTACCGGGGCGCCTGTAGGCGTGCCCTGCAGCCGATAGCCGGTCTGGCGCGAGAGCCAGGCCGCCTGCTCCGGGCTGATGCCCTGCTCGATAAAGCTGCAGATATCGCCGAGCACGGCCCCCGCCTCCACCGAGGCGAGCTGATCCTTATCGCCCAGCAGGATCAACCGGGCGTGGCTCGGCAACGCATCGAGCAGCCGCGCCATCATCGGCAGATCGACCATGGAGGCCTCGTCCACCACCAGCAAGTCCAGGTGCAAGGGGTTGCCCGCGTGGTGGCGGAACTGGCTGCGACCGGGGATCACCCCGAGCAGCCGGTGCAGGGTGCCCGCCTCGGTGGGGATGGCATCGACCCACTCGGGGGGCAGATCCAGGGCCTGCAGGGCCGCGCCTATGCTCTCGGTGAGGCGTGCCGCCGCCTTGCCGGTGGGGGCCACCAGCCGCACGGCCGGGGCCTTGCCCCCTTGCAGGCCGGTCTCCACCAGGATGGCCAAGAGCTTGGCGACCGTGGTGGTCTTGCCGGTACCGGGGCCGCCGGAGATGACAGCGAAGGGACGCGCCGCCGCGGTGGCCGCCGCCAGCTTCTGGCCGTTGCAGCAGAGCGCCTCGGGCACCAGGGCATCCAGCGCACTCAGCTCGATCGCCGCCTGGGCGCCGCTCAGCAGCGCCTCTATGGCAGGCCAATCCACTTCATTCGGAAAGACCAGATCCAGATACTTCTCGATAAAGTGGCGCGCCGAAAAATCGGGGGCGAGCCGCGCCTTGAGCAGGGCGGCGAAGATCAGGCCATAATCGCGGGCAAACAGCCGCGCCAGCGCCGGGGCTATCTCCGGCCATTCGGCTCGCTCGCTCAGGGCGCGCAGGTGGCGGGCCACCCCCTGCTCGTGATCGTGGTAGCGGGTGAGATAGAGCCGCCCCTGCCAGAGCCGCAGCGGCCAACGGGGGGCATAACCCTCGCTTCCTTCGTGACCCGCTTGCTCGGTGCCAACCAGGGGGCTCTCGGCAAACAGGCCAGGCCAGCGGCCAGGATCCGCAAGATCCGCCAGCAGATCCCGGATCTGTTGCGGATCCAGCCCGAACGGGCGCAGGGCTCCCTGTCCGTTACCAGAGTGCGCCAGCAGATCCAGCGGCAGGCAGACATGGCCGCGCCCCAGCTCGAAGCAGGTGAGCGCCGCCCCCAGCACCAGCTCGGGGCTGCCGCCAAGATCGGCCACCAGCTTGGCAAACTGCAGATCCAGCTGGCGGATGCGGCCCGCCAGCGCCAAGGTCTTCAGCCGTTCGATGATCATCCCGCTGCTCATGATTCAACCTCATTCCACTCTTGTGCACCGGCAGCGGGCTGCGCCGCGCCCTCGCTAAACAATTCGTCCAGCCCCAGCACCAGCTCGCGGCTGGGGCGGGTATGGAAGACACCCCCTTGCGGCATGCCGCGCAGGAACAGATAGAAGACACCGCCAAAGTGCTGGTCGAAGTCGTAGCCCGGCAGGCGCAGGGAGAGCAGCCGGTGCAGCGCCAGGGAGTAGAGCTGGTATTGCAGATCGTAGCGATGCTCCGCCATGGCCCGCTCCAGCGCCGGACGGCCGTAATCCGCCGGACTCATGCCGAGGTGGTTGGATTTGTAGTCGAGCAGATACCAGCGCCCCTGCCACTCGAACACCAGATCGATGAAGCCCTTCAGCATGCCCTGCACCGCCGCAAAGCTGAGGGGCTTGTTGCCTCTCGACAGCGGATCGTGCCGCTGGCACAGCGCGGTCAGGGCCGGCGCCGTCACCCGTCCCATGGGCAGGAAGAACTCCAGCTCCACCTGCTTGTGGCGATCGGTGAGCTGGCGCAGCCGGACCGGCTCGCCGCCTTCGTCTTGTTGCAAGGGAAGCGGCAACTCGGTATCTAGCACCGCCTCCACCTGCTGCTGCAGCACCGGGGCCCAGGCTGCGTCGAAGCCATCCTGCACCAGCAGGGTGGCGATGTGCTGCGCCAGCTCGTCGCCGCCGGCGCTCGGGAAGTCGATGGTCTCGAACAGGCTGTGCAGCAGGGTGCCGGGGCGGGCGCCCTTGGGGAAGGTGAAGATGGAGGGCTGGGGCGCCTCTGCCTCCTCCGGCAACGCGGCGGCCGCCTCGGGCGCCACCTCGTCATCGAAGCCGGGGTTGGCCAGCACCCCCTTGCTGTGGCCGTTGCCCTGAGCCGCCAGCCCGGAGTAGGAGCTGATCCACCAGTCCCGCTCGAGCTTACCGGTGAAGTGGCGCACCTGGGGCTCACCCAACTGCACCAGCTCGGGTGCCAGCGGGGCCGGGCGGCGGAGCGAGGGCTCACCGACGGCCACTCCGGGCAGCGCCTGGGCCAGCTCCTGCAAGGCGGTGGCCAGGGTGCTGGCGTCGCCCGCCTCCCCCTTCTGCAACAGATAGCCGATGGCGGTGTGGTGCAGATCCGTGGTCTCGGACTTGCCGCTGCCCGAGCGCACCGGGGCCAGCCCTAGCCAGGTGGCGTAGACGCCCCGGGTCAGCGCCACATAGAGCAGCCGCAAGTCTTCGGCGAGCCGCTCCCTGTCCGCCTCGGCCAGGGAGCCTTCGGCGCCGGTCAGATCGAGAATGGTGTGATTGCCCGCCTCATCCGCCTCGTGATAGAGCGGCGTCTCGGCGGCGCGATGGCTGCAGATGAAGGGCAGGAACACCAGCGGGTACTCCAGCCCCTTGGATTTGTGGATGGTGACTATCTGCACCAGCTTGCGCTCGGACTCGAGCCGCAGTACCTGCTCCGCCACCTGGCCGTTGGGGTGCGCGATCGCCTCCCCCAGCCAGCGCAGCAGGGCATACTCCCCGTCCAGCTCGCCACTCGCCTGTTGCAGCAGCTCCCCCAGATGGAGGAAGTTGGTGAGGCGCCGCTCCCCGTAGGGGCTCGCCAGCAGGGAGGAGGCGAGATTGCGCCCGTGCAGCAGGGCCCGCAGCATGGCCAGCACGCCGCGGCGGTGCCAGATCTTGCGGTACTCCACGAACTCCTGCACCGTGCTTTCCCAGGCGCGCTCGTCCGATGCCAGGGTGTCGAGCGCCCTGGCGTCGAGATCGAACAGGCCGGTGGCCAGCGCCGCCCGCAGGCTGCGCTCCTCGCTCGGGTTCTGGCAGGCGTGCAGGATGAGCAGGATCTCCCGCGCCTCCACCTGTGCCAGCACGCTCTCGCGATTGGACAGGTAGACGGATGCGATGGCGAGCCGCGCCAGCTCTTGCTGCACCAGCCGTCCCTCGGCGCCGGTGCGCACCAGCACGGCGATATCCCCCGCCTTGACCGCCTGGTCGCCGATCAGCGCCTGCTCCTCCCGGGCCAGGCTGAGCAGCCGGTGGATCTCGGCCGCCGTGGCGCGGGCCATCAGACTCTGGTAATCCCCCCGGTTGAAGGTGGGCTGGCCACCGAGCTGCCAGCAGTGCAGCACGGGGGCGACCTGGCCATCGAGTCGCAGCGCCTTGCCCTTGCCCTGCGCCTCCACCGGCAGGAAGGGGATGTCCGCCTCGTAGATGAAGGGATCCCTGGCCCGCTCGAACAGGCCGTTGACCGCCGCCACCAGGGCGCCGCTGGAGCGGTAGTTGCGACCCAGGGTGTAGTGGGCGCTCACATTTCGCCGCGCCTGGATGTAGGTGAAGATGTCGGCGCCGCGAAAACCGTAGATGGCCTGCTTGGGGTCACCGATCATCAACAGCGCAGTGTCGCGCTGACCGCCATAGAGTCGATGGAAGATGCGGTACTGCTGGGGATCGGTGTCCTGGAATTCATCGATCATGGCGACCCGGTAGCTGGCGCGAATGCGCTCGCACAGTCGGTCACCGAGGTTGGAGCCGAGCGCCCCGTCGAGATCCTTGAGCAGGTCGTCGAACGACAGCTGATGGGCCTGACGCTTGCTGATCCGCATCCGCTCGCGCACCACCCGCGCGGCCCGCTGCAGGATCAGATCCCGGATGCCGGGGCGGCTGGCCAGCAGTTCGTCGATCTGCGTGAACAGTGGCAGGCTCGGCAGCGCCTTGCCCTTGCTCAGCTTGGCTTCCAATGCCTCTTGACCGAAGCGCTCGAGATCCTTGGCCAAGGCGTAGCCAGTGGTCGGGTCTTGTGCCCAGTCGGTGATCTTGCCGAGCCAACCTTCGTAGTTCTTGCCGGTATAGAGCTTGATCTGACCCTCGGTCTGGCGGCGTATCTCGTCAAGCTGACTGAGCCAGCCCTGCTTGATCGCCTCAATGCGGCTCATGGCTTGTTCATGACGCTCGGCCAGGGTCTCATCCCCCAGTTGAGGACGTATTTCCAGCTCGCTGTTGTCCAGCCAGCCGCTCATGTCCCGCAGCAGGGCGGCGGGGCTCGGCCACTGCCGGCGTACCGCCCGGGCCAGCGCCTCGTCCACCGGATAGAACTCGGCGCGCCAGTAGTCGCTCACCGCCTGCAGCCTGAGCTGGCTGTCGTCGGTCAGGAATTCGGTTTCAAACAGGGCGCCAGATTCGAAGGCGTTCTGTTTCAGCATCCGCTGGCAGAAGCCGTGGATGGTGAACACCGCCGCCTCGTCCATCTGCCGCTCGGCGGCCAGCAACCGGCGCGCCGCCTGCTCGTGGTCCTCCACTTCCAGCAATAGCTGGGCCAGCAGCGGATCCGGACTCTCGCCGCGCAGGAAGGCGAGGCGAGCCTCGTGGATGCGGGCGCGGATCCGCCCCCGCAGCTCGGCGGTGGCGGCCTCGGTGAAGGTCACCACCAGGATCTCGGTCACCGACAGCGGCCGCTCGTGGGCGCTGGGCTGACCCGCCTCCTCCCCTTCCTCGATGAACGGGCCGTGGCCCAGCAGCAGCCGCAGGTAGAGGCCGGCGATGGTGTAGGTCTTGCCGGTCCCGGCAGAGGCCTCGATCAGCCGCTCGCCATGGAGGGGGAAGCGCAGGGTATTGAGTGCTTGGGCCATTACTTCAGCTCCTCCAGGCAGTTGAGCAGCGGGGTCAGATGCTCGCGGGCCAGCGCCTGCAACTGGCTCAGCACCTCCTCGTCGAGGGCGGGGAAACAGCGGGCGACATAGGGGTCTTCGCCCTCACCGATCAGTTGCCAGCCGCCCTGGAAACGGGCCAGCGCCGCCTTGTCGGCGGCCTCCGGCTTGTCCGGATCCTTCTCGATGGCCTTGAGCCAGTCCCAGGCGGTGTTGGGGAAGAAGGGCAGCGGCCGCTTCATCCCCTGCTGCCAGAGCGCCACCAGCGCCGCCAGCCTGGGCCGCGCCTCGTCGGCGGACAGCGCGGGCAGTCGCCAGCCCAGCTTGGCATCGAGCAGCAGGGTGTCGCCGGGGGCCTCGCTCAGGGCGAGGCAGAGGTGCTGGACCCAGCCCAGCAGCAGATCCTTGCCGTTGAAGCTGCCGGGCTTGACGATCAGCTGGCGGCCCCGCTGGGTGTCGATCCAGCCCTGCAACTGGCCCTGGGCCAGGGCGATGTCGATCTCCACCGCCTGCTTGCCGCCATCCTCTTCACCGGCGAGCCAGGGGCGCAGGCGCTCGGCCAGGCTGCCCATCTGCTCGTCCAGATCGTCGAGCAGCAGGTTGCCGAACCAGCCCTGTGGCAGTTGGCCGGAGAGGCGCAGCCGCTCGCGCCGCTTGTTCACACTATCGCTCCGCTCCGGGCTGTTGCCCTCCCGGAGGTGGGCCTCCAGCAGCAGGCTTTTCAGCTGATAATGCTGCAGGCCGTCCAGCTCGAACGGCTCGCTATCCTCGATATTCGCCTCGTTCAACTCGAACCACACCTTGAGGCGGCGGTTGAGGAAGTAGCGGGCCGGCTGGCGATAGAAACGCAGCAGCTCGGCCAGCTCCAGCCCCTGCTCCTTGCCCCATTCGGGGGGCAGCGGCAGCTCGCCGCTCTGGAAGTTGCTCGCCCCCGCCACCGGATTGAGGGCCGGCAGCCAGTCGGTGGCATAGGTAAAGAGTCGCGACTCATGTTCAGAATCGGGCTCGGGGTAGAAGTAACTATGGCTATAGGGGGTGAGCGGGTGCTCGACCACCAGGTGCGCGAGCAGCCGCTCGCCGGAGACCTCGTCGGGGAGCGTCTCGTCCCCCGCCAGCACGAAGCCCTGGCGCACATAGTCGACCAGCTCCGCCAGCAACACAGAGGGCACCTTGGGACTGTTGTCCTCGGCGCTGAAGCCCTGATAGCTGATGTAGAGCCCCTGCTGGGCGCTGAGCAGCGCCTCGAGGAACAGATAGCGGTCATCGTCCCGGCGGGATCTGTCCCCGCGGCGGGAGGCCGTGGCCATCAGATCGAAGCCCATGGGAGCCAGGGTGCGCGGGTAGACGCCGTCGTTCATGCCGAGCAGGCAGACCTGCTTGAAGGGGATGGAGCGCATCGGCATCAGGGTGCAGAAGTTCACCTGACCGGCCAGGAAACGCTGGCTGGAGCGCTGCTCGCCGAGCTGATTGCCGAGGTAGTCCTGCAGCAGCTCAGGGCTGATGGGGTGGTCGAAACGCGCTTCACCCAGCTGGGCCTGCCACTCGGCGAGCTGGCTGCGGATGAGTTGCAGCAACCGCTCCTCCTCTTCGTCCGCCAGATAGAAGCGATCCAGCAGCTCGTTGAGGCAGGCGACCCAGCCGGGCAGGCTCTGCGCCTGCTGCAGGCGGGGCAGGAACTCGGCGAGAGAATCCACAAACCAGGCCAGCTTGCCGAGCGCCAGCCCCTGCTGACCCTCGATGTCGGCGTAGGGCAGTATCCCCGCCACCGGCTCGCCATCCCCCATGGCGAAGCCGAGCAGCATGCGGCGCAGGCCGAACAGCCAGCTGTTGCCGCTGAGCGGCGGCAAGTCGAAGCGCTGCGGATAGGCATCGTCCAGCCCCCAGCGGATGCCGGTCTCCTGCACCCAGACCCGCAGCTGGTTGAACTCGCCGTCATCCAGCTCGAAGCGGCGCAGCACGGCGGGCACCTCCAGGATGGCGAGCAGCTCCCCCGCCCCGAAGCGGGCATTGGGCAGCCGCAGCAGGGCGAGGAAGCTCTGCAGCAGCGGGCTCTCCTGACTCGCCGCGCGATCCGAGACCGCGAAGGGGATCTGGCCGCGAGCGCCGAACACCGCCTGGATGTAGGGGCCGTAGCTGTTCACATCCGGCATCATCACCACCACGTCCTTGGGGGTGAGGCTCGGATCCTGCTCGAACAGCCCTAGCAGCCGATCGTGCAGCACCTCGAGTTCGCGCATCGGGCCGTGGCAGGCGTGGATCTGCAGGGATCCATCCGCCGGATCGAGCGGGCTCTTGTGCTGGCTGCCGTCCAGATCGAACCGACCGGCGCCCCGCTCTGCCAGCTCCAGCACATCCTTCTGGATGGCGCGCAGCAGCCTGACATTGCCCTTGGCATCGAGGTCGTCGATATCGACGAAGGCCTCTATTTGGGGCACCTCCAGCTCCATCAACTGGTGCAGGTAGTCGCGCCCCAGCTTGCCCATGGAGGCGAGCAGCGGGTTGGCCGGCCCCTGCAGGGTCCCGATGTCGGTACCGGGCTTGAGCTTGTTGGCCAGCCGGGCGAGCGTCTTGCGATCCAGCAGATCCCCCCAGTAGTAGCGGCAGGGGTTGGTGATGAACAGGTGCACCTCCACCCGGCTGCCGAGGGCCTGCAGCGCCTCCACGTAGCGCGGCGGCAGCGCCGAGATGCCGAACACGAACACCCGCTCCGGCAACCTGCCCGGCAGCTCGGCGATCTGTTGCAGCCCCTGGATAAACTCCTCATAGAGGTTGGCTCTGTGATAGCCGCTCGGGCTCAGCGCCAGGGTGCGGGCCACCAGCTCGCGCCACAACTCGGGCTGCCAATCCTGGCCGCTCACCCCCGCCAGCTCCAGCCCCAGACCCTCACCCTCTTCCCAGCGGGCGATCCAGTCCGGCCGGTAGACCAGATACTGGTCGAACAGATCCGCGATCTTCTGGCACAGCTGCCACAGCCGCACCTGTTCGGGCTCCTGCCGGGGATCTGCCTGCGGATCCTGTTCCTCGGCGCCCCCCAGATAGGCGGCAAGGGGGGCGAAGGCGGGCCGCTCCAGCAAGGCCGGCAATATGGTCATCAGCTGCCAGCTCATGGAGCCCTTGTTGTAGGGGCTCTGGCGCGGCACATCCGCCAGCACCTGGGTGAACATCTCCCAGATGAAGCTGGCGGGCAGCGGGAAGTCGATGTTGGCGGCGATGCCGAAGGCCTTGGCCAGCTCCAGCTTGAGCCACTGGGCCATGCCGGGGCTCTGCACCAGGATCTGTTCCCGCTGGAAGGGGTGAGAGAGGGGGGCCTGCCGGATGCGGTTCACCAGCAACTCTTTGAGCAGATCCAGCTGATTGGAGTGGTAGAGGGTAAACATGGACGACTCCCGCCAATTCGAAAGAGGGGTGCGCGCGAGAAAATGTGAGTCATTCCCGTCACTTCACACGAAATGGGATTGTCGGGGATCGGGGGGGAAGATGCAAAAGGCGCTTGCGGCCGCCGATCACGGCGTCGGCACAATTCCGGATAGGAGGCACTGGCGGGCATAAAAAAGCCGGTGCTGCTGCACCGGCCAAAGGCGTTGGAAAACTCGAACTATCAGGCTATTACCAGTTCTTGCCGAGACGGGCATCCAGGCTGAAGGCCCCCGCACCGGCCGCCGCCAGGGCCAGGAAGCCACCGGCGATGGAGAGGTTCTTCATGAACATCAGCATCTGCATCTGTTCGGCAGGCTGATAGTGGAAGAGGAAGGCCGCCATCAGGGTGAAACCGGCAAGCAGCACGGCGATGCTACGGGTAAACAGGCCCAGCACTATGGCGAGACCGCCACCCAGTTCCAGCAGGATCACCAGCGGCAGCACGGCCCCGGGCACGCCCATGGCTTCCATGTAACCCTGGGTACCGGCATAACCGCCGATCTTGCCCCAGCCCGCAATCACAAACATCAGCGCCAGCAGTACACGACTCACCAGCAGTGCCACGTCTTTCATCTTGTCCATCATCAGATTCCTTTGATTACCCATTACTGTGTTAATAGTGTAAGACCGAATTGTTAACTCATTCATTTCGCCAAGATTTATTTATCAGGGCAGATCAAATAACAGGGCCTCACTGGCCTGGGAGGCGGTGAGCGCCCAGGCCTGCTCGTCACGGCTGAGCAGGCCATCGCCGGGTCGGGCAGCCAGACCGTTGCCAGTCAGCTCCCCCGAGATCATATGCAGGTAACCATGCCGGCCTTGCAATGCCCATTCGAGGGTCTCCCCTGCGGCAAGTTGCAGTCGCCATACCTTGGCCTGCTGGCGGATCCTGAAGGATCCTTCCTCACCCTCGGGTGACGCCACCAGCGTCAGCCCGGGCTGGGCTTCTATCTTCTTCTGCTGATAGCCTGGGGTAGTGCCGTATTCATTCGGTTCGATCCAGATCTGCAACAGGGAGAGTGGCTCGGTCTGCGAGGGGTTGTACTCGCTGTGCCGGATGCCGGACCCTGCGCTCATCAGCTGGAAATCCCCGGCCGGGATCTGCTCGGCATGGCCGAGGCTGTCCCTGTGCTCTATGGTGCCTCTCAGCACGCAGGTCAGGATCTCCATGTTGGCATGAGGATGGGTGGCGAATCCGCCACCCGGCGACACCAGATCCTGATTGATGACCCGCAAGACCGAGTGTCCCATCCAGTCCGGGTCATAGTAGTGCCCGAACGAGAAGCTGTGACGCGCGTCCAGCCAGCCAAAGTTGGCATGACCTCGCTCTTCTGCGGCTCTCAATTTCATCATGGTGTGCTCCTCAAATATCGATACGGTTGATTAACGCTGGCGACCGCCACCCACCCCGTACGGGATGCGGTAGCTGCTGCTCTGATCACCCAGGCTGACCGTCAGGTTGCCCTGGGTGCGGCTCGGGATCTTCACCTGCTGGGTGCCCGTCAGGCTGGCGTGGACGGATGCCAGCACATCGCCAGACTCGTCACGCACCTCCAGCATGGGGTTGGCAGGGCCGTCGACGGCGGCACTGGCCTGCCAGTTGACAAACAGGACCCCAGGCGCGGCGTTGAAGTCGGCGGGGACACTGGCCTGGGCGGCACCAGCGGTCATCAGGCCTGCAACGGCCAGCATCTTGATTAGGTTTTTCATGCTCATTTCTCTCTTGAATTGTTATGTCATTGATAGGCCGTTCGGCCTGGGCCAATGCCTCCATGCAAGAGACTATTCAAATATTATGTTGTTCTTTTACTGACGACTGACCGCCTGTTTGAGAGGGGTCACAGCCTTGAACTGCACTTATTTGGTCGCTGAACCATCCTGTCCGAGCGGTGATTGAATAATAGAGTCGCTTGTCTTAACTTGTTAGCGAGATAATCTGGCAAACATATTCAAAAAAATTGAAGGGTAGATATGGCCAAAGATGGGAACAAGGAGCGGGCGCTGACCCTGGAGGCCATCCGGGTGCTGGATGCCATCGAGCGCCGTGGCAGCTTCGCGGCCGCCGCCGATGAACTGGGCAAGGTGCCGTCGGCGCTGAGCTACACGGTACAGAAGCTGGAAGACGAGCTGGGCGCCATGCTGTTCGATCGCAGCGGCCATCGCACCAAGTTCACCCCGGCCGGGCGCATGCTGCTGGAGCGGGGCCGAGTGCTGCTAGAGGCCGCCGAGCATCTGGTGGGGGAGACCCGGGCCCTGGCCCGTGGCTGGGAGACCGACATCACCATAGCCGTGGATGCTCTGGTGCCGCTGCAGGCACTCTACCCGCTGGTGGAGCGCCTGGCCGAGCTCACCGACACCCGGCTGCGGCTGCGGGCCGAGGTGCTGGCGGGCAGCTGGGAGTGCCTAGAAGATGGCCGCGCCGATCTGCTCATCTCCTCCCTCAACCCCGACATCATGCTGACCGGCATCAAGCACCAGCCGCTGCAGGAGGAGGTGATGCTCTATGTCGCCCACCCGGATCACCCGCTGCACCAGGAGCCGGAGCCCCTGGCGGACGATACCCTGCGCCGCTACCGCGCCATCGCCATCGCCGACTCGGCCCTGCGCAAACCCGTGCTCACCTACCGGCTGCTCGACAAGCAGCCGCGCCTCACCGTCAGCACCATGAGCGAGAAACGCGACGCCCTGCTGGCCGGGATCGGCGTGGGCACCATGCCGTTGAGCTGGATCGAGGAGGACATCAAGGCGGGGCGCCTCAAGGTGATAGGCCCGGAGTATCGCCATCAGATCCAGGTCGTGCTGGCCTGGCGGCGGGATACCATGGGCAAGGCCAAGAGCTGGCTGGTGCGGGAGATCCCCAAGCTGTTCCCCTGCAAGGGGGAGTGAGCCCTATGGTTTGAGCCCGGATCCGGGGGAAAGTGTCGAAAAATGCGCCCCATCCTTGACGACAGGCTCAGATTCGGACAAAAGAAAAAGCGGACCTCTTGCGAGTTCCGCTCAATGCCAGGAAAGAATAAAACCTTGCGGTTAAAAAAACCCTTAAATTGGAAGCAAACAATCGTTTTCTCAACCAGGAAGGTCATGAATCCGATTCGAGTTGAATTATGTGCGATGTATTATGCATCACCAGCAAAATGTTGAAAGGTTGAAGGATATGCACCGTAGAGTGTCATTATCTGCCACCTTGCCTCATAACTGGTCAGGCCATTTCAGCCGTTTTCGCCGGGTTTATTTCCTCTGGTTTTTACAGGTGTCAAAATCTGAGCCCAAAACAGAAAAATAACTCACTTTCTGACACGACTAAAAATGCAGATAAAGGAATAGTTGCATGACCTACAGCCAGACCCTGGCCAACCATGTTCTCGACACCCTGAAGAAGACCCTGACCGACAAGGGGATCCGTTACCAGACTCTGGCCGAGGCCATGGGTGTCTCCATCGCCACCATCAAGCGGATGATGAACAAGCCCTCCCTGCCGTTCGACACCCTGCTGGAGATCTGTCACCTGGTGGGACTGTCGTTCGAGGAGTTGCTGGACCGCACCCAGGATGCCCAGAGCCGCCGCGCCGTCTTCACCCAGGAGCAGGATGAGGCATTCCACAAGGAGCCCGGGCTCTACGCCTTCCTCGCCAACATCTTCTGGCGCGACAAGACCCTGATCGATCTGAAGCGGGAGTATGGCCTGACCGATGCCTCCTGCTACCTCTACCTGCGCAAGCTGGAGAAGCTCGGCATACTGCAGCTCGGCATCGACAACAGCTACCACTTCCTCATCAGCGAGCGCATCAGCTTCGAGCAACACAGCCGCTTCGCCCGCCAGCAGGCCAGGCAGGCCATGGCGGTGCTGGGGGACTATCTGGTGGAGAACATGCACAAGTCCAACAACTACATGGCGCTCTGTCAGCTCCACCTGGACGAGGCCGAGGCGCTGGCGCTGATCGACCGCATGAAGGAGTACTGGCATCAGGAGCTCAAGCTCAACCGCCCCGCCATCGGCCAGCGGGAGGGCAGCAAGACCTACACCATGTCGCTGCAGCTGGCCGACTGCGGCTACCAGAGCTTCGACGACCTGATCCCCAACATCGACAACTGATCCCGCAGGATCCTGCCGGGATCCGCTGCGCCTTCCTCACCTGTTATCCGCGTCTGCCGCCTCCCCTCGCCGGGCGGCGGCATGGCACGGCCATCCAGGCTGATGCGGATCGCCATTGAACCCTCCCGCGCCGCCTGGATAGCCCCCGAGCGTCCCTAATCCAGCATCGGTTCCTGCAGGCGCCTCCCGTTGGCGACTTGCAGGGCCCGGGTATCCAGGCTGATGCGGATGGCATCGGGGCGCCAGTGCTCGATGTCGCAGTCCACCAGCCCACCCCGCTCGTCGTAGTTGACCCGCACCAGCCGCAGCACGGCGCTCCCCTCCGCCAGGTTGAGGGCGCGGGCGATGGGGCCCCGTGCCGCCGAGGGGGTGATCTCCAGGCTGGCCCCGCCCTGGCCTATGCCATAACGCTGCAGGTAGAGCTCGGTGAGGGAACTCGCCAACGGCGCGCCGGCGATATCGGGGAAGCGGCTGGCCAGCAGATGGTGGCTGACGTGCAGCACGGGGCGAGCGTCGATCAACCGCAGCCGGCGGATCTCGTAGAGCGGGGTGAAGGGGGCCAGCCCCATCCAGTGGCACAGCTCGCTGCTGGCCAGGGCGCCGCCGTGGGCCAGCACCCGGGTCTCGGCCACCCGCTGCTGCTCGCCGATCCACTGGTGGAAGTGGGTGTGGATGGCGGGATCGTAGGTGAGCCTGGGCGGCGCCACGAACCAGCCGCGCCGCTCGGCCCGGTAGATCAGGCCGTCCGCCTCCAGGCTCGAAAGCGCCTCCTTGATGGTGATGCGGGTGGTGGCGAAGCGCTCGCTCAGGGCGCGCTCGGCGGGCAGCTGCTGTCCCGCCACCAGCTGGCCGCTGCCGATGTAGCGGCGCAGGATCTGGCAAATCTGTTCACTCTTGGATGGCTCTCTGCGGTTGCTCACTGTCGGGTCCCTGTGGCTCATGGCTGGCATAGACCAGCCGCTATCGACTCTGGGTTGTAACCCGGCAGGATGACAGCCCCGTGACAGGGTCGCCGTCATCAAAGGGCCATCCTTGTACCCGCCATCGTCGAGTTGACGCTCATTGGCAACCCGGCCGGAAACCGTCATCAAACTGCCATCAAAGCGCCCCGCCACCGTCATATTTCCCCTCTAGCATCCCTCTCGAACCTTAACTGACCTAGTCCAGAGGGATGGGATGATGAAAATCGTGATCGCAAGTGCACTGGCCATGGCGGCCATCAGTCAGCCACTGTTTGCCGCCGACAACATCGCGGATCTGGAGAAAGCCGCCCGCGGCGAAGGCCAGCTCAACAGCATCGGCATGCCGGACAGCTGGGCCAACTGGAAGGACACCTGGCAGCAGATCGGCAGCGTGTACGGCATCAAGCACCAGGACACCGACATGAGCTCGGCCCAGGAGATCGCCAAGTTCGCCGCCGAGCGGGACAATGCCACCGCCGACATCGGCGACGTGGGCGGCGCCTTCGGCCCGGTCGCGGTCAAGCAGGGGGTCACCCAGCCCTACAAACCCTCCACCTGGGCGGACATCCCGAACTGGGCCAAGGATGCGGACGGTCACTGGATGCTGGCCTATACCGGCACCATCGCCTTCCTGATCAACAAGGATCTGGTCAAGGCCGCCCCCACCAGCTGGCAGTCCCTGCTCGGCGGTGACTACAAGGTGACCCTGGGGGATGTGGGTGTCGCCTCCCAGGCCAACAACGGCGTGCTGGCGGCGGCCTATGCCACCGGCGGCAGCGAGAAGAATCTCAAGCCCGCGTTGGAGCTGTTCGGCCAGTTGGCCAAGCAGGGCCGCCTGTCGCTGAACGACCCGACCATCGCCAACATCGAGAAGGGTGAGGTGGAGGTGGGCGTGCTGTGGGACTTCAACGCCCTCAACTACCGCGACCAGATAGACCCGAACAAGTTTGCCGTGGTGATCCCGAGCGACGGCTCCGTCATCGCCGGTTACACCACCATCATCAACAAGTGGGCCAAGAACCCCAACGCCGCCAAGCTGGCGCGGGAATACATCCTCTCCGATGCCGGTCAGGTCAACCTGGCGCGCGGCTACGCCCGCCCCATCCGCAGCAACGTGGTGCTGCCGGATGACGTCAAGGCCAAGCTGCTGCCGGCCGAGCAATACGCCAACGCCAAACCGGTCAGCGATCATGCCGCCTGGGAGCAGAGCTCCAAGGCCCTGCCGCGCCAGTGGCAGGAAACCGTCATGATCAACATGCAGTAAGGAGTGCCAGTGCAACACAAGGTGATACTGGTACTTGTGGATGGCCTGTCTGCCGAGGTAGCCCATGCCATGGGCTACCTCACAGGCATGGTGGAGGCGGAACGCGGCCTGTTCACGACCCTGAGCTGCGCCCTGCCCTCCCTCTCCCGGCCGCTCTACGAGTGCATCCTGACCGGGGTGCCGCCGGTGGCGAGCGGCATCACCCACAACGGCGTCAGCCGACTCAGCCAGCACGACTCCATCTTCCATCTCGCCCGCGCCGGCGGCAAAGGCACCGCGGCCGCGGCCTATCACTGGGTGAGCGAGCTCTACAATCGCAGCCCCTGGCAGGTGGCCAGGGATCGCTTCACCCAGGACGAGCAACTGCCGATCCAGCACGGCTGCTTCTACTGGGACGACGGCTACCCCGACAGCCATCTGCTGATGGACGGCGAGTGGCTCAGGACCCAGCATGACCCCGACTTCCTGCTGATCCACCCCATGGGGGTGGATGATGCGGGCCACAGGTTCGGGCTCGATTCCCGCCAGTACCGCAATCAGGCGCGGCGCATGGACAGCCTGCTGGCCGATCTGCTGCCCCAGTGGCTGGCGGAAGGCTATCAGGTGCTGGTCACCGCGGATCACGGCATGAACGAGGATCTGAGCCACGGCGGCACCCTGCCCGAGGAGCGCAACGTGCCGCTCTGGCTGTTTGGCGACGCCTTCGTCAGCCGCTGGCCGGAGGGGCCTGATCAGCAGTTGCAACAGACCCAGCTCTGCGCCCTGATGGCCGAGCTGCTCGGGGTTGCCCACGACAAGCCGCGCGGCCCCCAACTGCTCAAGGCAGCCTGCCTGCGGGAGGTGCACTGATGATGCCTGCCAGCACGAGGATCCTGGCGGATCAAGACGCGATCCCGCGCCCCGTCCGTCGCCACTGGCTGCCGGCCCTGGTGCTGCTGCCCTTCGCCCTGTTGCTGATCCTGTTCCAGCTCGCCCCCATGGTCTGGGTGCTGGTGGGCAGCTTTCAGACCCCGGATGGCTGGGGCCTGGCCTATTACCGGGAGATCCTCAGCTCCCCCTTCTACCTGCAGTCGTTTGGCAACTCCCTGCGCATCGCCGGCATCGCCAGCCTGGCGGGGCTGGTCATCGGCACGCTCGGGGCGGCGGCGCTGCGCCACAGCGGCGAGCGGGTCAAGCGCGTGCTGCTCGCCTTCGTCACCATGACCGGGAATTTCAGCGGCGTGCCGCTGGCGTTCGCCTTCATCATCATCCTCGGCATCAACGGCGCCCTCACCCTGCTGCTCAAGTCCTGGGGCTGGATCGACGGCTTCAACCTCTATTCGGGCGCTGGGCTCATCCTCATCTACAGCTACTTCCAGATCCCCCTCGCCCTCTTGCTGCTCTACCCGGCCTTCGATGCGCTGCAGGATGACTGGCCCCAGGCCGCCGCCCTGCTCGGTGCCAGCAAGCGGCAGTATGTGTGGCACGTGGCGCTGCCGGTGCTGACCCCGGCCCTGCTCGGCACCCTGATCATCCTGTTTGCCAACGCCGTGGGGGCCTATGCCTCCGCCTACGCCCTCACCACCGGCAACTTCAATCTGGTGACCATCCGGGTGGCCAGCCTGGTCTCCGGCGACATCTTCCTCGAGCCCAATCTGGCGGCGGCGCTGGCGGTGATCCTGATGCTGCTGCTGGGTGTGGTGACGGCCGCCAACCAGTGGCTGCTGAAGAGGAGTTATGTGAACAGGGGGAACAAGCATGCGTGACCTTAAACCGAGTCTGGTGTCGAGCACGCTGGATGCCATCAACCAGTCACAAGGCGCCAGTGGCGACGGCCGCGATCAGAATGGGAGGACGCGGCATGCATGATCTTAAACCAAGCTGGCCGCGCTGGGTGCTGAGCGCCCTGGTAGCCACCCTGCTGCTGCCCCTGCTGGCGACCCTGGTCTATTCCCTCTCCACCCGCTGGGGGGCGACCCTGCTGCCGGATGGCCTCACCCTCGACTGGTATCTGAAGTTGTGGGGAGATCCGCGCTTCCTCGCCGCCTTCGGCCGCAGCCTGCTGGTCTGCTTCGCGACCCTGCTGCTGGGCACCCTGGTGCTGGTGCCGACCGTGCTGGTGGTGGCCTACTACTTCCCCCGTCTGGATCCCTGGATGAACCTGCTGATCCTGCTGCCCTTCGCGGTGCCGCCCGTGGTCTCCTCGGTGGGGCTGCTGCAGATCTACTCAAGCGGCCCGCTACCCCTCATCGGCACGCCCTGGATCCTGATCGGCACCTGGTTCACCATAGTGCTGCCCTTCATGTACCGGGCACTGGCCAACAGCCTGCAGGGGGTGCCGCTCAAGGATCTGATGGATGCCGCCCACCTGCTCGGCGCCAGCAGCGGACGCGCCTTCGCCCTGGTGGTGCTGCCCTGCCTGCGCAAGGGGCTGCTGGCGGCGCTGTTCCTGTCACTCTCCTTCCTGCTTGGCGAGTTCGTGTTCGCCAACATGCTGGTGGGCACCCGCTACGAGACGCTGCAGGTCTATCTCTACAACATGAGATCCACCTCGGGCCACTTCACCAGCGCGCTGGTGATGAGCTACTTCCTGCTGACCCTGCTGCTCACCTGGGCGGCGAACAGATTCCATCGGTGATCCAACATGTTCCATCTAGAAGTAAGCCAACTGCACAAGTCCTACGGCGAGACCAGGGTCTTTGAAGGGATCGAATTCGGCATCCGCAAGGGGGAGCTGGTGACCCTGCTCGGCCCCTCCGGCTGCGGCAAGTCCACCCTGCTGCGCGCCCTGGCCGGGCTGACCCCAGTCGATGGCGGTCAGGTGCGGGTCGCCGGTGAGGATATCACCTGGCAAGCCCCCCAGAAGCGCGGCATCGGCATGGTGTTCCAGAGCTATGCCCTGTTCCCCAACATGACGGTGTGGGACAACGTGGCCTTCGGCCTCAGAATGAAACCCCAGCCGGGGCGGGAGCTGACCGCCAGCGTGAGGGAGGCGATCGGTCTGGTGGAGCTGGACGGCTTCGAGCGCCGTTACCCGAGCGAGCTCTCCGGCGGCCAGCGCCAGCGGGTCGCCCTGGCCCGAGCCCTGGTGGTGCGCCCGCGGATCCTGCTGCTGGACGAACCGCTGTCGGCCCTGGATGCCCGCATCCGTCGCAGCCTGCGCCTGCAGATCCGCGAGATCCAGCAGCGGCTCGAGCTGACCACCCTGTTCGTCACCCACGATCAGGAGGAGGCGCTGACCCTGTCGGATCGGGTGTTCCTGATGAACGAGGGAGAGATAGTACAAAGCGGCACGCCGGAGCAGATCTACACCAGGCCCGCCAGCGCCTTCGTGGCGAGCTTCATCGGCCACTACAACCTGCTGACCCCGCAGCAGGCCAGCGCCCTCTGCGGCCCGCGCACTCATACCCAGCTGGCCCTGCGGCCCGAGTCCATCAACCTGCTGCCGGCGGGCGCCGACAGCCAGGATCCCAGCCTGCCCGGCATAGTGCGTCAGCAGCAGTTGCTCGGCAACGTCATCCGCTACCAGGTGGAGTGCGCGGCCGGCCTGCTGACGGTGGATCTGCTCAACCGCTCGGCCCGGGATCTGCTGGCGGTGGGCACCACAGTCACCCTGACGGTCGCCCGGGATCAGCTGTGTGAGGTAGCATAACCCCTTGGCGTGCACTCTCTTTTCACCGGTTGCGCCACCAGCGTGACCACCGTTTTAATAGCAAGGAGCCGATATGGCACTGGCACTCTTTGATTTGGACGAGACCCTGATTGCCGGGGATTCTGCCAGCCTCTGGCTGGAGCACATGGTGGCGCAGGAGCTGGCCCCGGCGGCCATGGTCGCCGAGGAGCAGGCCATGATGTCCCTCTACCATCAGGGCAAGATGGACATGCACCAGTACATGGCCTTTACCCTGCAACCCCTGGTGGGCAAGTCCCGCCACTGGCTGGATCAGCAGTGTCAGCACTTCGCCGAGCGGGTGCTGCGGGAACGGATCTACCCGGAGGGGCTGGCCCGCATCGAGTGGCATCGGAAGCGCGGTGACGAGCTGGTGCTGATCTCCGCCTCCGGCGAGCATCTGGTGGCGCCCATGGCCAGGATGCTGGGGATGGATCACTGCGTCGCCATCCTGCTGGAGGAGCAGCAGGGCATGCTGACCGGCCAGACCCGGGGCACCCTGAGCTTTAGAGAGGGCAAGGTGGCCCGCATCGAGCAGCTGTTCGCCGGCCAGGCCGGACTCTGGCAGGAGAGCCACGGCTACAGCGACTCCCACAACGATCTGCCGCTGCTGCGGGCGGTGGCCCATCCCCATGCGGTCAACCCCGCCCCCAGCCTGCGCCAGGTCGCCGAGGCGCTGAGCTGGCCGACCCTGAGCTGGCGGCTGGCGGCCTGAAAACAGAAGAGACCCTCAGGTCTCTTCGTTGCTCAGCAGGCTCCCCTGGGGCGAGACGTCCTCGGCCGGCCCGGGCGGCTGGCCGAGGTAGATGCGGTTCTTGCCATCCCGCTTGGCGCGATAGACCTCGGCATCGACGATGTCGAGCAACCCCTTGGCATCCAGACCGGGGACGCTCGCCACCAGCCCGCCGCTGAAGGTCAGCCTGAGGCCGGGTTCGCGCCAGTCCAGCGAGGTCACCCCGAGCCGGAACTGCTCGAGCAGCATCAGGCAGAAGTGCACATCCGACTTGACCAGCAGCACCATCAGCTCCTCGCCGCCGTAGCGGCAGACCCAGCCATGATCCCCCAGCAGCTGGTTGCCGAGCGCAGCCACCCGCTTGAGCACCACGTCCCCGGTGTGGTGGCCGTAGGTATCGTTGACCCGCTTGAAGTTGTCGAGATCCAGCATGGCCAGGCAGAAGGGCTGCTGCTCGAGCAGCAGGTGCTGCAGCCGCTCATCGAAGAAGCGCCGGTTGTAGAGGCCGGTCAGCTTGTCCATGTTGGCCTGCTGGCGCACCTCATGATAATCCTTGCTTACCTCGGCCAGCTCGGCATAGACCCGGCTGAGCTCGCGCATCCCCCCCTGAGGCACATCGTCGGGGCGCAGGCGGCTGGCCCGGATCATGGTCGAGATCTCGTCGAGCATGCGCCTGAAGTTGCGGGCCCAGAGCAGGGCCAGCAGCACATAGAGCACGCTGGCCAGCACCACCACCCCCAGCACGTTGAGGGAGGCGCTCGTCACCACGGCCTGCACGCTGGCCGCGGGCTGGACGCTGATCAGCACCCAGTTCCAGCGGGGCAGACGACGGTAGGCCACGTACTGCCGGGACTCGGCATCCAGGAAGATGCCCTCATTCTGGCTGAACTGGGCGCGCCACTGGGGAGAGGGCATGGACTTGAGCAGCCGATCGGGATCCGGCCCTGCCAGCACCTTACCGGACGAGTTGATGATCATCTGATAACCCGAGCCCGGCTGGCGATTCAGCTGGGCCGAGAAGGGGGCCAGCACGGCATCGATGGCCAGCACGCCCTGCACCCTGCCCTGCTTGTCCACCAGCGCCCGCGCCAGGGAGACCATCAGTATGTTCTGATAGTCGCCATAGCCCTGATAGGGTTCGGTCCACACCATCTGGCCCACATGCTGGCTGGCCAGCTGGTACCAGGGGCGGGACCTGGGATCGTACTCGGCGGGTACCTCAGGCGCGGGGTAGATCAGCATGTTGCCCTGAGCTGTGCCCACATAGGCATAGCTGAGATCGGCGATGACGCCCTTGTAGAGCGCCCACTCCCGCAGATAATGTTCCGGGTTCAGCAAGACAGGGCCGCTGAAGTCCTCGACCTTCACCCGGTCGTAAATCAGGATAAACTGGCGTTCAAGCTCGTTGAGATAGGGCTCGATGAAGGTGTGCTGCAACTGCTGATTGGTGGTGAGCAGGCGCTGCTGCAGCTCGCTTTGCAGGCTGCGTTCCATGTGCAGGTAGTAGATACTGCCCAGCATCAGCACCGGCAGAAACAGCAATACCAGCCCCAGTCGCATGCGAGCAACCAGGGACCAGTTTTGCGTGGTAACAACCCGCTTGTCGCGCTTGGCCAATCCAGGCCCCCGGCTACCGTAAGATGTGATGTAGTGTCAGAATATCAGCCCCGCCGGATGGCGTCCAAAAGGAAGCTTGTGATGAGGTCGACGAGAGGGAACTGGCTCCGATGTTGAACCCGGATCTGTTGATGGCGCTGCACTATTGCGCCGTGATCACCCTGACCGGGGCCGTGACCTCGGTCTATTTTCTGTTCCGGCGCGGAATGTCCATCGATCAGGTTCGCAAGCTGCTGCTGGCAGACAGCCTGGCGGCGGTGGCGCTGTTGCTCATCTTCATCACCGGCGTCTTGCTGCTGCTCGCCCACCCGGTGGCGCCGGTCACTCTGCTCACCAACCCCGGCTATCGCACCAAGCTGCTGCTGTTCTTCGCCATGGCCATCAGCTTCGGCTATCCCAGCCGGCTGTTCCATCACTGGCGCCGCTCCCTGCGCCAGGGGCGCCCGCCCCTGGTCTCCATCCAGCAGCAGTTCTGGGTGATCTGGATCCTGCGCGGCAACCTGCTGCTGCTCGCCCTGCTACCCTTGCTGGCCAAGATTGCCAATGGCTGAAGCGTTGCAGGCTGATCTGGCTCCTGCGCACCATTCTGCTACCGCTCGCCTTGTTGCCCTTACTGGCCAGGATCGCCAATAGCGGAGAACACTCTGGATCCTGCACACCGTTCTGCTGCTCGCCCTGTTGCCCTTGCTGGCCAGGATTGCCAATGGCTGAGCACTATCGGGATCCTGCATCGCCATGGTGCCGCGATTGACCTCCTCCCCCTCGATCCAAAGATGCAAATCGCTGGCGACAAAGTCCCCCGCACGAGGGTATCGTGGCAAGGGGGCTCAGGAGTGCCTCTTCTACCGCCTGCTCAGGGATGAATCCGTATGCGTTCGAACATGATGTTATTGATGGCCGCCGCCATCTGGGGACTGGGCTTCGTCGCCCAGCGCCTGGGGATGGATCACATGGGGCCTTTCACCTTCAACGGCCTGCGCTTCCTGCTCGGCGCCTCCTCCCTGCTGCCGCTGCTGTGGTGGCTCAAATCACGCCAGCCCAGGCCACAACCCGGGCAACCGTCCGGCGATCACCGGTTGCTGCTGACCGGCGGCCTGCTCGCCGGCACAGTGCTGTTCAGTGCCGCCTCCCTGCAGCAGGTGGGACTGCTCTACACCACGGCCGCCAAGGCGGGCTTCATCACCGGCCTCTACATCATACTGGTGCCCGTCATCGGCCTGGCCCTGCGCCACAAGACCGGGACCAACACCTGGGTCGGCGCCCTCATCGCCATGGCCGGGCTCTACTACCTCAGCGTGACCGAAGACTTCAGCATGGGTTACGGGGATCTGTTGCAGGTCGCCGGCGCCCTGTTCTGGGCCATCCATCTGCTGGTGCTGGATCACTACTCGAACCGGGTCGCGCCTATCCGCCTCGCCGGGGTGCAGTTCCTGGTGTGCGGCCTGCTCAGCCTGGCCACCGCCTTCGTCATCGAGACGCCGACCCTGACGGGGGCCGTGGCGGGCTGGCAGGCCTTGCTCTACGCCGGTCTGGTGTCGGTCGGCATCGGCTACACCCTGCAGGTGGTCGGCCAGCGCGGCGCCCATCCGGCCCACGCCGCCATCATCCTCAGCCTGGAGACGGTGTTCGCCGCCATAGGGGGCGTGCTGCTGCTCGGCGAGACCCTGGACGAACGAGCCGTCGTCGGTTGCAGCCTGATGCTGGCGGGTATGCTCATCTCCCAGATCCGGCTGCGCTGGTGGTGGAAATCCCGCCGGGACAAGGTGCCCAGCCAATCTTGACGAGCGCGTCATCATCGGTCGGTTGCAGCCTGATGCTGGCGGGTATGCTCATCTCCCAGATCCGGCTGCGCTGGTGGTGGAAATCCCGTCGGGACAAGGTGCCCAGCCAGTCTTGAATGCAACGAGGCGCCCGTGGGCGCCTCGTTGCTGTCGGGAGCGGTCTAGCCCCTGACGCTGGAACAGAAGCTGACATCGTCGCGCAGGGGATCGTCACTCATGCTGTGGTAGAGCTCGAAGCAGGGGCCGTCGCTGAACTCCAGCCCGGCGGCCACCACCTCGCCGATGTGTTCCTGCCACAGCGCGCCGTACTGGCTGCGATCCGTGATGAGGTAGCGGGACTGGGCGTAGCGGCCGGCGGGGATGAGCTGGCTCTCCACCTCCCCCTGGGTCGATGTGCCCGCCGGCACCGTCACCCCGATATCGGTGCGACACAGGGCCGGCGCCGTCACCTCGGGGTTGTCGTGGTAGATGAAGATCCACTCCGCCTCCGCCAGCCCGCGCGCCGCCGCCCACTGATAGAGCCGCTGGCAGACGGGGCCATAGCCCTCACCATAGGGGCCGGTGACGCGAATATAGGCCAGGGTGCGGCCACTCATCTGTTCGGTTTTCATCCTGAAACTCCTCTCGTTTGACACCCCCTCATCATGACCGGCGGCCGGCTCGGATGCGTGTCCATGCTTGCTCTCCAGGTGTCCGATTTTGCTGTTTGGCAGCCGCTCCGGGTGGCTGCGTACCTCACCCGGGGTCATGGCAAACTGCTTGCGAAACGCCTTGGCGAAGGCCTGGGAGCTGGCGAAGCCCGCCGCCAGGGCCACGCTGGTCACCGGCGCCTGGCCGTAACGCAGCGCCACCGCGGCCCGCTCCAGCCGCAGCCGGCGCTGCATCTCGCCGGGGGACTCGCCGGTGACGGCGGTGAAGATCCGGTGAAAGTGGTAGCAGGAGAGGCAGGCCAGGGCCGCCACCTCGGTCAGGCTCAGCTCGGGATCCTGCTCCAGAGCCCGGATGGCGGGCCGCAGGCGGGCACGATAGTCGATCATGCTACGCGTACTCTCCCCATATGGAGCGCATCCACGAAGCGCCCCTGCCGGAACGCATAGGCGGGCGCGCAGCCCTCCTGCTCGAAGCCGAACTTGCGATAGAGCGCGATGGCGGGGGCATTGTCGCTGTAGACGGTCAGCTCGAGCCGCTGCAGGTTGAGCCAGTTATCCGCCAGATCCACCGCCGCCCCCAGCAGGGCCGAGCCCACCCCACGGCCGGCCCAGTCATCCCGTACCCCCATGCCAAAAGAAGCCACATGGCGACGCCTCGGATTCGGCTCGATCGAGAGCCCGAGATTACCGACCAGCAGGCCGTCCACTATGGCCACCAGACCATGACCACCGTATTCACCGAGCCGTTGCTGCCACATGGCCAGGGTCGGATAGGGCATCTGCAGCGTGCCTGCCTGAGCCTTTGGCATGGCATAGAGATCCCGCAGCCCCTGGGCATCGCCGGCCTCCGCCTGACGAATCCTGATATCAATCATCCCCTCTCCTCCCTGATGCGTAAACATCCGTCCAAAATAGCGCCCTTTGTGTCCGTAGCCAACTCCATTAGGGCTACCTATCAAACACTTAGAGATGACCAATTGGCCCCGCTCGCGCCCCTTGCCGTATCGTGCCCCCATCATCACAAGGAGATGCCCCATGACTGACAAGAGCCTGCATAGCGCCAATGGCGCCCCCGTCGTCGACAACAACAACAGCCTCACCGCCGGCCCCCGTGGTCCGGTGCTGATGCAAGACATCTGGTTGATGGAGAAGCTGGCGCATTTCGATCGGGAGCGGATCCCGGAGCGGGTGGTTCACGCCAAGGGCTCCGGCGCCTACGGGACCTTTACCCTGACCCACGACATCAGCCGGTTCAGCAAGGCCGATCTGTTCAACAGCGTCGGCAAGCAGACCCCGGTGTTCCTGCGCTTCTCCACTGTGGCGGGGGAGAAGGGCGCCGCCGATGCCGAGCGCGACGTGCGCGGCTTCGCCTTGAAGTTTTACACCGAGCAGGGCAACTGGGATCTGGTGGGCAACAACACCCCTGTCTTCTTTATCCGCGATCCTCTCAAGTTCCCGGACTTCATCCACACCCAGAAGCGGGATCCGCGCACCAACCTGCGCAGCGCCACCGCCGCCTGGGATTTCTGGTCCCGTCACCCGGAGTCCCTGCACCAGGTCACCATCTTGTTCAGCGATCGCGGCATCCCCAAGAGCCTGCGGGAGATGAACGGCTACGGCAGCCACACCTTCAGCTTCATCAACGACGCCAACGAGCGCTCCTGGGTCAAGTTCCACTTCAAGAGCGAGCAGGGTCACAGCTTCTACACGGATGAAGAGGCCGCCACCGTGGTCGGCCAGGATAGGGAGAGCAGCCAGGCGGATCTCTACAACGCCATCGAGCGGGGCGACTTCCCGCGCTGGAAGGTCTATGTGCAGGTGATGCCGGAGGCGGAGGCCCACAGCTACCACATCCACCCCTTCGATCTCACCAGGGTGTGGCCCCACGGCGACTACCCGCTGATCCCGGTCGGGGTGCTGGAGCTGAACCAGAACCCGGACAACTACTTCGCCCACGTGGAGCAGGCCGCCTTCACCCCGGCCAACGTGGTGCCCGGCATCGGCTTCTCGCCGGATCGCATGCTGCAGGGTCGGCTGTTCTCCTATGGCGATACCCAGCGCTACCGCCTCGGGGTCAACCATGGCCTGCTGCCGGTCAACGCCCCCCGCTGCCCGTTCAGCGGCGCCCATCGCGATGGTGCCATGCGCAGCGACGGCAACGGCGGCGCCAGCCCGAACTACCAGCCGAACCGCTTCGGCACCCAGCAGCCGAGCGAGCAGCACGAGCCGGCGCTGAGCCTGGAAGGGGCCGCCCTGCACTACGACTTCCGCGACTACGACAGCGATTACTACAGCCAGCCGGGCCAGCTGTTCCGCCTCATGGACGAGGGGCAGCGCTCACGGCTCGCCGCCAACCTGGCGCGCTCCCTCATCCAGGTGGAGGATGACGCCATAGTCGCGGTCCAGCTCAGGCACCTGGAGCAGGCCGATCCGGAATACGCCAAGCGGGTCGAGCTGGCGCTGGCCGCCCTGCAGCGCTAGGCCGCCGGCATGCAATACAAAAAGGGGGCCATCAGGCCCCCCTTTTTTGCAGCATAGATATTTGATGAATAAAAAACGGAGCCCTGGGGCTCCGTTTACCGATGCTGTTTCAATCCCGAACGGAACGCGCTTCGCGCTCTGCCCGTTCCCAACCCAACAGGCGTTTGTACCACCCACTGCTGCGACGACGTTGGATTGGATAAAGGGAGGAAGAGCGACGCCCGGTCTGAGGAATAAAAAACGGAGCCCTGGGGCTCCGCTTACCGATGCTGTTTCAATCCCGAACGCAGCGCCCTCGCGCTCTGCCCGTTCCCGACCCAACAGGCGTTTGTACCACCCACTGCTGCGACGGCGTTGGATTGGATAAAGGGAGGAAGAGCGACGCCCGGTCTGATGAATAAAAAACGGAGCCCTGGGGCTCCGTTTACCGATGCTGCTTCAATCCCGAACGGAACGCGCTTCGCGCTCTGCCCGTTCCCGTACCAACAGGCGTTTGTACCACCAACTACTGCGACGACGTTGCATATTGGAAGAGCGACGAGCCATTTCTTAGGTCCCAGCCAAGAGAAGAAAGAGCCGCATTATGCGACAGAGATCACTTCCATGTCTGTAGCTGGATCAAGAAAAGCCTCACTGGCCCACGCTGATCGTCTCTCTATTGGCGGCCCCTTTGGCGGCCCCTTTGGCGGCGGGCAGACGCACCACAGGCTCGCGCCAGGCCAGGGGGCCGTTGCTCTCCTGCGCGTTTTGCGGGCCGCACTCCAGCCAGCCGTCACCCTGCTGGATGCGGGCACCGAGGGAGTATTTTTGATCCTGATACCAGCAGACCCGCTCCGGCAAGGCGCCAAGCGGCAACACCAGCTCCGCCCCCACCCCATGGCTGAGGGAGTTGGCGGCCGGGGCGGCGAGCACCGGGGTGAGGCCCGTCAGGGCAAACAGATAAAACGCGGTTCTGAGCATGAGATGAAACCTGTGACGACGAGGGTGTGATCCACTAAAGCGACCATCATTGTCGCCGACTTGACCAATAAACATCGGCTCATCTGGCATTCCGGGGGCAATATGGTAGCCTGCCAGCGACCGCCGCATCCCGCCAGGAAGCGGCGCTCCAGTTCAGGTGATATTGTCGGGATATGGCAATATATACCCTTATTAATCAAATAATTACTTGGATATGTTGTCAATGCGTATCATGCCGTTGCTGCAGGCTACCTGCCTGAGTCTGATGTTGTCCGCCTGCGTTGCCCCCCTGCTGCTGATGAGCCCCACCAGCCAGTTGATGTGGGCGCTGCTCAAGCCGCTGGTCGGTTTCGATCCGAACGAAGTCAACCTGTTCGAGCAGCCGCTGATCAAGGACAGAATGACCGCCATGCTGGGGCCGAATTACGACAACACCATGCAACTGCTCAAGACGGCCAACGAGTTGCAGCAGGAGGGTCCGCTGTTCTACGTCGTCTCCCGCTACGCCCCGGTGCCGGATATCGCCAAGCAGGCCGGCATGGTGTGGAACGCCGATACCAACCAGCTCTCCGTCATGCTGCAGAAGAACGATGGCGCGACCCAGGTGTTCGGTGAAAACCTGACCGCCGCGACCCCGAGCTGGCCCAGTGCGATGCAGGGATGGCAGAGCCAGGCCACCGCCCTCGGTGACGTCGGCAAGGTGCTGACCGGTTCGAGCGGTTCCCTGCTGGGCAATGTGGTGGGCGCCATGCAACAGAGTGCCACCCAGGCCGTGACGAACTCCGCCAAGCAGGCGGTCGGCGGCGCCACCAACGCGGTGCAGCAACAGGCCAACAAGGCCCTGACCGACGCCACCACCCAGGCGGTGAGCAGCGCCACCGGTACTGTGCAGCAGCAAGTCAGCAAGAGTGCCACCAGCCCCCTGCAACAGGCCAATCAGGCCGTGACCGATTCAGCCAAGCAGGCAATGAGCGGCACCACCAATGCGGTGCAGCAACAAGCTAACAAGGCCCTGACCGACACCGCCACTCAGGCGGTGAGCAGCGCCACCAACACGGTGCAGCAGCAAGCTAACAAGGCCCTGACCGACACCGCCACCCAGGCGGTGAGCAGCACCACCGGCACTGTGCAGCAGCAGGCCAGCAAGAGCGCCACCAGCCCCCTGCAACAGGCCAATCAGGCCGTGACCGATTCCGCCAAGCAGGCGGTGAGTGGCGTGACCACTACGGTGCAGCAACAGGCCAGCAAAGCCCTGACCGACACCGCTACCCAGGCGGTGAGCAGCGCCACCGGCACAGTGCAGCAACAGGCCAGCAAGAGTGCCACCAGCACCCTGCAACAGGCCAGCAAGGCCTTGAGCGAGGCTGCCAAGCCAGCGGCCGGTGCCGCCAGCGCGGCACCGGCTGACAAGGGGACCACGCAGCAGAGCGAGCAGGCCAGGGCCGATGCCGAAGCCGAGCTGGAGAAGCTGCTCAACTGAGCACCCACGGCACGCCAGCCCAAGATGACAACAGGCCACCCTAGGGTGGCCTGTTGCTTGTCTACACTGCCTCGGCGGATCAGGGAAGATGGGGATCCTGCTCGGTGGGCTTGGCCACCTTGTCTTCACTGTGCTCGATGGCGGTGCGGATAAGGTCTACCCCGGCCCGGATGATCAGCACCCCCATGTTGACCAGCTTGACGCAGACCCACATGAAGGTGATGAGCAGTATCAGCTTGAGCACCGTCTGGAACGCTTCCAGGAAGTTCTGCTCCAGTTGACTGGTGAGGCCATTGGCACTGGTCATCAGCCAGGTGTAGACCTCGCGCACGAACGGGATGCGGCTCGGCATCTCCAGCACGTCCAGTGCGGCGGGCAGGGCCTGGAAGATGACGATGCTGCCGAACAGTATCAGAATGACGCCGATGGCTACCCCTAAGAAAAAACCAATCTGTCTCATGGAAGGCCCCAAGAAGTGTTGAATGAAAAGAACAATAGCTGCCAATACTAGGGACTGCCTCGGTGCACGGCAATCCTTGTCCGCCCGGAACGGGTTCAAACCAGGCCATATATGGCAGGAAATCATTGCCCAAGTATCTGATTTCTGTGAGGCTTACCGCCATTCATCCCCACCCGTCGGCCGCCATGATCCGAACCTGCTGTTTGCTGCTCCTGTTGCTCTTCCCGCTGTTCGGCGCCCAGGCCGCCCCCAGCGCCGCCGCCTGCGTGATCAAGCATCAACAGGCGCTGCTGCTGGTGCAGGACAGGATCTCCGATCGCTACAGCCTGAGCGGAGGCTATATAGATGCGGGCGAGACCCCGGCCCAGGCGGCCCTGCGCGAGCTGTTCGAGGAGACGGGGCTGCGCGGCCGGATCACCGGGGAGCTGGGACAGTGGCAACGGGCCATGCTGTTCGCCTGCCAGACACTGACTCCCATCCAGGCCCAGCGCGGATCGGGTTTTGTCTCCCTGCTGCGGGCCCCCAACCTCGGCGGCGAGATCCTCAACGCCAGGCTGATCGAGCCGGCCTCACTCCCCAATGACCAGCGTCGCTTCCCGACGCAACTCGACTGGCTAGTCCCCAGGCTGGCGCAGGTGGCCGACAGCCAGGTGCAGTGGTTGCCCGACTTCAGCGCCGGGGGGAGCGCCCTGCACAGGGCCGAGCTGCCGCTGATCCAGCGCCTGCAGCGGTGGCTGGGGCCGGACGCGCTCTGGCTTGAGGCCAGCAATCTGCTCGGGGCCGCCCCCGTCCAGCTGGCGCTGCTCTGCCTGTTGCTGCCGCTGCTGGGCTGGCCACGGCTCTACCGGCTGCTGTTCGCCATGGTGCTGCTCACCCTGCTGGTGCAGCTGCTCAAGGAGGGGATCGGCTGGCCCAGGCCCTTCCATCTGCAACCCGAACTCGGCCAACGCAGCGCCCAGGGCTTCGGCATGCCCAGCGGTCACGCCGCCTCGACCCTGCTGTTCTGGGGTCTGGTGCTGGGCGCGCTGCCATCCCTCAGGGCCTGGCATGGCATGGCGCTGGCCCTGCTGCTGGCCGCGCTGGCGGGGCTGGCCCGCATCTGGCTCGGGGTGCACTTCATCTCGGATGTGGTGGCCGGCCTTGGCCTCGGCGCCCTGCTGCTGGCCCTGCGCTCGCCGCTGGCGGCGCTGGCGAGGCGGCATGCCTGCTGGGGCCTGCTGATCCTGATCAGCCTGCTGGCGGGCTGGCTGACCCAGTCCAGCGCCCTGGCCGGACTCGCCATGTTCACGCTGGGGCTGGTATCGGGTAATCTGCTACCACTCGAACGAAACCCGGTTCCCGCCATCGGCTGCATGCTGCTGGCCCTGACGGGGGGGCTCCTCATCGGCGGGGGCCTGCTCGCCATGCCAATGCTCACCAGCAGCTCCCTGCTGATCCTGGCCGGACAAGGGTTACTCTATGGCTGCCTGGGGCTCTGGCTGAGCGCCGGCCTCTGGTGGCTGCTGACTGTCATGAATACTGGCTCCGCTCGCCGGGGCCCAACCCCTCGTTAAAGGGAAAGCAATACATATGAAAAAAGTGGATTTGGCCAAGATCACCCTGGGCCTGCTGTTTCTCAGCCTGCTCATCATCTCGTGCTTCATGGTGCTGCGCCCCTTCCTGCCCGCCCTGGTGTGGGCCACCATGATCACCATCGCCACCTGGCCGCTGATGCAGATGGCGCAGCGGCTGCTGTGGGGCAAGCGCGCCCTGGCCGCCCTGCTGATGAGCTGCATCCTGCTGCTGATGTTCGTCATCCCACTGTTCATGGCGCTGGCCAATGTGGCGGAGAAGGCCCCCATGCTGATCGAGCTGGGCACCCGCATCAGCCATTCCCCGCCCCCCGCGCTGCTCTGGTTGCAACAGTTCCCGCTGGTCGGCGGCAAGCTGTATGAGTTCTGGCAGCAGATCCTGGCGAGCGGCGGTCAGGTGCTGTTCACCAAGCTGACCCCCTATTTCGGCCAGACCGCGCGCTGGCTCGCCTCCCAGGCGGGCAATCTCGGCCTGTTGCTGGTCCACTTCCTGCTGACGGTGGCCATCTGTGGCCTGCTCTACCACTCGGGGGAGAAGGCCGCCGACGGCATTCGCCGCTTCGCCCATCGGCTGGCGGGCCCGCGTGGCGACAACGCCGTCGTCCTCGCCTCCCAAGCCATCCGGGCCGTCGCCATGGGGGTGGTGGTGACCGCCCTGGTGCAATCGTCGGTGGCCGGCCTGGGACTGCTGATTGCCGGCATCCCCTACACCATGATCCTGGTGGTGCTGATGTTCCTGCTGATCGTGGCCCAGATCGGCCCCTTCCCGGTGCTGCTGGCCAGCGTCGGCTACCTCTTCTGGAGCGGCGATACCACCTGGGGCACCTTCCTGCTGGTCTGGTCACTGCTGGCGGGCACCATGGACAACTTCCTGCGCCCCTTCCTCATCAAGCGCGGGGCCGATCTGCCGCTCATCCTGATCCTGGTCGGCGTCATCGGCGGCCTGCTGGCCATGGGCATCATAGGCCTGTTCATCGGCCCGGTGGTGCTGGCGGTGGCCTACACCCTGCTGGATGCCTGGATCAAGGAAGAGGATCAGCCCGTCGCCATAGAGGCGCCCGTGCCACCCAGGGCGGACTGACCCCTGCATGAAGACGCCGCCCCCTGGGCGGCGTGTTTTTTTAAGCAAAGAACCGAGTGCGCTCGCCGGCCTCATGACCCCATAGAACCAAAGTTCGAATCGGCTCGCCAAAATCCGAACCAGGGTTCGAGCCACCACCCTTTGTCCCCTACCCTCCACCCGTGCCTCCCGCCACAATGCCTGCTCATCCTGGAGGAAGACGACATGAACGAACTGAGAGCAAAACGCGCCCTGATCAGCGGTGGCGCGAGCGGCATAGGGCTGGCCATCGCCGAGGCACTGGCCGCTCAGGGGGTCGAACTGATACTGGTCTCCCGTCGCCAGGCCCTGCTGGAGCAGGAAGCGGCAAGGCTCAGCGCGCGGCATGGGGTGAGAGTCCTGCCCCTGGCGCTGGATCTCTGCGACAGCGCCCAGGTGCGGGCCCGCCATGCCGAGGCCAGGGCACGACTCGGCCCCATCGACCTGCTCATCAACAACAGCGGGGTCGGCAGCGACTATCTGGTGCAGGATCTGCCGGAGTCGGAATGGGACAGGGTGATGAACACCTGCGCCAAGGGCACCTTCCTGCTGACCCAGGCCTGCCTGCCGGACATGCTGGCCCACCAGCACGGCACCATCATCAACATCGCCTCCCAGGCCGCCAAGCACGGCTATGCCAGGGCCAACGTCTATTGCGCCGCCAAGTTTGCCGTCCTGGGGTTTGCCAAGGCGCTGCGGGAAGAGGTCCAGCAGCAGGGCATCCGGGTGCACAGCCTCTGCCCCGGCCTGGTGCAGGTGCCGCCACCGGCCTGCCCCAGCGAGCGCAAGCCCGGCTGGCTGCAGGTCGAGGACCTGGCAGGGGCCGTGCTCTATACCCTGCGCCAACCCGCCCATGTACAGCTCGATGAGCTGGGCATGACGGGGATCTGAAGCCTAGGGGCGAGGACTTGGGGTTGCACGAAACCCTGCTGGCCCCCTGCAACCGTCGGGGCCGCCTTCAGGCCAGCTGATGCAATGTGATGCAGTGAATGCCGCCGCCCCCTGCGGCCACCGGATCTATGTTGACCTGCGCTATCTTGCGGCCCGGGTAGAGGCGAGCCAGCAGATCCTGGCAATGGCGGTCGGCCGCCTCGTCGCCGAACTCCGGCACTATGACGGCCCCGTTGATCGGCAGGTAGTTGATGTAGCCGGCGGCAAAGTCCCGGCTGCGGCTGAAGCGGTTGTCCCGCCCACCCAGCGGGGGCGGCCAGCTGTTTCAATACTTGGCGTCGGGATGACATCTCTTTATTCCTTCAGATTCAGAGGCTGCTCTTGAAACGAGTCCAGGCTCGCATGCGGGCACGCATCCGGGATTGTGCAATATCCTGGCCTGGAATGAGTCGCTCATAGCTGGCCTCATCCAGATAGATATCCGGGTTGCCGGTCATGGTGGCATTCACCATGGATCTGGCGTTGCGCAGCGATCTGGTACCCCAGGCCGAGTGTCGCCACCTGCTGCTGCTGGCGGATCGGCTGCTGCCGGTGGCGACCCCCGCTGTGTTGGCCCAGCCCGCCGCCGAGCGCACCACATTGCACGGGGAGCGGGAGCTGGACTGGCACCACTGGACGCTCAGAGGCGGCGAGGATCTGCAACTGCGCACCCAGGGGCTCAACTTCTCCGATCCCGGCCTGCTGCAGGACGCCGCCAGTGCCGGGCTGGGGGTGGCGCTGGTGAGCGAGCTGCTCTCCCGCCCCGCCCGCCAGCAGGGCCTGCTGCTGCCGCTCTCGGCTCACCGGGTGGCTGGCCCTCGCTGGAGCCTGCTGGTGCATCAGGAGAGCGAGAGCAGCCCCCAGTGCCGCACCCTCTGCCACTGGCTGGAGCAGCAATTTGCCGAGGCGACCATCGCCATGGACGAGGAGGCGACTCTCTGAGGTGGGTCACTGAATCCGCCGGGGTGGCGTGGTTAAATGCAGGGCTTAGCCCTTGCCGGACATCCCCTTGACCCTGCCATCCGACTCCCAGCCACTGCAGCCCTGGCCTGAGTATCTGCAGGCCTCCTGGCTGCGCTGCGCCCATCAGACCAGCAGCCACCTCTGGCACCCGCCCCACAGCGCCAAGGGGCAGACCCTGCACAGCCTGCGCCAACGCAAGCGGGATCTGCTCACCACAGGCGAGATGGCGATGGAGGATCTCTACGAATTCATGGAGGGGCGCCCCTGCGCCCTGCTGCTCACCGACGAGAGCGGCTGCCTGCTGGCCCGCACCGGCCACGGCGAGACGCTTGCGGAACTCGAGGCGCTGGGCTTTGGTCTCGGCGCCTTCTTCAGCGAGGGGCGCATCGGCACCAATGCCATCAATCTGGCGGCGCTGGAGGGGGTGCCGCTGTGCGTCAGCGGTCCCCAACACTTCAACCAGACCCTGCATCCCTGGCACTGCTGCGCCAGCCCGGTCTACAACAGCAACGGCCGCCAGGTCGCCATCATCGCCCTGGTCTGCAAGGTGGACGCGGCGACCCTGGGGGATCTGGCGCTCACCGTCAGCGCCGGTCGCGAGCTGGCTCATCTGCTGCAGATGGAGCGCCTGATGCAGGAGTCCCAGCACCACCTGAGCGAACTCTACGCCCTGCTCGATGGCATGGACGACGGCGTGCTGGCCTGGGATCCGCAAGGCAAGCTGCGCTACCTCAACGCGCTGGCGGCCCGGCGACTGCGGCTAGATCCGGATCTCTGCCTCGGCCAGCCGCTGGAGCGGCACCTGCTGCTGCCCCAGCGCCTGCAGCTCGCCATCCAGGGCCAGACCCCGCTCAGCCACGTGGAGGTGACTCTGGAGCGGCTAGGCGAGCAGACAGGGGAGTTCATTAGTGCGCTGATAAGCCTCAAGCCGCTGCCCGGGCCCGACGGGGTCAGCTTTATCGCCCTGTTCCATCCCATCGACAGGCTGCGCGCCATCAACCAGCTGCGCCAGACGGTGCCCGAGCTCTCGGCCCTGGTGGGGGAGTCGAGCGCCATGCGCAAGCTGTTGCGCCACGCCCGCCAGGCGGCCCGGAGTCAGGGGCCCATGCTGCTGCGCGGGGAGGAAGAGGTGGGCAAGGCGCAGCTGGCGGAGGCCATCCACTTTGGCAGCGAGCGGGCCGCCGGGCCTCTCATCAGCCTCAACTGCCAGGCGCTGCCGAGCGAGCGGATGGCGCTGGAGCTGATGGGCTCCGATGAGGCGGGGCAGGAGCGGGCCGGCAAGTTCGAGCTGGCCCACGGCGGCACCCTGGTGCTGGAGCAGGTGGAGTATCTGCCCGCCCCCATGCAGGCGGCCCTGCTGCAACTGCTCAAGACCGGCCGCATCCAGCGCTTCGACTCGGCCCGCATGCTGCCGCTCAAGGTGCGGATCATCGCCACCAGTAGCGCCGCGCTGGAGCAACGAGTGCAGGAGGGGCTCTTCGGCCGCCAACTGCTCTACGCCCTGCAAGGGTGCGAGCTGTGGCTGCCGAGCCTGCGCGAGCGCGGGGCCGACTTGCCCGCCCTCATCCGCCAGCAGCTGGCGGCGCAGGGGCGCGAGCCCGTCCGCCAGTTCAGCCCGGCGGCCCTCGACTGCCTGCTGGCCTACCCCTGGCCCGGCAACCTGGGGGAGCTGCGCAGTGCCGTGGAGCACGCCCAGCTCCACGGCAGCGGCGGGCCTATCCCGCCGGAGGCGCTGCCGGCGGCCATCCGTCACGGCTATCAGCAACAGGAAGACGAGGTGGTGGGACAGCCGCTGCTCACCCTGGCAGAGCTGGAGCGCCAGGCCATCCTGCGCTGCGCCCACGCCTGCAAGGGCCAGGTCAGCCTGATGGCGCAGCAGCTGGGCATCGGCCGCACCACCCTCTGGCGGCGGCTCAAGCTCATCGGCCTGGATCCCGCCGACTATCACGGCTGACGGCGGCTCGGGTCGCGATTCGGCCCGGCAACAACCGGCAGAGAGAGCAACAAAAAGGCCCCGCGGTGGCGGGGCCTGAACACGGATACACGGTGAGGATCAGTCGCCGAAGCGCTCGTCGGCCAGCTGTTGGAAGCAGGCCAGGGCGGCGGCGGCATCCTCCCCCCGCGCCAGCAGGCTGAGCCTGTCCCCCTTGCGCACGTTGAGCATGGCCAGCCGGGTCAGGCTGCGGGGATTGACCTCCTTGTCGCCGCGCAGGAGGCGCAACTCGGCGGCGAAGGGCTTGAGGGCCGCCACCAGACGGGCGGCCGGGCGCACATGCAGGCCGTGGGGGTTGTCGACCACCACCTCGCAACGCAGCCAACCCTCATCGGCCAGCGGTGCCGCCTCGATCACTGCCGAAGCCTCTTTGGCGGGCAGCATGGCCTGCTTGGGGCCCAATGCCCCGAGCGCCTCGGCCGCCACCTCATCCAGACCCAGACCGGCGCCAGCCGCCACCACGGCGGCCAGGGTGCCCTCGACCAGCGGCGCCGGGCAGAGCCGCACCCTGGCGCTCAGCTCGGGGGGCAGCAGCTCTAGCGCTGTCTCGGCGCTCAGCAGGGCGCTGCCGAGATCCATCAGCACCAGCACGCCGCCGCCATCATCTGCCTGCTCTATCGCACTCATCACGGCGATGGCGTCGGTGCCTATGGGGTGCGCGGGATCATCGACCCCGGCCGCCAGCAGCAGGCGCGCCGGGCTGCCCAGCTGTGCGGCCAGCTCCTGCAATCCAGCCGCCAGGGTGGCGCTGTGGGAGACTACGACTATGCCGATCATGCTACAACCTCGCTCTGTCACGCAGGGCGGTCAGCAGCAGCAGGGTCGAGGTGGCCCCGGCATCCTGATGGCCTATGCTGCGCTCGCCAAGGTAGCTGGCGCGCCCCTTGCGGGCCTGCATCTGTATGGTCGCCTCGGTACCGGCCGCTGCGGCAGCCACCGCCTTGTCCAGCGCCTCGGCCAGCGGCAGCGCCTGCTGCTGCGCCAACTGCAGGGCCGCCAGCGCCGGCCACCAGGCGTCGCACATGGTCTTGTCACCGGGCTCGGCACGGCCGCGGGAGACTATCCCCTCCACCCCGTCGGCCAGCATCTTGCCAAGCTGGCTCAGGGTCAGACTCTGGCAGGCGTCGGCGCTGGCCGCCGCCCGGATGAAGAAGGTGCCGTAGAGCGGGCCGCTGGCGCCCCCCACGGAGGAGAGCAGGGTCATGCCGGTGGTTTTGAGCACCTGGCCGATATCCTTGTCCGCCACCGCGGGCAGCTTCTCGGCCACCTTGGTGAAACCGCGCTGCATGTTGAGGCCATGGTCGCCATCGCCGATGTCGGTATCCAGGGCGGTGAGATAGTCACGCTGCTCGGTGAAGATGTGCTCGCAATCGAGCAGCCAGTTGACGATTTGATGTTTGCTTAACATGGACTTTCCTTAGCAGCCGCGACGCAGGGCGGGGGTATTGACGGGAGCATCCCACAGGGTCATCAGCTCGTCATCCACCTTGAGCAGGGTGATGGAGATGCCGGTCATGTCGAGGGCTGTGCAGTAGGGGCCGATCAGGTTGCGCACCGGATGGAGACCCGCCGCCTCACACAGGGTGGCGAGTCGGCCATAGACGCCGTACAGCTCTGAGAGGGGGGTGCCCCCCAGGCTGTTGACCAGCACTATGACCCTGTCTCCCTCATTCAGCGGCTCGATGAAGCTGTGCTCCTCCTGCCAGCTACCGGAGGCTCTGTCCCAGTGGCGCAGGGTGCGGCCATAGGGGCTGTTGTCCGCCAGCTCCCTGAACATCTCATCCACCAGGGTATCGAGATCGGTGAAGGGACGACGCGCTATGCCGGGTTCACCGTGGATACCGACCCCGAACTCCATCTCGTTGTCCCCCAGGGTGAAGGAGGGTTTGCCAGCGGCAGGCACGGTACAGGCGTGCAGGGCCACGCCTATGGTACGGCTCTGGTTGTTGATGCGGCGGGCCAGCGCCTCGCAGCGCGCCAGGTCATAGCCAGCCTCGGCGGCGGCCCCCACCAGTTTCTCGCACAGCACCGTGGTGGCGACGCCACGACGGCCGGCGGTATAGAGGCTGTCCTTCACCGCCACGTCGTCATCGATCAGGGAGAAGCCCACCTGGATGCCGTCGCCGTGCAGCAACTCCACCGCGGTCTCGAAGTTGAGCACGTCACCGGTGTAGTTCTTCACCAGGAACAGCACCCCGGCACCACCGTCGACCGCCTGACCGCACTCGTACATCTGATCCGGAGTCGGGGAGGTGAAGATCTCGCCGGGGCAGGCGCCATCCAGCATCCCCTTGCCCACCAGACCGCCGTGCATCGGCTCGTGGCCGCTGCCACCACCGGACACCAGCGCCACCTTGCCCCGCACGGGGGAATCGGCACGGGTGATGTAGTGGGGCTCGATACGCACCTTGAGCTCGGGGTGGGCGGCGGCCATCCCCATCAGTTGTTCACGGACCACGGCATCGACGGCATTGATCAGCTTCTTCATGGCTCACTCCTTGGCTTGCCACCACACGGGTGGGCAAATGGTTGATGGAGCCAGTCTAACGGGATAGTGCGGGATAAAAATGACGGCCCGTTCGGTTCGGATCTGAAACAGAAAAAGCGGGCCCGGCGTTTCACTCTGAAACCCCATGAGACCAACAGGGGGAAAATTGCCAGCCGCCTCACAGCCATGAAAAAGGGCCCCGCAGGGCCCTTCGCTATATCTGGAGATATCTGGATAGGTTAGATGGCCCAACCACCGGCGTAGAAGGTCACCAGCGCCAGGGCGATGATGACGGTGCCGACGTTGAGTTTCTTCCACTCGGCGGCAAACAGGCGGCCAATCACCAGTGCCACGAAGCCCAGCATGATGCCGGTGACTATGTTGCAGGTGAGCACGATGAAGACGGCGCACAGCATGCCCGCCAGCGCATCGACCGAGTCGCTGAAGTCCAGCTTGGTGACGTTGCCCAGCATCAGCAGGCCGACGTACATCAGCGCCGGTGCTGTGGCGTAGGCCGGCACCAGATAGCTCAGCGGGGAGAGGAAGATCATCAGCAGGAACAGTACACCGACCAGGGCCGCGGTCAGACCGGTCTTGCCACCGGCGGCGGTACCGGCGGCCGATTCGATGTAGACGGCGGCAGGGGCACCGCCCACCACACCAGCCACCATGCTGCTGACGGAGTCGGCGGTCAGGGCCTTGCCGCCACTGATGATGTGGCCACGCTCGTTGACCAGACCCGCCTGACCCGCGACGGCGCGGATGGTGCCGGTGGCATCGAACACGGCCGTCATCACCAGAGCCAGCACGGTCGGGATGACGACAGGGTTGAGCGCCCCCATCAGATCCAGGCTACCGACCAGGGAGCCCTTCTCACCGGTCAGACTCGGCATGGCGAAGAAGCCCTGCCAGGTCACCTTGGGGTCGAAGAAGAGACCCAGCACAGAGATGGCGACTATCACCATCAGGATGCCGCCCGGCACCTTGCGGCGCTCCAGCCCGAAGATTGCGGCCAGCCCCAGCACCGTCATGATGACTGGGAAGGAGGTCACCTCACCGAGCTGCACCGGCAGGCCGGCCCCCTCGTTCTTGATCACCATGCCGACGCCGTTGGTGGCGATCAGCAGCAGGAACAGGCCGATGCCGATGCCGGTGCCGTGGGCGATGCCGGACGGCAGGTTGGCCAGGATCCACTGACGCACACCGGTGACGCTGATCAGGGTAAACAGCACCCCCATCCAGAAGATGGCACCCAGCGCAACCGGGATACTCAACCCCTGCCCCAGCACCAGGCTGAAGGCAGTAAAGGCGGTGAGGGAGATGGCGCAGCCGATGGCCATCGGCAGGCGGGCCCAGAGCCCCATCAGCAGGGAGCCAAAGGCGGCGATCAGACAGGTGGCGACGAATACCGGCCCCTGCTCAAAGCCCGCGACACCCAGCATATTGGGCACCACTATGACGCTGTACACCATGGCCAGGAAGGTGGTCAGCCCGGCCAACAGTTCCTGACGCACGCTGCTACCGCGCTCGGAAATGGAAAAATAGGAATCCAAAAAGCTGCCTCTTCCTGCTTGGGCGGCCATATCTTGCGTTGCCATAACTCATCCTAAAAGTGTGAAGGAAATCGTTTGCTTTTATGGCTGCGCAAAATAGCAAGAATTCACCCAGATTGCAGCGACTTCTCCGACTTTTTCCACAAAGTCGAGAGGAAGGGTGCCATTCGTCACCCACTGCCATCCCCTGAATGGGCCGACCCGCCAGAAAGAGGCTCCTATACTGCAAGGGCCCCTTCCGCCAGACTGGAGATGACCCATGCACACTCGCAATCTGCTGAACGATATTCCCTCCCCTCTGCCTGCCGAACTCTTTCAGGATCTGGTGAGCACCAATCATCTGCGGATAGAGCGCATCGTCTCCCTGGGGCATCAGACTGCACCCGGCGAGTGGTACGATCAGGATGAACACGAGTGGGTGCTGATCGTGCAGGGTGAGGCCAGCCTGCTGTTCTCCGATCCGCAAACCGATGAGCAACAGCTGGTGCTGCTGGGGCCGGGCGATCACATCAATATTCCCGCCCGCCAGAAACATCGGGTGGAGTGGACCCACCCCGACACGCCCACCATCTGGCTCTGCGTGTTTTACTGACGAGCCATGATGGCGGCGCAAACAGGCCGCCGAGCAGGGTGGCCGGAAGGTGAAACTGGGGCGACTTGCCAAATTGCAGACATGAAAAAAGCCCAGTCTTTCGACTGGGCTTCTTAATCATTGGCGGAGCGGACGGGACTCGAACCCGCGACCCCCGGCGTGACAGGCCGGTATTCTAACCAACTGAACTACCGCTCCGCAATTTGGCTAG
>NZ_JAHUXC010000018.1:0-39543 GCF_019218665.1 Aeromonas sp. sif2416
TTGCGGAGCGGTAGTTCAGTTGGTTAGAATACCGGCCTGTCACGCCGGGGGTCGCGGGTTCGAGTCCCGTCCGCTCCGCCAATGATTAAGAAGCCCAGTCGAAAGACTGGGCTTTTTTTCATGTCTGACATCCGCCAAACCCTACTGTTACCCCTTCTCATTCCATCTTCTGTATCAACACTCTCTCATCTGATGATCGCCGTTGACCATCGTTGCCGCTATAATGGCCGCCCTCAAGCAAGGTGGTGGTATGAAAGCAGAATATCTACAGCGATTCGGGGGCATTGCCCGTCTTTATGGTCAGCGCGCACTCGGCTCCTTCAGCCAGGCCAGGGTCTGTGTGGTGGGGATCGGCGGGGTTGGCTCATGGGCGGCGGAGGCGCTGGCCCGGGCCGGTATCAACGAGATCACCCTGATCGACATGGATGATATCTGCATCACCAACACCAATCGCCAGATCCACGCCATGCAGGGCACGGTCGGCCGCCTCAAAACCGAAGTCATGGCCGAGCGCATCCGTGCCATCAACCCGGATTGCACCGTGATCGAGGTGGATGACTTCGTTACGGCCGACAACCTGGCCGAGCATATCAAGCGGGAGTTTGACTATGTGGTGGATGCCATCGATTCGGTCAAGGCCAAGGTGGCGCTGATAGCGTTCTGCAAGCGCAACAAGATCCCGGTGATCGTGGCCGGCGGCGCCGGCGGTCAGATGGACCCTACCCAGATCACCGTGGCCGATCTGGCCAAGACCATCCAGGATCCGCTGGCGGCCAAGGTGCGCTCGGATCTGCGCCGGCTGCACAACTTCAGCAAGAATCCGGCCCGCAAATTCGGGGTGGAGTGTGTGTTCTCAACCGAGCAGCTGAGTTACCCCGATGGCCAGGGCGGCACCTGCCAGGCCAAGGCGGCCAGCGATGGCAATATGAAGATGGATTGTGCCTCAGGTTTCGGGGCCGTGACACCGGTGACGGCGACCTTTGGTCTGGTCGCCGCTTCCCGGGTATTGAAGAAGATTGCCGAGCGGGGGGCGAGAGCGGAACGTGCTGCAATCATGGAAAGCGGCGAGGATAGGTCGCAGCCGCCGGTGGCCGGGGATCAGGCGGAGGCCTGAGCCCGCATTGCCAGCACGATCGCCCTGAGCCCGTTACCCCGTGACGGGCTCAGGTGTTTCTCCAGCCCCAGCTCGGTGAAATAGGCTTCCATATCAAAGGCCTGAATGGTTTCGGCGGGCTGGTGATTGAGTGCAGCCAGCACTATGACGATGAGGCCACGCACGATGCGGGCGTCGGAGTCACAGGCAAAGTGCCAGTAGCCATCCTCCCCCTTTTCGCTTTTTAGCCAAGCCTGGCTCTCACACCCCTTCAGACGGTTCTCTTCGGTTTGCCACTCGGGTGGCAGGGCGGGTAGCAACTTGCCGAGCTGGATGATGAGCCGGTACTGGTTCTCCCAGCCGTTGGCGGCGACAAACTGCTGGCGCAGGCTATCGGCGTTTGGCTCCCGGCCTATGGGGGTATAGCTTTCGAGGGTATTCATGTCCGTCATGCCTTAAAAGAAATCTTCCAGTCTGTGCAGGGCCGCCAGCAGGGCATCCACGTCGTCCCGGTTGTTGTAGCAGGCCAATGAGGCTCGCATCGTGCCGCTCAGTCCCAGGCTCTCCATCAGCGGCATGGCGCAGTGATGGCCGACTCGCAGCGCTATGCCCTGCATGTCGAGCAGGGTGGCGGCATCTTGCGGGTGTATGTCGTCCAGCAGGAAGGAGACGGCACCAGCGCGCTGCCTGGGTTCGCCGATCAGGCGCAGGCCGGGCACCTGGCGCAAACCTGCCACCAGATAGTCGGTGAGCGCCTGTTCGTGGCGCACCAGGGCGGCCCTGTCTTGTTGTGTGATGAAGTCGATGGCGGCGGCCAGGCCGATGGCCCCGACGATATGGGGGGTGCCCGCCTCGAACTTGAACGGCAGGGCATTGAAACTGGTACCCGCGAAGCTGACCTTATCGATCATCTCGCCGCCTGCCTGCCAGGGAGGCATCCGCTCCAGCAGTTCGGTCCTGCCCCAGAGCACGCCGATCCCGGTCGGGCCATAGAGTTTGTGACCGGAGAAGGCATAGAAGTCACAGCCGATGGCCTGCACATCCACCTCGAGATGGGCCACCGCCTGGGCGCCATCGATCAGGGTCAGGGCACCGACCGCCTTGGCGGCCGCCACTATCTGCGCCACCGGATTGACGGTGCCGAGGGCATTGGAGACATGGGCGACGCTTATCAGCCTGGTGCGCGGCCCCAGCAGTTTATGGTAAGCGTCGAGATCGAGGTCTCCGCGCTCATCCAGCGGAATGACCCGAATGATGGCGCCGGTGCGCTGGGCGATCAGCTGCCAGGGCACTATGTTGGCGTGGTGTTCCAGGGTGCTGAGGACTATCTCGTCCCCCGCCTTCAGCTCGCTTGAGCCCCAGCTCTGGGCCACCAGGTTGATCGCCTCGGTGGTGCCGCGGGTCCAGATCACTTCATGGCTGCGGGGCGCATTGATAAAGTGGGCGACCGTTTCACGGGCGGCCTCGAAGGCGCGGGTGGCACGGCCGCTCAGGGCATGGGCGGCGCGGTGCACGTTGGCGTTATCGGCCCGGTAGTAATGGGCGATGACGTCCAGCACTGCCTGGGGCTTCTGGGTGGTAGCGGCGTTATCCAGATAGACCAGGGGATGGCCATTGACCTGCTGCGCCAAGGCCGGAAACTGGCTGCGCAATCGGGCGTGCTGTTGCTGGTTCATGCTCCCCTCATCATCATCTGGAAAAGTCGGCCATGATCCTGAAAATGGCGCCCAAACACAAGCCGAAGTGACGGGCCCCGGCGTCCGGCTTCGGCTGTCCCGGCGATCTCTGTTACAATGCCGCCCCTCATCATAAGCCAAGAGATCCGGCCCATGAAGCTCAACCCCAATCAGAATGAAGCGGTCAAGTTTGTCTCCGGCCCTTGCCTGGTGCTGGCGGGTGCCGGATCGGGCAAGACCCGCGTCATCACCAACAAGATCGCCTACCTGGTGCAGCAGTGTGGCTATAACGCGCGCAACATAGCGGCGGTCACCTTCACCAACAAGGCGGCGCGGGAGATGAAGGAGCGGGTCGGCCAGACTCTGGGCCGCAAGGAGGCGCGGGGGCTGATGGTCTCCACCTTCCACACCCTGGGGCTCGACATCATTCGTCGCGAGCACAAGAGCCTGAATCTCAAGGCGAACTTCTCCCTGTTCGACGACACCGACCAGCTGGCACTGCTCAAAGAGCTGACCGAAGCCGAGCTCGACAACGATAAGGACAAGCTGTCGGCCCTGATCAGCCAGATCTCCAACTGGAAGAACGACCTTATCTTGCCGGCGCGAGCCATGCGCATCGCCAAGGGGCCGGAAGAGGTGCTGATGGCCCAGCTCTACGAGCGTTATCATCGCCAGATGGTGGCCTACAATGCGCTGGATTTCGACGATCTCATCGTAATGCCGACCCTGCTGCTGAAAAGCAACGAGGAGGTGCGCACCCGCTGGCAGAGCAAGATCCGCTACCTGCTGGTCGACGAGTATCAGGACACCAACACCAGCCAGTACGAGTTGGTGAAGCAGATCGTCGGCGAGCGGGCCCGCTTCACCGTGGTGGGGGACGATGACCAGTCCATCTACTCCTGGCGCGGTGCCAGGCCCCAGAACCTGGTGCTGCTGAACGAGGACTTCCCCAGCCTCAAGCTCATCAAGCTGGAGCAGAACTATCGCTCCAAGGGGCGCATCTTGAAATGCGCCAACATCCTGATCGCCAACAACCCCCATGTGTTCGACAAGGCGCTGTTCTCCGAGCTCGACTACGGGGTACCGGTCAAGGTGCTGTTTGCCAAGAACGAGGAACACGAGGCGGAGCGCATCGCCGCCGAGCTGATGGGTCACAAGTTCATGAATCGCACCCGGTTCAAGGATTACGCCATCCTCTACCGAGGCAACCATCAGTCGCGCATCTTCGAGAAGGCGCTGATGACCAACCGCATCCCCTATCGCATCTCGGGCGGCACCTCCTTCTTCTCCCGCACCGAGATCAAGGACATCATGGCCTACCTCAAGCTGCTGGTGAATCCGGACGAGGACACCGCCTTCCTGCGGGTGGTCAACCTGCCGCGCCGGGAGATTGGTCCCACCACCCTCGAAAAGCTGGGCCAGTACGCGAACCAGCGCGGCAAGAGCCTGTTTGCCGCCAGCTTCGAGCTGGGGCTGGAGCAATCCCTCTCCGGCCGTGGTCTGGTGGCCCTGCAGGCCTTCACCAACTGGCTGGTGCGGCTCGGCGATCAGGCGCAGCGCGGCAATCCGGTGGAGGCGGTGCGGGACATGATCAAGGAGATCCACTACGAGGAGTGGCTCTACGAGACCTCGCCGAGCCCCAAGGCGGCCGAGATGCGGATGCAGAACGTCTCCACCCTCTATCGCTGGATCACCGAGATGCTGGAGGGGGACGAACTGGAGGAGGCCATGACGCTCAACCAGGTGGTCACTCGCCTCACCCTGCGTGACATGATGGAGCGCAACGAGGGGGAGGACGACGCGGATCAGGTGCAGCTGATGACCCTACATGCCTCCAAGGGATTGGAGTTTCCCTATGTCTACATGGTGGGCATGGAGGAGGGCTTGTTGCCACACCAGACCAGCATCGACGAAGACAACGTGGAGGAGGAGCGGCGCCTCGCCTACGTGGGCATCACCCGGGCCCAGACTGAGCTGACTTTCACCCTCTGCAAGGAGCGACGCCAATACGGCGAGTCGGTGCGGCCCGAGCCGAGCCGCTTCCTGCTGGAACTGCCTCAGGACGATCTGGAGTGGGAGAATCAGAAGAAGGTGACGGCCGAGGAGCGTCAGCAGAAGGGGCAGGTCGGGGTAGCTAACCTGCGGGCCCTATTCAAGAAGGATTGAGCCGGCGTTAACCCGCGCCGGCCTGGCTCAGCAGCGGGGTGATGTCGGCCCCGGGCAGGGGCGGGGAGATGTAGCGCCCCTGTCCCATGGTGCAGCCGAGATCGATCAGCTTCTGCAGCTGTTGCTGGTTTTCGATGCCCTCGACCACCAGGGTGAAGTCCAGATCCTGACAGATGTCCCGCATGGCGCGGATCAGCGCCAGATCCTTGGGGGAGTTCAGCATGCGGTGGGTGAAGCTGTCATCCACCTTGATGTAGTCCACCGGGAAGTGAAACAGGGCATTGAGGGAGGAGAAGCCGGTGCCGAAGTCATCCAGGCTGATCTGGATCCCCTTGGCCCTCAGCTCGTGCAATGAGGTGAGGGAGTCGGAGTTTTGCCTGGACAGCTCCCGCTCGTTGAACTCGAAGATGAAGTAACTCGGCAATACCCCCTCCTCCTCCATGATGTTGACCAGTCGCATGAGCTGCTCGCGGCTGGCCAGGTGCTTGCCGGAGAGGTTGAGGGCGATCTTGAAGCGGCTCTGACCCGAGACCGGCAGCCAGTTCTTCAACTGCTGGCAGGTCCGTCTGAGGATCTGCTGATCCAGCTCCTGGATGAGGCCGCACTGCTCGGCCAGCGGGATGAAATCGAAGGCGTCCTTGAGCTCCCCCTCCTCCGTTATCCAGCGCGCCATCACCTCCAGCCCGGTCAGGCAGCTGTCCTCGAGCCGGATCACCGGCTGGAAGTAGGGCACTATCCGCCCCTCCCGCAAGGCCCTGGTCAGCATCTCCTCCGGCGAGCCGGCGTGCTCTGCACAGGCCTCGGAATAACTGACGATGCGGCTGCGGCCGTTGCGCTTGGCCTGGTACATGGCGAGATCGGCCTGGTGCAGCAGCTCGCTGATGTCCGTGGTCTGCTCCGTCACGCTGGCCACCCCCAGGCTGACGGTGATGGTCAGCTCATTGCCCTGCAACCGGAACGGGTGGGCGATGCGGCCGAGGAGGCGGTTGAGCACAGGGCTGATGTCCTCCTCCTGCTGGCTGTTATCCAGATAGATGACGAACTCGTCTCCCCCCAGCCGGGCCACCATGTCGTTCTGTCGGATGCAGCTCTGCAGCCGTTTGCTCAGCTCCTGCAGCAGCTGATCCCCCGCGCTGTGGCCCAGGGCGTCGTTGACCTGCTTGAAGTGATCCACATCGATGAAGATCAGGGTGAAGGCGGGGGTCAGATAGCGGCGATAGCGGGTGATGGCGTGATGGAGATGGTTCATCAGCAGGGCCCGGTTCGGCAGCTGGGTCAGCGGATCGTGCAGCGCGTTGAACTGCAGCCGCCGCTCCAGCTCCTGATGCTGCTTGAGCTGCTTCTGTAGCCGCAGGTTGGTCTGGCGCAGCTGCTGCAAGCGCTGGTTGATGGACTCCTCCGAGTTGAGCTCATCCAGCTGTTGCCTGACCCGCTTCAGCTCCAGCAACAGGGTCAGCTGGTTGCGCAGGAAGTCGAGGAACAGCCGATCGTCGGTTTCAAGCGCCTGGGGGGTGCTGATGAGGAGGTGGGCAAAATATTGCTGCTGCTGGCGCAGCGGCAGGCTGTACCAGTACAGCTCGCCCTCGTGCCGCTCGACGTTGTTGGTGCTGTGGCACAGCGCCCTGATGACGTCGTCATCATAGGGGAGCTGCGTCGGGTAGAGCTTCTCCATCCGCAGGTTGTCGAGGCGGACCAGCAACATGTCGCGGATGGCCAGCATGGGGCGCAGCACGGCCTCCAGCTGGGAGAACAGGGCGTGAGGGGGGAGGCTATGAGCCAACCGCATGATGCGGCTGATATTTTCTATCTTCTGCTGCCAGTGCGGATCGCGCCGCATCAGGGGGGAGGCCAGCTCGGACAGCTGGGTGCCGGTCTGGGTCTCATGCAGCCGCTTGGCCAGGCACTCCAGCAGCAGCCGCAGGGTGGACAGGTGCTCGGGGGCGCTGCGGGCCAGCAACCACTGGACTTCGGTGTGTTCGACCGGCTGGACGCACCAGCCCAGGCGTTCATCGAGCTGGGTGAGCTGCTCGGTGAGGCGGGGCTCCTCCAGCCCCAGCTGCTGCTTGAAATCCTCCGCCAGCTGGTGCTCGTACACCCAGTGCAGGCCCCCATCGGCCAGCCCCAGCATGGCAAACTGCTGCAAGGGGCAGAGCCTGTCCAGCTGCTGCACCAGTCTGGTGTAGTCCGCAGGGGTGGCTATGCCTGGCGCAGGGAAGTCCATGATGGAGGAGACGATCGCCAGCAGCGGCATGGAGTCGTGCGGTGTGGTGGGCTGGACAGACATGCAAAACTCCCGAAAATGCTTACCTTCAAGGGTAGCCGGAAGTAAACAGATTGAAAGGGCCGCAATAGAAGCCCTTTCAAGTACTTAGAGCTTGTCGATCATGTAGTGAATGGCGTTTTCGATCTCTTCATCACTGCAGGCGGCGCAGGTGCCTCTGGGGGGCATCATGCCAGCCTTGCCGGTGAAGCCCTCGATGGCATGTTTCTTCAGCGTATCGAAGCCCTGGGCGATACGGGGTTCCCAGGCCGCCTTGTCCCCGCGTTTCGGAGCCCCGGCCGCGCCTGTGTCATGACAGGCAAAACAGGCACCCTTGAACACTGTCTCGCCGTCACGGGGGCCGGAGGATGCGGCGGCAGGGGCGGCGGCCGCGGTCGCAATCCCTTCCAGATCCTTGGCGGTGTAGACTTGGCCGACCGGGGCAATCCGCTCTGCGATGGCCTCCGGTGACATCTCATCGGCGGCACTCTCTGCCGCAAGGGCGGCGCCGGACAGACTGGCAGCCGCGATCCCGGCAGCCAGCAAATAGCTCAGTTTTTTCAACACGCTCATGTACTCCCAGCAGGCTCTTATTATCCCTAGAAAACGACGGGATTATAACCGAATAGTTACAGGCATTTAAACGCTTGTGTGTGAAGTGTTAAGCAATCTGCGAACAAAGTTTCTGCGCAGGGAGGCGTTGCGGGCCAGACAACTGCAAAAAGAAACCCGGCTTTCGCCGGGTTTTTTCAGTCAGCAGTGAAAAAGACTCACTTATCCCAGTTGAGGATCACCTTGCCGGACTTGCCTGATCCCATGGCGTCGAAGCCCTGCTGGAAGTCATCGATATGGAAGTGATGGGTGATGATGGGGCTGAGATCCAGGCCTGACTGGATGAGGCTGGCCATCTTGTACCAGGTCTCGAACATCTCGCGGCCGTAAATCCCTTTGATAAACAGCCCCTTGAAGATCACCTTGTTCCAGTCGATGGCCATGGTGGAGGGCGGGATGCCGAGCATGGCGATCTTGCCGCCATGGTTCATCTTGTCGATCATGTCCTGGAAGGCGGAGGGCACACCAGACATCTCCAGCCCCACATCGAAGCCCTCGGTCATGCCGAGCTCGCTCATCACGTCGGCGAGTTTCTCCTTGCTCACGTTGACCGCGCGGGTGGCGCCCATCTTGCGGGCCAGCTCGAGCCGGTATTCGTTGACGTCGGTGATCACCACATGACGCGCGCCGACGTGGCGGCAGACGGCGGCGGCCATGATGCCGATGGGGCCGGCACCTGTGATGAGCACGTCCTCGCCGACCAGATCGAAGGAGAGGGCGGTGTGCACGGCGTTGCCGAAGGGATCGAAGATGGCGGCCAGTTCATCGGGGATGTTGTCCGGCAGCTTGAAGGCGTTGAAGGCCGGGATCACCAGGTATTCGGCGAAGCTGCCAGGGCGGTTGACGCCGACCCCTATGGTATTGCGGCACAGGTGGGTGCGGCCGGCTCGGCAGTTGCGGCAGTGACCACAGGTGATGTGGCCCTCGCCGGAGACCCGATCGCCCACGGCGAAGCCGCGCACTTCCTGGCCGACGGCGACCACCTCGCCGACGTATTCATGACCCACCACCATGGGCACGGGGATGGTCTTCTGGGCCCACTCGTCCCAGTTGTAGATGTGCATGTCGGTGCCGCAGATGGCGGTCTTGCGGATCTTGATCAGCAGATCGTTGTGGCCGAGCTCGGGGGCCGGGACGTCCGTCATCCAGATGCCGACTTCGGATTTGAGTTTGGAGAGTGCTTTCATGACAGATTCCTCACGGCGCTGCGCCGGGTACAGAGGGTAATAAAATGGGGCCCAACCTTGGCCCCCGTTTTAATCAAATAGCCATGTGATCAGATCACGCCGAGTTCGCGGCCGATGCGGATGAAGGCGTCGATCGCCTTGTCCAGCTGCTCGCGGGTATGGGCGGCAGACATCTGGGTGCGAATGCGGGCCTGGCCCTTGGGCACCACCGGGAAGGAGAAGCCCACCACGTAGATGCCGGCCGCCAGCATGCGGCTCGCCATCTCGGAGGCCAGCTTGGCATCCCCCAGCATGACCGGGATGATGGCGTGATCGGCGCCGGCCAGGGTGAAGCCGGCGGCGCTCATCCGGGTGCGGAAATACTGGCTGTTCTCCTTCAGGCGGGCGCGCAGCTCGTGGCCTTCCGCCAGCATGTCGATCACCTTGATGGTGGCCGAGACGATGGAGGGGGCCAGGGAGTTGGAGAACAGATAAGGGCGCGAGCGCTGACGCAGCCAGTCGATCACCTCTTTCTTGCCGGAGGTGTAACCGCCGGAGGCGCCGCCGAGGGCCTTGCCCAGGGTGCCGGTGATGATGTCGACCCTATCCAGCACGTCGCAGTATTCGTGGGTGCCACGGCCGTTGTCGCCGATGAAACCGACCGCATGGGAGTCATCCACCATCACCAACGCATCGTACTTGTCCGCCAGATCGCAGATGGATTTCAGGTCGGCGATGACCCCATCCATGGAGAAGACCCCGTCGGTGGCGATCAGCTTGAAGCGGGCGCCATCGACATTGGCCTGCTTGAGCTGGGCTTCCAGCTCGGCCATGTCGTTGTTGGCGTAGCGATAGCGCTTGGCCTTGCACAACCGCACCCCGTCGATGATGGAGGCGTGGTTGAGGGCATCGGAGATGATGGCGTCTTCGGCGCCGAACAGGGTCTCGAACAGACCGCCATTGGCATCGAAGCAGGAGGAATAGAGGATGCTGTCCTCGGTGCCGAGGAAGGTCGACAGCTTCTGCTCCAGCACCTTGTGTTGATCCTGAGTACCGCAGATGAAGCGCACCGAGGCCATGCCGAAGCCGTGGCTGTCCAGCCCCTGATGGGCTGCGGCGACGAGGTCGGGATGGTTGGCCAGCCCCAGATAGTTGTTGGCGCAGAAGTTCAGTACCTGCTCGCCACCCACCGCGATCTGGGCTTGCTGGGCCGAGGTGATGATGCGTTCCTGCTTGTACAAGCCTTCCGCTTTGACCTGTTCCAACTGCTCGGTCAGGTGACGATAGAATCCGTTAGACATCCTCGGTCCTCATTGGCTATTTCGGCGGTGTAACTACAGTGGGCAACATTTTACTGTAATCGCCGCGCATGAATTCAAATTATTGTGCTGATATTCAACAATTGTGAAACAGATCTCACCCGGCTGGTTGGGCCAGTTGATGGTAGTGCTGCTCCAGTTGCCGGATCTGCGCGGCCACCTGGGGTTGCACATAGGGGCGTAGCAGGAACAGCACCCGCAACACGCCCTGATACAGCAAGGGCTTGGTGATGCGGGCGCTGGGGGCCTGGGCAATCTGGAACGGGATCCAGCAGGTCACCACCATCTTGATGGTCTGGCCCAGATCCGGCAGATCCTCGTCGCTGACGGCGATGATGCCCCCCTCGCGCAGGCTCCTGAGCAGGGCGACCACGGCGGCCCTCAGTTGCTCCTGGGCCTTGAGGTACTTCTGCTGCAGCGGCTCGTCGCGACTGAGGATGTCCGGCAGATTCGCGTAGAAGAAACGGAACTGCCACATCAGATAGAAGATGGCGTCCAGGTAACCCATCAGGTCTGCCAGCTTGATCTCGTTGCTGCGGGCGGGAGTGAAACTCTCGCTCAGGTGGCGGGCATATTGATCGAAGATGGAGTGGATGATGTCTTCTTTATTGCGGAAGTGGTAATAAAGATTGCCTGGGCTGATGCCGAGATGGGCGGCAATGTGGTTGGTGGTGATGTTGCGTTCACCCTGATCGTTGAACAGCTCGGTGGCGCTGTGAATGATCCTGTCTCTGGTTTTCATCACTGATCCCTCTGCCGGGCCCTGTGCATCAAGGTCGAATCCCCTTGCGGCCCGTGATAAACTTTTCGGCAATTTCAAATTGGCCCACTATACACAGCTTTAACAAGCAGTCACACGTGGCCATCAACGTACGCGAGGCAAACTCCATGATCGTAGTAACTGGCGGTGCTGGCTTTATCGGCAGCAATCTGGTCAAGCAGCTGAACGCTCAAGGACGGACCGATGTGGTGGTCATCGATGACCTGACCGATGGCACCAAGTTCGTCAACCTGGTCGACCTGACCATTGCCGATTACATGGATAAGGACGAGTTCCAGGCGCGTATCGTCTCCGGTGACGAGTTTGAGGAGTGGGATGGCGGCATCGAGGTGATCTTCCACGAAGGCGCCTGTTCCGCGACCACAGAGTGGAACGGCAAGTTCATCATGGAGGTCAACTACGAGTACTCCAAGGATCTGTTCCACTACTGCATCGAGCGGGAAATTCCGTTCATCTACGCCTCCTCCGCCGCCACCTACGGTGGTCGCAACGACAACTTCATCGAAGATCCCAAGTTCGAGCAGCCGCTCAACGTCTACGGCTACTCCAAGCAGCTGTTCGATCAGTACGTGCGTCGCTGGCTGCCGGAGATCAATTCCCAGGTCGTGGGTCTGAAGTACTTCAACGTCTACGGTCCCCGCGAGCAGCACAAGGGCTCCATGGCCTCCGTCGCCTTCCACCTCAATACCCAGGTGAAGCAGGGCGGCAATCCCAAGCTGTTTGAAGGCTGCGACGGCTTCCCGGACGGCGGCCAGATGCGCGACTTCATCTATGTGGATGACGTCTGCAAGGTGAACCTCTGGTTCTGGCAGCATCCGCAGCACTCCGGCATCTTCAACTGCGGTACCGGCCGTGCCGAGCCGTTCCAGAACGTGGCCGAGGCGGTGATCAAGCATCATCAGCAGGGCGCTATCGAGTATATCCCCTTCCCGGATCACCTCAAGGGCCGTTATCAGAGCTTCACCCAGGCAGATCTGACCCGCTTGCGCGCGGTCGGCTATGACGGCGAGTTCAAGACGGTGGCCGAAGGCGTGGCCGATTACATGGCCTGGCTGAACCGGGTTTGATCCCCCTCTGACGGGTGGCTCTGGCCACCCGTCGATCGGATGCGCTTGTATGAATATATTGATGGCACTCTCCCAGCTCGAGGTGACGGGAGCTGAGGTCTATGCCACCACGGTCGGTAATGAGCTTACCCGGCGTGGCCACAACGTCTTTTACGTGTCAGATACCCTGACCAAACCCACCCTGGGTCCGGTGTTCAAGTTGCGGTTCAACAAGCGCAGCATATTGCGCCGGTTCTGGCACGTGTTTTACCTCATCTATCTCATCAAGAAACACCATATCCAACTGGTGCACGCTCATTCGCGCGCCTCCGGCTGGAGCAGCTACGTGGCCTGCAAGCTCACCGGCACGCCCATGATCACTACTGTGCACGGCCGTCAGCCGGTGCACGCCTCCCGCAAGGCCTTCCATGCACTCGGCTACCGGGCGGTGGCGGTGTGTGAAGACATTGCCCACCAGATCATCGACAACCTGGGGGTGGATCCGGCCAAGGTGCAGGTGCTGCGCAACGGCATCGAGACCGACAAGTTCCAGCCGATGCCGGCCCCGGACAACGCCAAGCCGGTGATCGCCATCATAGGGCGGCTGAGCGGTCCCAAGGGCGAGCTCTGCTATCGCCTGCTGGACGAGGTTCTGGATCTGGCCGCCTGCCGGGTACGAGTCGTTAGCGGTACTCGGTTGCCGGAGCGCTTTGCCCGTTTCGAGGACAGGGTTGAATTTGTCGGCTATTTGGATGACGTCCCCACTCTGCTGGCGGGTTGCGATCTGGTGATCGGGGCCGGTCGGGTGGCGATGGAGGCCTTGTTGTGTGGCCGTCCCGCCTTTGCCATCGGGGAAGCCAGGGCCATCGGCCTGGTGACCGAGCAGAATCTGGACAAAGCGCTGGCCAGCAACTTTGGCGACATAGGGCCGCAGGATCTGGCGATCGACTTTGCCGCATTGAAGGCACAGATAGCGACTGCGTTGGCCAGCAAGGCGGTGTCTGACCCCCTGCGCCTGCGTATTCAGCATGAATATGGTTTGCAGGGCGTGGTGAGCGGACTCGAGTCCGTCTATCAGGACGCCGTGGTGGAGACCCTGCGCCGCGAGATGCCGGTCATCATGTATCACCGCTTCATCGAGCAGGAGAGCGAGAAGGGGGTGCATGGCACCTGGTTGCCCATCGCCATGTTCGAGAAACACCTCAAGCTGATGAAGTGGCTCGGTTACGAGACGCTGACCTTCGCCGATCTGGAGGAGAAGGGCTTCATCCATCGGCTGCAATACGGCAAGAAGTACCTGATGATCACCGTCGACGACGGTTATCGTGACAACCTCACCCGCATGCTGCCGCTGCTTGAAAAATATGGTTACAAAGCCGTGGTGTACATAGTGACCGGTGAGGATCACAATCGCTGGGATGTGGAGCACCCGACCCACCCCGACACCCCGGTAGCGCTGATGAATGGTGACGAGGTCCAGGCGCTGGTGGCCTCGGGGCATGTGGAGATAGGGGGTCATACCTTGACCCACCCGCGCCTCAGCACGCTCACACCAACACTGCAGGCTCACGAGATCCAGGCCAACAAGGATCGGCTGGAACAGCTGCTCGGTCATCCGCTCTTGTCGTTTGCCTACCCTTACGGGGATCTGAATGACAGTGCCAAGGCCCAAGCCAGTGCGGCTGGTTACCGTTATGCTGTGGCCACCAACAGCGGTCCCAGAGCCATGCATCGAGACCCGCTGCAGATCCGCCGGATCGCCATCTTCCCCCGTACCGATGCGTTCGGGCTCTGGCGCAAGATCCGGGGAAACTATGTGTTTAGAAAAGCTTGATAGGAAGAGATAAATTGCATTTGCTGAAAAATCATACCCGATTTACGAGTAACGATTTTCTCTGTTTTTTTCACGGAAAGTCATTAAATGATTTTATCTTCTTGAATATCATAGGTTACGTTATATTCAAGGATTCCATACAGCTCATAGCCGATATTTGCCAGACCATCATTGTTATTTTCACGTTAATGGCATTTTTCGTGGAGAGAGCTTTTTTCGTAAAAAACAGAATATTCCAGTTGCTGTGTCTCTCTATTGTGGTTCAGTGCTTTAGCTGGCTATCATCCAAGTACTACATCAATGAGTATGCCCTGACATTGCCTTCGGTAAAGTCGCTGGCATATCTCTTCTTCTTCGTTGGCATTGCCTATTGGTTGAAGGGTGATCAGCGAAGAGTCATCATAGTGCTGCTATCATTCTGTTTCGGGGTGCTCTTCACCTTCGGTTATCACTCTTCTTTTTTCTCCGTTTTTGAGACTGGCCTCGACGGTGCAAGAGTGGATTTCAATTATCGCAACGCGCAGCATGGATCCTTGATATCGGGTGCCTGCTTCTTGTTTTTTGTCTCATTGTTATGGAATTCAAAAACCAAGAAACTGACCATCACTAACATAGGTATATTCATCGGTATACTATTGTTCGGTATCTTCTCAATCATCTTGCAGTCTCGACAATCTTGGTTTGCCATCACGGTAGCATTGGCCATTCTGCCGTTGTTGAAGAATGGCAATCATTGGCCAAAACGTAATATCGTAATTACATATGGCATTATTTTTATCACAATGCTTTCTCTCTATCATGTGCCTTTTATTAAAGGTCGGCTGTTGTCAGGCTTTGCTCATCCAGGTGATATGCATGCCATTATCACCGGAAACTGGAATGAGGTTAAGGATTTCAGTATCGGAGTCAGGCTGAAAACATGGCTTGAGGCGATACAGTGGTTTATACATTATCCACTTTTTGGTACTGGCTTCGGTAGTCAATCGTTGGTCATTACCATGTCCAAGACACTGCCAGCGTACATCACCAACGAATTCCGTCACTTGCACAACTCAAATATGGAAACGTTGGTATGCTGGGGGATAGCAGGATTTATGGTGCTGTATTACACGCTATTCTCTGTGACTCGCCAGGTATTTTTGTGCTCTGAGTCTTCGCGCTTCATCAAGATGCTGACAGTTTCCTTTATTGTGTACTGGCTCATCATCAATAATTTTGAATCATTCTTCTATATGCGCTCCGGACAGTGGGTGTTTAGTGTGTTCTTGGGGGCCATCTATTCGGTCGCACTGCATCGAGAACTGAAGGGGTTTGCAAAGGAACGTTATGAAAATTTACGTCGTTAGTCTGGAAAAGGCCGTTGAACGTCGCCGTCGAGTCGAGACCGTCTTGTCTGCCCGCAGTATCGAGTTTGAATTTTTCAATGCGGTAAACGGCTTCGATGGGCTCCCCGCACGATTGCAGGCAATGCCGGATGATCGGCATCGGGTGATGTTCAGGAGCCGACCACTGACACCAGGTGAGAAGGGGTGCTATGCCAGCCATTTTCTGCTGTGGGAGAAGTGTGTCGAGCTCAATGAGCCCATCTTGATCCTGGAAGATGATTTCTTGCCTACCCAGTATTTTGAAGAGGTGCTGGAGACGCTCCCCAAGGTGCATGAGCAATATGAATATGTGAAGGTAGAGCCACAGGTTGGATCGGCGACTGCCTTGGCAACCATAGACAATATGCAGCTGATGTTCTGGCACAATAATATGTGCTGGACGACGGGTTATAGTATTTCGCCGCAGGGGGCTCGCCGCCTGCTGGAGCACAGTAAAAAATGGTTGTGCTCGGTTGATAATTATATTGGTGAGTCTTATCGTACCGGGCTCGTCTGTACGGGGCTGATCCCCTATGCCATCTATAGCCCACGCGACATGGGCAGCGACATCCAGAACCAGGTCGCCCTGAAGAAGGTGCCGCTGGGATTCAAACTGACCCGTGAGCTGTATCGCTTCTATCGGTTTATCAGAATGATGCTGTGGAACATGAAACACACGGGGAGCAAGACATGAGTGCTGGGGCGACCAATAAAACCATTCATGCCATATGGCTGGGCAACCGGCTGCCTCCCCTGGCACATGTGTGCATCGATGACTGGAAAAAACAGGGCTACAGCTACAAGCTGTGGCTGGATACGGATCCCCAGATAAAACGCTGGATACGGGAATGTACCTTCGCCAGAGAGTGTTACCAGCGGGGGTTGTTGGCCTTCGTGACGGATTACTTACGGCTCAAGATCCTGGCGCAGGAAGGTGGTCTTTATCTCGATACCGATGTGACCATCAATCGAGATCCTTTCCCGCTCTTCGAATCAGTATCATTCGGGGTCGGTTATGAATCTGAAAAACTGCTTGGTACCGCGGTTATCTATGCCAGAAAGGACTCGGTTCTATTATCCGAGCTGGTTAGGTTTTACGAAGAAGAGATCATGTCTTCCCCGTTGTATATGGGGCCGGATATCATGACCGAATTCCTTTCGCGGAAGCTGAATAGCACGGATGAGGCCACCCTCGTTGCCCCGGTGCATTATTTTTATAATTACCAGGGAGAGGCGATCCACTTCGAGGCCTCAGACGATCGTTATATGACCCACTGGTTCCAACACAGTTGGAAGCGCTCGAGCGGCTTGATTTTTCTGAGAGCAAAATCGAAGGGGTTATCAGGTTATCTCTATGAGTGGCAGAAAGAGTTCTTCCGTCTGAGAAAATAATGGAGTGGGGGGACTGTCCCCTCTCTCTTGCTCGGCTCGATGAGGTCGGTTGCGGTGGCTGGGTATTTATATTTTGGCCTGTGACATCTCAATTTCACCCCAGAGTTTGCGCAATCTGTCTTGTACGCTGAGGATCTCGTGCTCAGGGTTGGTGTGACTGGTATCGATGAATTGATAGCGAGGGTGAGCGACGGGATTGGCGATGGCGGAGTGGCCCTGAGGCGCCACTATGGTGAGCAGCGGCATGTCCAGCGCCTGCGCAATGTGACGGGGCCCCGTATCGTTACCGACAAACAGCTGGCAGTGGGCGAACAGCCCCACCAGCTCCCGTACCGAGCGGGTCTTGATCTGGTCAAACACACTAGCCTGCACCTCAGGGGACAACAGCGGTTTGAGGCCTCGGTTGTACTCTTCCTCCCCCGGCCCGCAGTAGACCAGGATCTGGGCGTCATGCTCCTCGATCAGCCAGCGCGCCACTTCGGCGAAGCAGTCGATGGGCCAGCGTTTGTAATGCCCCAGCGAGTTGACCCCCATGGCGATCAGCGGCCGCGATAGATCGACCCCGGCCGCCAGCAGGCTCTCGCGTCCCTGCCGTTTCTCCTCTTCGCTCAACCAGAGATAGTAGTTGCGATCCTCCCGTGCGAGGCCGAGGGGCTTGAGCAGGGAAAATCTGTCGTCCACCAGGGTACTGTTACCCCGATGTTCGGTGTCATGCCGAAAGCGCACTATGCGGTTGTGGCCGAGCCGCCAGGGGAAGGAGTCGAATCCGATCCGCAGCCTGGCGCCCGATATCAGGCAGGTCAGCAGGCCTATCATCTGGCCCTGGCTGTTGATCACCACGTCGTAGCGTTCGCGCCGGATCCCCAGCAGCAGCACCTTCATGTAGCGCCACTCGTTGCGTTTGGCCTTCTGGATGACGATCAGCCTGTCTATGTTGGGGTTGCCCTCTGCCATGCCCGCACAATAGTCCATGACCAGATAGTGAACCTCCCCATTGGGATCGTTCTGCTTGAGGTTGTTGCACAGCGCCGTGGAGATCAGCACGTCTCCTATCTGTTTGGTTTGGACTACGAGGTATTTCATGCAAGGCCTCAGGCGAGGTCGGGGTTGAACGTCAGCGCAACAGCATATCTTACTAGGCGGTCAGATGCTGCCGCTGCTGGGTGAAAATCCGATCTGGCGCAACCTGATTGCGCATATTTCCGACACGTTAGGTTCCCATTCAGCGTGAGTCGCGTCCAGATGAGGCAAACAGAGAGGAGTGTGAATGGCATCAACGCACGATAAGGCCCAGCAGTATGCCTACCACGCCGAAGTCGGCATCGCTGAAGGTGGTATTGGCAAAGCCGAGATCCCCCAGCACCGGCAGGAAGGCGATCAGCTGTCCATCGCCGGTTTCGATGATTCGGATGTGGCGAAGGCCTGTTATCCTGCCCTGACGTCGGTACAGATCCCCTATTGCAAGATGGGCGGCATGGCCGCGGAGATGATCCTGCGTAAACTGGCTGGCGAGGTACTGCAAGACGGTACCCAGACCATCGAGTTTGAATTGCACCAGCGCCAAAGCACCTGATGCCGGCGCCACAACCCCGAGAGGAAAGCATGTTCAAGGCTCTGTTACTGGAAAACCAAGACGGCAAGACGGTCCCGACCCTCACCCAGCTGACCGAGAGCCAGCTGCCGGAAGGCGAGGTGCGGGTGGCGGTGAGTTACAGCTCCATCAACTACAAGGATGGGCTGGCCATCACCGGCAAGGGCAAGATAGTGCGCCAGTGGCCGCTGGTGCCCGGCATCGACTTCGCCGGCACTGTGCTCGAGTCGGCGGATGGCCGCTATCGGCCCGGTGACAAGGTGGTGCTGACCGGTTGGGGCGTGGGTGAGGGCCACTGGGGCGGCATGGCCGAGCAGGCGCGGGTCAAGGCCGACTGGCTGGTACCGCTGCCGGCCGGACTGAATGAGCGCCAGGCCATGTGCATCGGCACCGCCGGTCTCACCGCCATGCTCTGCGTGCTGGCGCTGGAAGAGGCGGGCATTACTCCCGAAAGCGGCGAGATCCTGGTGACCGGGGCCGCCGGTGGGGTGGGCTCCACGGCTGTCGCCCTGCTGGCAGCCCTGGGTTATAGCGTCGCGGCCCTGACCGGCCGGGTGCAGGAGCAGGGCGAGATGCTGAGCGCGCTCGGTGCCAGCCGCATAGTGCCGCGCAGCGAGCTACTGGTGCCCGCCAAGCCGCTGGAGAAGCAGCTGTGGGCCGGTGCCATCGACACCGTCGGCAGCCAGGTGCTGGCCAAGCTGTTGGCCCAGATGAACTATGGTGGTGCCGTTGCGGCCTGCGGGCTGGCGGGGGGCTTCGATCTGCCGACCAGCGTGATGCCCTTCATCCTGCGCAACGTGCGCCTGCAGGGAGTGGATTCGGTGCTGTGCCCGCTGGCCCGCCGCCAGCAGGCCTGGGCACGACTGGCTCGAGATCTGCCCGCCAGCTTCTTCGCCCAGGCGGTGACCGAGATAGGACTGGAGCAGGTCGCTGCCGCCGCCGAGGCCATCACCCTTGGCCAGATCGCGGGCCGCACCCTGGTCAAACTTTGACCTCGAGCTGACTGGCGAGCCCCATTTTTCTGGATAGACTTTGAAGGCCGGTGCACTATCCAAGGAGAATGAGCATGGGTGAACAGAAGCCGGATTACGAGCTCGAGGATGATTGGGAGCCGGAATCCTGGGAGGATGAGCTGGAGGAGCTGGATGACGAGAGCTGGCAGGATTATGAGCCTCTCGACGACCAGTAAATCGCGGTGCAGAGTAGGGGCGGGCCCAGAAGCCCGCCCTATTTTTTTGTGCGCCCGTTGAGAACGCAGGGCGCGGGATGGACTTGGTGGGGATGGGCGGGCTGGATAGAATGAACTGCTCAAATGGCGCTCAGGAATGCTAAGGTGGTCCTGCGTCATGGTGGTGGCCGGTTCTGGCCGCTCGTGAACTGTTCAATCGATGCTCAAGGATGAATATGCGATTACTCGTCATCATGATGTGCGCCGGCCTGCTCGGGGGCTGCGTCTCCAATTCGGATGATCCCTGCGAGAAGGTGTGGAGCGACGTGGGGGAGGCCGATGGTAAGCTGGGCTTTGCCGCCGACAGGGTTGAGTTCCATCAGGCCCAGTGCGGGACCAAGGTGGATGTTGCCGTGTGGCAGCAGGGCCGGCAGAAGGGACTGGCCTGGTATTGCCGCCCCGAGCACCTCTATCTGGCCGGCCGAGCCGGGGAGGAATATCGTGGCGTTTGCCCCAACGATGAACAGGCCCGTCGCCTGTTCGAGCAGGGCCGCCAGGGCTGGACCGATCAATAGGGCTGACCTGGTCCGTCTTCTCCTCCAGACGCCGCAGGGACTGGCACTGTGATAGTGCCCGGGGGGTACTTATTCCCCCTTCTCCTTCAGACGCAGCGGCTGGCACAGATACTGTTTGTCGTTTGCGCTGCGGGCGCACTTGCCGCACACGAACTTGGGTTTGCGTACTATCTTGCGCAGCGCCTTGAGGTCAAATGGGATCTCGTGACGGCGCCATTCACACAGCGTCTTGTGGCCCATGGAGAGTCATATCCTCGACAACGAATGGGGGTGAGCAGGACTCATGGCCGGCACCCCGGTCACGGCCTCATTGGTACAGGTACTTGGTGAAGATGAGCTCGCGTACCGCCTTCTTGCCGGTCTCTTTCACCAGCAGCTCATTGACCCGGTTCTCGCACTCCTTGCGCAGCTCCTCCCGGCTTACCAGCGACTTGATCTGATCGCCGGTCTTGCTGCCAATCAGGCGGATGATGGCGTCGCGGATCAGGGGGTCGTGCTGCTCCAGCAGCTTGAGGTCTGCCCCGTTCTCGGCCATCAGCTCCACCGTCACCCGCACGTAGCCCAGGGTTTTGCCTTCCCCCAGGTAGTTGGTGATGATGTCCGGATCCAGCGCATGGTAGGCAAAGCCCGGCTTGACGGCGGAGGAGGCCGGATCGGCGGCGCTCTCCTCGGAGGAGGCTTGTGCATTCAATGCGGTACAGCCCAGCAATAACACCAGCAGAATTCTGGAGATCTTCATCAAGATGGCTCAGCAGCGACAGATGCCCCATTTTTGATGCTGCCATCGGGGCCGTCAAGCACGGATGTTCTTACAATTCTCGATTGATTTACGGATAATAAACCGGATTTTAACCTGACAACGGAAATCTCCGGATGGTGAAGTTGTGAAGTCCGAGTTGACTGTTCCCCTGATCCAGCTTGCCCCGTGGCGGACGCCCGAGCAGTGCGATCTCCCCGAGGCGCTGCGCCCCTGGTTGCTGGAAGCCGATTCCATGACCCGACGGCTGCGTCGTTACAATCGCCATCTCTCGGTGCAACTGCTGGGCAATCGTAGCGTGTCGCTCGGCGCCGATGAGCAGGATCTGGTGGCCGCCCCGCATCCCATGGGGCTGTGCCGCGAGGTGATCCTGCATGGGGATGGCGGGCCGGCGATCCTGGGCTGGACCCTGTTTGCCGAGGCGGCGCTGCAAGGGAGCGGTTTGCATGATCTGGGCGAGCAACCGCTGGGGGAGCGCATCTTCGGCCATGCGCCGGCGCGGCGCGATCACCTGCAGCTGGCCTGTTTCGAAATAGCGGCCAACCCCTGGTGCCAGGCCGCCACCGTCTGGGGACGCCGTTCCCGTCTCTATCTGGGGCAGTGGCCCTTGCTGGTCCACGAACTCTTCTTGCCCTCGCTATCGTCTGATGCGCTGCCATCGAATAAGGAGCTGGAGTGAAGCTGTTAACCAAGGAGCGGGGACTGGCCTATGTGCAGTTGGCCCGCATCGACAAGCCCATCGGCACCCTGCTGCTGCTGTGGCCGACCCTGTGGGCACTCTGGCTGGCGGCCGGTGGCCCGCCGGACCCCTGGATCCTGGTGGTGTTTGTGGTGGGGGTCTTCCTGATGCGCTCGGCCGGCTGCGTCATCAATGACTATGCGGATCGCAACTTCGATGGCCATGTGAAGCGCACCGCCGGCCGGCCGCTGCCCATGGGCAGGGTCGGGCCGCGGGAGGTGCTGGCACTGTTCGCCGTGCTGGCCCTCATCTCGTTCGGCCTGGTGCTGACCCTGAACCCGCTCACCATAGGGCTGTCGTTCGCCGGCCTGCTGCTGGCGGTCTGCTACCCCTTCATGAAGCGCTTCATCCCGATACCTCAGCTGGTGCTGGGGATGGCCTTCTCCTGGTCCATTCCCATGGCCTATGCGGCGCAGGCCAACACCCTTCCCGCCGTGGCCTGGCTGCTGTTTCTCGCCAACCTGCTGTGGACCATCGCCTATGACACCCAGTACGCCATGGTGGACCGGGATGACGACCTCAAGCTGGGCCTGAAGTCGAGCGCCATCCTGTTCGGCCGCCACGACAAGCGGATCATCGGCATGCTGCAGCTGGCGACCCTGCTGATCCTGCTGCTGGTGGGAGAGCTGATGGCGCTGGGGGCCAGCTACTACTGGGGGCTGCTGGGGGCGGCGGTGCTGTTCGTCTATCAGCAGCGGCTCATCCGGGAGCGGCAGCGGGAGTCCTGCTTCCAGGCGTTTCTCAACAACAACTACGTGGGGGCCCTGGTGCTGATCGGGGTGGTGATCCACTACCTCTGAGCCGCAGGCTCCCATGAAAAAGGCCGCATCATGCGGCCTTTTTGTTTGATGCCGGGCGGCGGCCTCAGGGCCGGTTGCCGGCCTCTATCGTCCGCCGGATCTTGGTGCTGAGCAGCGGCACTATGTTGTCGGCCAGCGCCTGGAAGCGGCCCAGATCCGGTTTGCAACCCGTGTCCAGATAGCCTTCGCTGCGCAGGCTGTGGATCAGGGTGCTGAACAGCTTCTGGTCGAAGAACTCGGGGGCGTTGATGCCGTGCAGGGTGCCGAGGCGTTCCGCCATCATCAGGCCGTCCGCCTCCAGCTGCTCCGCCTCGATATAGGGCTGGGCCAGCACCCGGGTCAACACTATGGCGTAGCGTTGCAGCGTCTCCTGGATGCTCTCGGCCAGCAGCAGCAGGCGCATCTGGTTGCCCGGGTTGACCCAGTAGCCGCCGTCGCGCGCCTCGATCAGCTGCTGGCGTTGCAGCTCGCCCAGCAGGGCATCGATCAGCTCCGGCAGCTCTTCCTCTTCATAGCGCAGGAACAGCTCGGTCTTGAGCAACGGGTAGATGTCGACGCAGCGGGCGACGATCTCGCTGCGGGAGATCCCCTCGCAGCGCTCGATCAGGGTGGCGACCAGGGACGGCATGGCGAACAGGTGCAGTATGTTGTTGCGATAGTAGGTCAGCAGGATCGCCTGATAGCGGTCCAGGCTGATGATCTGGCCCAGCTTGTCCTCGCTCACCTCGAACTTGTTGAGCTCCATCGCCTGATCCAGCAGGGTCCTGGCATCCTCATCCGGCAGGGTGCTCTGGGGGCTGTAGGGCACCTGTTTGAGCAGGTCCAGATAGGTGTTGAGCTGCGCCTGCAGCTCGTCGCGGGTCAGGGCGTGGCGCTCGGCGGCCAGCAGCGCCAGGGCGCTCAGGGTCAGGCCGTTGACGGCGGCGGCATCGTTGATGCGGGTCATCAGCAGCTCGGCCAGCCGGTTGACGGTGGGCGCCATCCACTCGGGGCGCTCTTCCTTGCCGATGCTCTCCTTCCAGTGCGGCACGTGCTCGCCGAGGTAGTTGTTGAGGGTCAGCGGCTCACCGAAGTTGACGAAGCCCCGGCCGTAGTTGCGCAGCTTGCGCAGTATGCCGAGCACCTGCAGGAAGCTCTCCTTCTCCTTGCGGCTGCCCTTGAGCTCGTTGTGGTAGGTGTTCACCTCCATCACGTGCTCATAGCCGAGATAGACGGGGACCAGGGTCACCGGCCTGTCCAGCCCGCGCATCATGGCCTGCAGTGTCATGGCCAGCATCCCGGTCTTGGGCGGCAGCAGGCGCCCGGTGCGCGAACGCCCGCCCTCGGTGAAGAACTCCACCGAGTAGCCCTTGGCGAACAGCAGATTCAGGTATTCGCGGAATACGGTGCTGTAGAGCGGGTTGCCCTTGAAGGTACGGCGGATGAAGAAGGCGCCGCCGTGGCGGAAGATGGGGCCCGCCGGCCAGAAGTTGAGATTGATGCCGGCCGCGATGTGGGGCGGCACCATGCCCTGGTGATAGATGACGTAGGAGAGCAGCAGGTAATCCATGTGGCTGCGATGGCAGGGCACGTAGACGATCTCGTGGCCTTCCTGCGCCAGCTGGCGCACCCGCTCGGCGCCGTTGACCGACAGGCCGCGGTAGAGCTTGTTCCACAGCCAACCGAGGAAAGTCTCGCCGAGCCGGATCAACCGGAAAGAGAAGTTGGCGGCGATCTCGTCCATGTAGCCGTGGGCGCGCTTCTGGGCCTTCTCCAGGCTGATGCCCTCGCGCTGGGCCTCTTCCTCGATCGCCTGCTGGATCACGCTGGAATCCAGCAACTGCTTGAACAGCAGGTTGCGGTTCGGCAGCTTGGGGCCGGTCGCCGCCAGCTGCTGGCGGCTGAAGTGGGTGCGGGCCACCCGCGCCAGCTTGTGGGCTATGGCCTCGTCGGTGCCGTGCTTGTCCGCCATATGGCGCAGGGAGAGCGGCGGCGAGAAGCGCACCAGGTTTTCGCGTCCCTTGAGGATCACGATCATCGCCTTCTTGAGCCGGTTCGGGGCCAGGCTGCTGATGATGTTCCAGCCGGAGGCCTCTTCGCCCTCGCGGCCCGGGGCGCGGCCCCAGAACAGGGTGACGGGCACGACCTGGATATCCAGCGCCGGATCCTGCTTGTGCAGATCCAGCAGCTGGTGAAACTCTTGCAAGAAGGGGAGTGGCTTGTTGCGTTTGCCGAACAGGGGAGGCGGACGATCCAGGCAGACGTAGCGCGGCAGCAGCTGGCCACCGAGCTCCAGCGGGGTGAAGGGACCGGGCAGACCGAGATCCTCGCAGCATTGCTGCAGCGTCATCAGATCGGTGATCGAGCTGGTTTTCAGGGCATAGACAATGGGTCTGGCCGGGTCCAGGTTCAGTTCTGTAATGGGGTTTTCCGGCAGGCTCTTGTGATTGACCAAGCCGCTGATAGGCCATTGCAGTATGGCTCTGGAAATGTTTTGTCCTATGGACATGGGTGTCTGCTCTCCAAAAAATGCGGCGTGAGCATAACAAATCACCGTTGGCTTGTCGCCGAGAGGTACGATGAGTGGCTGTGCAGGATCAAGAATGGTCTATTTCCTGGCAAGAAGTGCGACAAGGATGGGACAAATGTCAGCAACGCCTTGCCTTGGCCCCAGCACTGTATATACTGCCAGTGTGCTGTATAAAAAAACAGGTGCCAATCCTATGAAACCTCTTACCCCCCGCCAGGCCGAAGTGCTGGCGCTGATCAAGGTAAACATGAGCGAGACCGGCATGCCGCCGACTCGTGCCGAGATCGCCCAGAAGCTTGGTTTCAAGTCGGCCAATGCGGCCGAGGAACATCTGAAGGCCCTGGCCAAGAAAGGGGTCATCGAGATCATGCCCGGTACCTCCCGCGGTATCAGGCTGCTGCTCGAGGAAGAGGAAGTCGCGCCGGAAGAGAGCGGCTTGCCGCTGATCGGCAAGGTTGCGGCCGGTGAGCCGATCCTGGCCCAGGAGCACATAGAGAGCCACTATCAGGTGGATCCCGCCCTGTTCCATCCGCGGGCAGACTTCCTGCTGCGGGTGCAGGGGATGAGCATGAAGAACATCGGCATCATGGATGGCGACCTGCTGGCGGTGCACAAGACCCAGGAGGTGCGCAATGGCCAGGTGGTGGTGGCTCGCCTCGATGAGGATGTCACCGTCAAGCGCTTCCAGCGCAAGGGCAGCCAGGTGTGGCTGCTGCCGGAGAACGAAGAGCTCTCCCCCATCGAGGTGGATCTCTCCAGCCAGCACCTCACCATCGAAGGTCTGGCCGTCGGCGTGATCCGCAACGCCGACTGGATGTAACGGCACGGCCTCCTGCGGGAGGCCGTCTCGTTTTGACCGTTTTTCCCCGCTAGCTCGCGTCCTCCCTGATGACTGCCATTTTTGTCTCCATCTCACCGCCGCACGGCGGGCATTTCGGATATATCCTTTGATAAGGCCCGGTGCGCCAGCGCTGGGTACCAGCGATGGCCCGGATGGTTGCCTGAGTGGCCAGCATAAGGCCGCGAGCATGCATCACTGGCGCTGCGCCGAGGCGGCGCGGGATAGAAGGGAGAGTCTTCGGGCGCTCGCACATCGAGCGAGCCAAGGGCCCGGAGCGACTCGTACAGTCAGCACGCGACAGTGTCTTGGGGTGTCCTGGGGGCTGGTTGGCGTGACCTGTTGAGCAAGGAGGACAGGTATGGCTTCAAGCTCGCCATGGGATCCGGGTCTGGCCGCAGCGCCCGCATCTTCCATTACCCGCTTCATCAAGGGCAGCCGGATGACGTGGTTTTATGCGCTCTGGGTTTATCACAAGGGCGATGGCTGGACCATCTGGCTGGGCTGCCCCAAGGACAAGATAGTCCGTCTGGTGCGGCTGTTTCGCCGCCACCATGACATGGGGCTGCCGGATGCCCCCTGGACGGCCCCGGTCGTGCCGCTGCACGCCGTTGCCAAGCGTGCGCAGGCACAGCACAGACGGCGCCCCTGAATTGCCCGGATCGATCGGGAGCCCCATCCAATATGGGGCTTCTGCTTTCTAGTCCGCCCAGCCTGCTTCCCCCTCTTGTCGAGCCTCCGCCAGACCGCTATCCGGACCTTGGGTAGCCAAAAAGGGTGTCGAGCGGGTTACAATAGCCATTCATTTAGCCCTTTCTTCGGCTGATTAGACTAGCAAGGCTTTGTTTTATATGGTTAAACCTCGTTACCCCCTGCTGTTCCTGCTGCTGGTCGGCGGCATGATGGCTGCCTACCATTGGAGCCAGCCCGCCCTGCCCGAGCAGGCGGACTACTACGCACAGGGCCGGGACATCAATCCTTTCACGCTCACCGACGCCGAGGGGCAGGCCTTCACCCCGGACAGCCTGAGTGGCCACTGGACCTTCCTGTTCATCGGTTATACCTATTGCCCGGACATCTGCCCGACCACGCTGGCGGATCTGCGCTCCGTCTATCCTGAGCTGAAAAAAATCGCCCCCAGCAGCCAGGTGGTCTTCGTCTCGGCGGATCCGCAGCGGGATGACAGCGCCCGCCTCAAGCGTTATACCGCCTTCTTCCAGCCGGAGTTCAAGGCCGCCACCGGTCCCCACAACCATCTGTTCCCCTTCGTGCGCAACCTTGGCCTCGTCTACTCCATGGCGGAGAGCGGGGACAAGGACTACCTGATCGACCACTCGGCTTCCATCGTGTTGATCGACCCGCAGGGCAAGCTGGTGGCGGTGTTCCGTCCCCTGATGGTGGATGGGCAGGTGCCCCATGTGGCGATGACGACCCTGGTCACCGATTTTGGCAGGATAGTGCGGTTGGCCGACGAATGATGCTCCAACAGTGGCCCTGCTCATGCTGATCCCGCCCTGGCTGCGGGATCCCCGGCGCCACAGGGCCGTGTTTGCCCTGGCCCTGCCCATGGTGTTTTCCAATATCACCACCCCGCTGCTCGGGCTGGTGGACACCTGGGTGATCGGTCATCTCGGCCAGGCCTGGTTCCTCGGTGGCGTCTCGGTCGGCGCCACCCTCATCAACCTCCTCTTCTGGCTGCTCGGTTTTCTGCGCATGTCCACCACCGGGCTGACCGCCCAGGCCCATGGCGCCGCCAGCGCCGAGGGGCAGCTGGACACCCTGGCGCGGGCGCTGGGTCTGGCCATTGGTCTGGGCAGCGCACTGCTGCTCCTGTTGCTGCCCTTCCTGCCGGCGCTCATCGCGCTCAGTGGCGGCTCGCCCGAGGTGCAGGGTTATGCCGGGGAATACGTGTCGGTGCGGATCTGGAGTGCCCCGGCCGCGCTGTGCAACCTGGTCATCATGGGCTGGCTGCTGGGGATGCAGGATGCCCGCAGCCCCATGCTGTTGCTGATCCTGAGCAACCTCATCAACATGCTGCTGGACGCCTGGTTCGTGCTGGGGCTGGGCTGGCAGGTCAAGGGGGTCGCCGCCGCCTCGTTGCTGGCCGACTACGGTGCGCTGGGGGTGGGACTCTGGCTGGTGAGCCGCCAACTGCGCCATCTGTCCGCCGACGTGTGGCAGGGGGCCTGGCAGCGCTGGCGACAGTGGCCGGCGCTGCGGCGCCTGCTCGGCCTGAATCGGGATATCTTCATCCGCTCCCTCTGCCTGCAGCTCTGTTTTGCCTTCATGACCCTGCAGGGGGCGCGACTGGGGGATGTGGCGGTGGCCGCCAACGCGGTGCTGCTCAACTTCCTGATGCTCATCTCCTACGGGCTGGATGGCTTTGCCTACGCGGTGGAGGCCATGGTGGGCCGGGCCATAGGGCGGCGGGATCGACAGGGGCTGCGGGAGGCCATTGTCCTCAACCTGGGCTGGGCCCTGCTGATCGCCCTCGGCTTTAGCCTGTCATTCGCCTTGGGGGGAGAGCGGCTCATCGCCCAGATTACCGACATCCCGGCGGTGATCGCCGAGGCGAACCGCCAGTTGCCCTGGCTGATCGTCATGCCGATGCTGGCGGTCTGGTGCTTCCTGCTGGACGGGGTCTTCATCGGTGCGACCCGCGCCCGCGAGATGCGCAACAGCATGCTGGTAGCGGCGTTTTGCGGCTTCTTTCCGGTCTGGTGGCTGTGCCAGGCCTGGGGTGTGGCGGCCTTGTGGGCCGCCATGGCGGCCTTGATGGCGGGGAGGGGGTTGACCCTTGGCTGGCTATGCTGGCGGATGGAGTCCGACGGGCGCCTGCTGGGTCAGGGGCATGCCGCCGAGCCCGCGAGCCGCGGCTGATGCTTTGTCAGGTGGCGTCGATTAAGCGTCTGAGCGGCTGCGGCCCGGCGCAGGCATCGACTCAGAGCGAGCCCTCGTAGCCGAACTGACGCCAGCTCTCATAGACGAAGACGGAGACCGCATTGGCTAGGTTCATGCTGCGGCTTTGCGGCAGCATGGGGATGCGCAGGCGCTGCTCGAACGGCAGGCTCTCGATGAGATCCGCAGGCAGACCCCGGCTCTCAGGCCCGAACAGCAAGGCATCCCCCAGCGCAAACTGTGCCGCCGAGTGCGCGGTGCGCCCCTTGGTGGTACAGGCAAACACCCGGGTCGGCGCCACGGCCGCCAGGAAGCTCTCATAGTCCGACCAGCGCTTCACCTCGGCAAACTCGTGGTAGTCGAGGCCGGCCCGCTTGACCCTCTTGTCATCCCATTCAAATCCCAGCGGCTCGATCAGGTGCAACCGGTAGCCGGTATTGGCACAGAGACGGATGATGTTGCCGGTGTTGGGCGGGATTTCCGGTTGATAGAGCACGATGTCGAGCATGACGGGATCCTGATGGGGGCCGAGATTGGGGCGAAAAGGGCGCCAGCATAACCAGCGCCCGTCGGGATGAAAAGGGCTGTCTCACGCCATGGGCAGGCGGATGGTGATGACGAGCCCGTTCGGCTGATTACTGCTGGCCCGGATGGTGCCGCCATGGCGCTGGATCGCCTCGGCGGCGATGGCCAGCCCGAGGCCGGTGCCGCCGGTCTTGGCGTTGCGGGCATCGTCGACCCGGAAGAAGGGCAGGAACAGCTGCGCCTGCTGTGCCACCGGCACGCCTGGGCCGTCATCCCGGATGGTCATCACCCACTCCCGCCCCTCCGGATACCAGTCCACCTTGATGAACTCGCGGGCATATTTGAGCGCGTTGCGCAGCGGGTTTTCCAGGGCGCGAGCCAGCAGATCCGGCCACATCTTGAGGGATTCGGCCGGCAGTGGCGGCAGCCTGAGTTGCTTGCCGTTCTGGTTGGCCTCGAACATGGCATCGTCCAGGATGGGCTCCAGCAGATCGGCAAGGGGCAGCAGCACCGGGGCCTCCACATGCTGTTGTACTCGCGACAGATCCAGCAGATCCCCGATCAGCTTGTCGAGCCGGGCTATCTCGGTCTCGATCCGTGCCAGCTCATTGCTGTCCCCCTGCTTGCGACGGATCAGCGCCTGCGCCAGCTGGATGCGGGTGAGCGGGCTGCGCAGCTCGTGGGAGATGTCGGAGAGCAGCTGTTTCTGCTTCTGGATCATGCTCTTGAGAGTATCCACCATGTGGCTGACGTGATCCGCCAACTGGCCAATCTCGTCCCGCCGCCCCAGGTTGGGGATCTGCGCCTCCAGGTTGCCCTCCGCCAGCCGGGAGACCGACTGCTGCAACTGCAGTATGGGGCGGGTCAGCCGCCAGGCCAGCAACAGGCAGAGCGGGGTGCTGACCAGCATGGCGATGCCCAGGATCTGGATCGGATGATCCAGGATCTGGATGAACAGGAACAGGTAGGAGTTCTCGACGTTGAGCCCGAAGTAGACATGATAGGTCTGGCCGTGATGCTTCATCTGGAAGGGGCCGGCGATGGCCCGCTTGTGCTCGCTCCCCAGCATGGGCTTGGCCGGGTTGTCGGCATCGAGCATGAAGCGGATGACGAACTTGCTGAGGTGGGCGGTGGACTGCATCTGCCCCTTGGCATCGCGCAGGTAGACGTTGTCCACCGGCAGCAGTCCGGCGGACTCGATGGCCTTGGACAGATCGAACTCCTGGTCCGGATCCATGCCCGCCTGCAACGCCCTGAGATTGTTGTTCATCCTGGACACTTCATGCTCTGGCAGGGGGATGATGTTGCGCGGATCCAGGGTCGGCAGTATGACCACGGCCGCCAGCACGACCAGCAGCATGAACCAGAACCAGAGGAAGATCTGGGTGGAGAGGCCGCCGAAGGAGCGGTTGCTGTTCATCGGCTCAGGCCTGTTCCAGCCAGAGGTAACCGCGGCCGCGCACCGTCTTGAAGCGGGGCTGGCCATCGCTGCGCTCCGGCAGCTTCTTGCGCAGATTGCTCAGGTGCATGTCGATGGCGCGATCGAAGGGCTCAAGCTTCTTGCCAAGCACTTGTTCAGACAGCAGATTCTTGCTGACGATCTGGCCCGGGCTGCGCAGCAGGCACTCCAGCAGGCCGAACTCGGTGGCGGTGAGCTCCAGCAACTGATCGTCGCAGCGGGCCTGTTGCAGGCCGGGCTGCAGCACCAGATCCATGAAGCGCAGCTCGTCCGATGCGCCGCGCTGGGGGGAGAGGGTCTGGGTGCGGCGCAGGATGGCGCGCACCCGTGCCAGCAGCTCGCGATCGTCGAACGGCTTGGCCAGGTAGTCATCGGCGCCGGCCTCCAGCCCGTTGACCCTGTCCTGGCTGTCGCCGCGGGCGGTCAGCATCAGCACCGGGGTGTCATGACGCTTGCGCAGCCGGGTCAGCATGGCGAAGCCGTTGAGTCTGGGCATCATCACATCCAGCAGCACCAGATCGAACTCCTGCTCGGCCAGCCGCAGCAGGCCCTCCTCGCCATCTTCGGCGACCGTGACCTGGAACCCTTCCAGGGTCAGGATTTCGGTGAGCAGCTGGGTCAGCTCGAGATCGTCGTCGACCAGGAGTATTTTATTCATCTGGAATCATTCCACTGATTTTGCGCGTCAGACTGACGCCCGGGTCAGGGTATAATAAATTTTTACGCGCCAGAGGAAAGCCGGTTTTGAGCCAACAACAATATTCTCGCTGGGTCACCCTGGCCAGCATGGCGGCGGTCGCCACAGCCAGCCTGCTGATCACCGGCAAACTGATCGCCTGGCTGATGACGGACTCGTCCAGTCTGCTCGCCTCCCTGACCGACTCCCTGATGGACGTCAGCGCCTCCCTCATCAACCTGTTCGCCATCCGCTATGCCCTGGCCCCGGCGGATAACGAGCACCGCTTCGGCCACGGCAAGGCGGAGTCGCTGGCGGGCCTCATCCAGTCGGCCTTCATCTCGGGCTCGGCCCTGCTGCTGGTGATGCACGGCATCTCCTCCCTGCTCAATCAGGTGCCGGTGCAGCGGCTGGAGGCCGGGCTCTGGGTCAGCGCTGGCTCCATCCTGCTGACCCTGCTGCTGGTCGGCTTCCAGCGCTGGGTGGTGCAGCGCACCAACAGCGTGGCCATCAAGGCCGACATGCTGCACTACCGTTCCGATCTGCTGCTCAACGCCGGCGTGCTGCTGGCGCTGGTGCTGGCGGGGCAGGGGTGGTTCTGGGCCGACGGCCTGTTTGCCATCCTGATCGGCCTGTTCCTGGTGTGGGGGGCCGTCCAGATCGGCTACGAATCGGTACAGGCGCTGCTCGATCGTCAGTTGCCAGAGGAAGAACAAGCGAGAATAATGGCGCTCTGCTGTGCCGTGGAGGGGGTACACGGTGTCCATGATCTGCGTACCCGCCAATCCGGGCCGACCCGGTTCGTGCAGCTGCATCTGGAACTGGATGATCAGCTGCCCCTGGTCAAGGCCCATCAGATAGCCGACGAGGCTGAGCTGGCCGTGCGCCAGTCATTTGAGCGGATGGATGTGATTATCCACATGGACCCCATCTCGGTGCTGACAAAAGAACAACAAGGCCCTCACCCTGAACAACAGTAGGCTGCAACATGGATGATCTGGTTGCCCAAACGTGGCAAAAAATTCAGCTGGAAGCACAGAGCATGGCGGCCCAGGAGCCCATGCTGGCCAGCTTCTTTCACTCCACCATTCTCAATCATCAGGATCTGCGCTCGGCGCTCAGCTTTCAGCTGGCCAACAAGCTCGACAGTACCACTATGCCGGCCATCGCCCTGCGTGAGGTGATCGAGCTGGCCCTGCGCAGCGAGCCCGAGTTGCTGGCCATGGTGGCCGCCGACATCTGCGCGGTGCAGGACAGGGATCCCGCGGTCGATCTCTTCTCGACGCCGCTGCTCTACCTCAAGGGCTTTCATGCCCTGCAGGGCTACCGGGTGGCCAACTGGCTGTGGCGCCAGGGTCGTCGTTCGCTGGCGCTCTATCTGCAAAACCAGATCTCCGTGGTGTTCGGGGTCGACGTGCACCCGGCGGCGCGGATCGGCAAGGGCATCATGTTCGACCACGCCACCGGCATAGTGGTCGGGGAGACGGCGGTGATCGAGGACGATGTCTCCATCCTGCAGAGCGTGACCCTGGGCGGGACCGGCAAGGAGAGTGGCGATCGCCACCCCAAGATCCGGGAAGGGGTGATGATAGGGGCAGGTGCCAAGGTGCTCGGCAACATAGAGGTGGGGGTCGGCGCCAAGATAGGTGCCGGCAGCGTGGTGATCAACCCGGTCCCACCCCACACCACAGTCGCCGGCGTGCCGGCCAAGATCGTGGGTCGCCCCGAGTGCGACAAGCCCTCGCTGGACATGGATCAGTGTCTCTGATCCCCTGACCGAGGCGGTACCATGGTCAAGCGCTGGTCAGGCTATCTGATCCTGGGGATGTGGCTGCTCAACCTGCTGCATCTCTATCTGGGCTTCTCTCCCTGGCCGGCGGCCATCGCCGCCTGGGCAGCCTCCCTGCTCACCTGGCCCTGGCTGGTGGGCGCCGCACGGCGTCAGGCCCTGGCCCTCTATGGTGCCGCGCTCTTGCTGCTGATCTTCTCCTGGTGGCGCGGAGCCAGTCTCAGCGCCGGCGACTGGCTGCTGCCCAACATCAACATGCTCACCATGTTTGCCGCCGTCAGCACCCTCAACCTCGCCACCTCCGGTCTGCTGACCGGCACCAGCTCCTGGTCGGGTCGCAAAGGGCTGTGGAGCACCATGGCCAGCCTCAATCTGCTCGGGGCCGTCATCAACCTCTCGGTGCTGTTCATCATCGGCGATCGACTGGAGCGCAATGGCACCCTGGAGCGGCGCCAGGTGATGGTGCTGAGCCGGATCTTCTGCGCGGCCGCCTTCTGGTCTCCCTTCTTCGTCGCCATGGCGGTGGCGCTCACTTATGCCCCAGGTCTGCAACTGTCGAGCATACTGCCGTTTGGCGTGGTCGCCGCGCTGCTGGCGATGGGGCTGACGGCCTGGCAGGTGGAGCGGCTCGGCGTGGCGGATTTCGCGGGCTACCCGCTGCGGCTGCAGACCCTGGGGTTGCCGGTGACCCTGGCGCTGCTGGTCTTGCTGATCAACCGGCTCTGGCCCCAGCTCAGCATCCTGGCGGTGATCGCGCTGGTGGCACCGCTGCTGGCGCTGCTGTTCATGCCCCATGCCGGGCGGGGGGCGGCTCTCAAGCGGCAGGTGGTGGAGCGCTTCCCCGCCATCGGCGGTCAGTTGGTGTTGTTCCTGGGGGCCGGCTTGCTGGCGGCGGGCATCAACAGCGCGCTGTCGGTGATCGATGTCGGCGGTGGCCACGGCCTGCCGCTGTTCAATCACTTCGGCTGGCTGGAGGCCTGCCTGACCCTGCTGCTGATCTTCCTGGTGGCCATCATAGGGGTGCACCCGCTCATCAGCATCTCCGGGCTGGCCCCCCTGCTGTGGCCACTGGCCCCGGATCCCAGCCTGCTCGGCATGTGCTTCCTGCTGGGGTGGGGGCTGGCCACCGGCACCAGTCCGCTGTCCGGTTCCAACCTGGCGCTGGCGTCGCGCTACAACCTGAGCGCCGGGCTGTTGCTGCGCTGGAACCTGCTCTACGGTCTGCTGATGTACGGGGTCGCCTGCCTGTTGCTGGGGGCATTTATCGCCCTGCACGGATGATGCCGGCAGCAAGTGGCACCTCTGGCCGGCGGCGCCATGAGGACCGCCGCCGTGCCCTGGAGCCGGCCTTGTGTCTGCGGCGCCGCGGCCTGCGAGAAAAACCGACGCATATTTAGACAATACCGGCAGGGAAGGCGCATTTTGCAACGCACCGGCTTGTTTGTGCCAATGCCCTCAGGGTATGCTGGCTCCACGCGCTTGATCGCCCGCTGTAGGGCATCGCAATTGAACAAACAGGTATGCAACTATGTCACTAGAAGTCCTTGAGCAACTCGAATCCAAAGTCCAATCCGCCGTCGACAACATCTCCCTGCTGAAGATGGAGCTGGACGAGCTGAAAGAGCAAAACAGCAAGCTGCAAGACGAGAACCATCAGCTGCGCAACGAGCACGTTGCCTGGCAAGAGCGTCTGCGCGCCCTGCTTGGCAAGATGGAGCAGATGGGCGAAGCCATCTAATCCCTGCGCTGACAGACAAGATTGAAAACGGGCCACTCCATGAGCGGCCCGTTTGTTTATGGCAAGGGAGGCATCAGAGCGCTAGCAACTGCTTGACCGTCTTCTCGATGCCATCGGCCGCCTCGACGATGTTCTGCGCCAGCATATAGGCCGGGGTCGAGATGACCTTGCGCTCCTGATCCACCACGAACTCGTTGACCGGGCAGTTGAGGTGGCTGCCACCCATGGCCTCGATGGCATTGGCGGTCGCCTCGTCGGTGCCTATGGTGGTCAGGGTGCCGGCTCCGTAGATGAGCGGGATCATGGCCGGCGCGATGCAGATATAGGCCGCCGGTTTGCGGGCGGCGGCAAAGCTCTGGCACGCCCTGAGTACATCCGGCTGGATCTGGCAGTGGGCGCCTTTGATCGCGAAGTCGCACAGGTTCTTGGCAGCGCCGAAGCCACCGGGCAGCAGCAGGGCGTCATAGTCGGCCGCATCCAGCTCGGCCACGTCCCGGATCTGGCCACGCACTATCCGGGCCGCCTCGACCAGCACGTTGCGGCTCTCCTGGGCGCTGACCTCACCGGTCAGATGGTTGATGACATGCAACTGCGGCACGTTCGGCGCGAAACACTGGGTCACGGCACCTTGGCGGGCCAGCGCCAGCAGGCTGATGACGGCCTCGTGGATCTCGGTGCCGTCAAAGACGCCGCAGCCACTCAAAATCACGGCCACTTTTTTCATGGCAGACTCCTCGTTGTTGAAAATGTGAGCCAGGGTAGATTGTTGTATTTTTGTATGGTTATCGCTGGCCCTCCGCTGGTCAAGTCATCTCGCTGTGCTAGGATTGTTTCGTTTCGGATCCTGCCGTATTGACTCCCTTAAATCTTTTTCCACATTGATCGAGATCATTTCAATTTTGAGATGATCGGTTTTTGCGATCTCAAGATCATGTTTTATATGTTGTTTTTATAATTTACGCACAGCTTTGTCACAATGGGTCTAACGAGCCCCCATTTTTGAGCACAGAGTTATCCACAGCGCCGACCCTCCATCTGGCCGCCTGAGGCTGGATCCCCGCCCCTTGGTGTGATGCGGGCCCTGTGGCATCCTAACGGCTGTTTATTCCTGGCAGGACGATTTCATGGCCCCTAGCAATCCCCTTATCTTGGTCGACGGCTCTTCATATCTTTACCGCGCCTTCTTCGCCTCCCAGCAGGCCGATCTGCGCACATCGACCGGTTTGCCGAGCGGCGCCGTCCGGGTGATGGCCAACATGATGCGCAGCCTGCGCAAACAATACCCCGACTGCCATGTGGCCGTGGTGTTCGACGCCAAGGGCAAGACCTTCCGCGACGACATCTACCCCGAGTACAAGGCGACCCGTGCCAGCATGCCGGACGATCTGCGCAGCCAGGTCGCCCCCATCCACCAGATGATCAAGGCGATGGGCTTCCCGTTCTTGATGGTCGAAGGGGTCGAGGCCGACGATGTGATCGGCACCCTGGCTCGCCAGGCGACCGAGAAACAGCTGCCGGTGCTCATCAGCACCGGTGACAAGGACATGGCGCAGTTGGTCTCCGATCACGTCACCCTGATCGACACCATGAAGGACGTGACCACAGACCGGGAGGGGGTGATCGAGAAGTTTGGCGTGCCGCCGGAGCTTATCATCGACTACCTGGCCCTGATGGGGGACAAGGTGGACAACATTCCCGGCATGACCGGGGTGGGCGAGAAGACGGCGCAGGCGCTGTTGCAGGGGATCGGTAGCATAGACCAGATCGCCGCCAACCTGGACAAGGTGGCCGCCCTCGGCTTCCGTGGCTCCAAGGCGTTTGCCGACAAGTTCCGCGAGCAGGAAGAGCAGGTTCGTCTCTCCTATCAACTGGCAACCATCAAGACCGACGTCGAGCTGGAGCAGGAGCTGGAGCAGTTGCAACTGGGCCCGATCGACAAGGAGTCCTTGTTGGAAGTCTATCGCGAGTACGAACTGCGCAACCTGATCAAGGAGCTGGAGTCCGATAACGAAGGTGCTGGCAGCACAGGCAGTGTGAGTCAGGATGCTGCGGATGAGGAGCCGGCTGCCGCCGCCGTCATCGAGACCGATTATCGCTGCATCCTGGACGAGGGCGAATTTGATGACTGGCTGGCTCGGCTGAACGCCGCCCCGCTGTTTGCCTTCGACACCGAGACCACCAGTCTCGACTATATGGAGGCGCGGGTCGTCGGCGTCTCCTTTGCCATCGAGCCGGGCAAGGCGGCCTATGTCCCCTTCGGCCACGACTACCTGGGGGCGCCGGTGCAGCTGACCGAAGCCCTGGTGCTGGGCAAGCTCAAGCCGCTGCTGGAAGATCCGGCCCGCCTCAAGGTCGGTCAGAACCTCAAGTACGATCGCAACGTGCTGCAGAACCACGGCATCGATCTGCAGGGCATCGCCTTCGACACCATGCTCGAATCCTATGTGCTCAACTCCACCGCCAGCCGTCACGACATGGACTCCCTGGCCAAGAAGTATCTGGGCGTCGAGACCATCTCGTTCGAAGAGATCGCCGGCAAGGGGGCCAAGCAGCTCACCTTCAATCAGATCGAGCTGGAGCAAGCCGCGCCCTATGCGGCCGAAGATGCCGACATCACCCTGCGCCTGCATCAGACCCTCTGGGGCGAGCTGAGCAAGCTGCCTGAATTGGCCAAGGTATTCACCGAGATCGAGTTGCCCCTGCTGCCCGTGCTGGCACGGATGGAGCTGCTGGGTACCACCATAGATCCCAAGCTGCTGCACCAGCAGAGCCAGGAAATAGAGGTGCGTCTGGCGGAGCTGGAACGGCAGGCACACGAACTGGCCGGGCAGGAGTTCAACCTCTCCTCACCCAAGCAGCTCGGCGAGATCCTGTTCGTCAAGCTGGGGTTGCCCATCCTCAAGAAGACCCCCAAGGGCGCCCCCTCCACCGCCGAAGAGGTGCTGGCCGAGCTGGCGGAGAACTACGATCTGCCGCGCCTGCTGATGGAGCACCGCGGCCTGGCCAAGCTCAAGTCCACCTATACCGACAAGCTGCCACTGATGATCAAGCCCCAGACCGGGCGGGTGCACACCTCCTATCATCAGGCGGTGGCAGCGACCGGCCGGCTCTCCTCAACCGATCCGAACCTGCAGAACATCCCGGTGCGCAATGAGCAGGGGCGCCGCATCCGGCAGGCCTTCATCCCGAGCGCTGGCTACAAGCTGGTGGCGGCGGACTATTCCCAGATCGAGCTGCGGATCATGGCGCACCTCTCCGGTGACCAGGGGCTGCTGACCGCCTTTGCCGAAGGCAAGGACATCCACAAGGCGACCGCGGCCGAGGTGTTTGGGGTGGCGCTGGATGCGGTCACCACCGACATGCGACGCAGCGCCAAGGCGATCAACTTCGGCCTGATCTATGGCATGAGCGCCTTCGGCCTCGCCAAGCAGCTGGGGATCGGTCGCGCCGAGGCGCAGAAGTACATGGATCTCTACTTCGAGCGCTATCCCGGCGTGCTCGACTACATGGAGCGCACCCGCCAGCAGGCGGAGGCGCAGGGCTATGTCGAGACCCTGTTCGGTCGTCGCCTCTACCTGCCGGACATCAAGTCCCGCAACGCCGGTCTGCGCAAGGGCGCCGAGCGGGCGGCGATCAACGCCCCCATGCAGGGCACGGCCGCCGACATCATCAAGCGCGCCATGATCGGCGTCGATGGCTGGCTCCGTGGCATCACGGATGACTCCATCCACATGCTGATGCAGGTGCACGATGAACTGGTGTTCGAGATCCGCGAGGAGAAGCTGGCAGAGTATGTCGCCATCATCAAGGCGAAGATGTCGGCCGCCGCCGAGCTGCATGTGCCGCTGGTGGTGGAAGCCGGGACCGGCGACAACTGGGATCAGGCCCACTGATCCTGACCATAGTGATTGGCTAGCTATATAAGCAGAGAAGCCCGGCAGCATGCCGGGCTTCTTGTTTCTGTTCTCTGTCTGCCTCAGGCCTCTTGCAGATACTCATCCTTGAGCAGCACGTAGTTATCGGCGGAGATCTTCAGAAAGGCGAGCTCGGCCGGTTTGAGCGGCCGCGCCTGCTTGACGGGATTGCCCATATAGAGGAAGCCTGACTCGAGCCGCTTGCCCGGTGGCACCAGGCTGCCGGCACCTATCATCACCTCGTCCTCCACGACCACCCCATCCAGCAGTATGGCCCCCATGCCGACCAGCACCCGGTTGCCTATGGTGCAGCCGTGCAGCATGGCCTTGTGGCCCACGGTCACATCATCACCTATCAACAGCGGATGGCCATCGGGATTGCCGGAACTCCTGCGGCTCAGGTGCAGCACTGTGCCATCCTGCACGTTGCTGCGGGCGCCGATGCGGATGTGGTTCACGTCTCCGCGCGCCGCCACCAGGGGCCAGATGCTGGCATCGTCGCCGAGCTCGATATCACCCACCAGAGTGGCACAGGGATCCACATATACTCGTTTGCCCAGTTGCGGGCGTTTTCCTTTGTAAGGTCTCAGTCTCAGGTCCATCTTGGCCTCCTTGTTTTCGGCCATTCTAGCAATCGAAGGCCCTTTCTGTGGATAAGGTTGTACAAAAGCTGTGGTTGGATATGAATAACTAAATAAGTGCCGATTTTTGCAATTTTATTGCCGTTGAGGGCTTGCCAGAAAGTTTCTACTCCCTATAATGCGCCTCCATCGACAGGGCAAGCGGCAACGCAAACAAGCCGGTCGGTGCCTCGATAAAGCCTCTGAAAATAAGGCTTGACTCGAGAAGGCGGTTGAG
>NZ_JAHUXC010000019.1:0-34369 GCF_019218665.1 Aeromonas sp. sif2416
CACACCAGCTCGGGTGCCCTGGTGGCGGCAGCATTTGTCGTTGGGATAAGCGAGGTCGGAGGGCCTTTCTCAATTTGTACCGACAGGATTTCAAAGTTCAACGAGCCAGTGCCCTGCCATTGGCTGGAGCCACCAACGGACCCCCACAAGAATGAGCGCAGTGTCGATCCGACCGTTGTTGAACGATGAGTAATCTGTAGCGGTTTACCTATCTGCTCTGGAGTGATGTTCACAGTGGTGCCGGTTACTGCCATATCATTCGAGCCAAGCCGAATACTATCCATCCCTACCCGCAAAGGAACGAACTCAACGGTGATGGATACATCGTCACCAGCAGTCAGACCGGCGATACTGCGCAGGTTTAGATAGTGGCCACCGACCTCCATATCCTCCCTGAACTTGGTTGTGGTTACCTCACCAAGAAGCCCTGACCCAGCAGACACCTCAACAGTGCCTCTAGTGGCCGAGCTGCCAGAACCATCGTGGGGGAAATAGAGGTTGGTAGAGCCGCGTTCTTTGACCAAGGCGCCGGTCTCATAACGTGGCTCGCCAGCTGGAACGAGCCGCAGCTTGCCGTCCTTCTGACGCTCAGTCGCCGAACTCAACCTCTCAAACTGCCAGGTACGGGAAACGACATCCTCTCCCACCTTCACATCCCTGCCCTTGCCGGTGATCAGCCGCAGGTTATCCACCAGGGGTGACCACACATCAGGCAATGGCATGGCGGAATCCCTGACCACGTTGACGGCAAGGTCAGCCGACGCCGCTGCCTTATCGGCCTCCACCTTGGCGCGTGCTGCCTGGCCCTCCCCTTCGCTGGTAACTCGCTTCCACGGGATCATGGTGTGCTTGGTGCCATCCGGTGCGGTGACCTCGAAGGTGGCCGCATCACTCGTCAGCAGCGCCTGAAAAGCATCACTCTGCTGCTGATATGCCCCCAGGGTGGCGTTCAGTCTGCGGGCAAACTCCGGGATTGAGTCTGTCCGCGATGTGTCGATGGCATAGGCCTTACCGGTGCCGGTATCTCCACGGTATGCCTCTACTAGGTAAAACACCGAGTTCGACTCCGAGTAGTCAACTTCATACAGGTCAACAGCGGTGCCGGTCACCATCACCAAGAGGTGCCCTTTGGCGGCGGCATTCTTCGGATCGGCAAAGGTGGTGCCCGTGCCCACCACCTTCTTGCTCCCTTTGGTGACGGCAATGGTGCCATCACGCTTCCACACTCCAGCCATGCTGCCCCCTTACTGCCCGGTCACGCGGGAGAAGCCTTCGGTCTTGCGCTGCTCCATGTTGGCATCAACCTGGGTCTTCTCACCGAGTTGCTGCAAGTAGGCGTTGTAATGTCCGACCGCCCGATTGGAGTTGGCGCTGTATTCGGAGTCCTTCGAGAAGGCCCGGTACATGATGAAGTCGATCAGCGGGTTGATGTAGATGTCGTCCAGGTCGGCCAGCGCCGGAGAACCTGAACTCTCGACATCCGGCAGAATCTTGGATTGCGGCGCCACGGAGTAGATCACATCCACCTTCACCGCCGCGGCCGGGCCCGGGTAGAGATAGAAGTTCTTGGGATCCCGATCGTCATAGGTGTAGGCCGCCACACTGGTGCCATCCTTGCCTGCATGCCAATCCGGGTAGCTGTCATCCAGCGCTCTGCGCGGCACGAAGCGGATCACCTTGCCATCAGCATTGCGAAGCACCTCGATCAACCGGAGGGCATCTGCCGGCAAGCTCTGCTTGGTACCTGCAGCACAGTTGAATTGCACGTTCTTGGTGTGGGCATCCGGACGCATCAACACGATCGCCTTGGCGGCGTCGTTGTAATAGTCCAGCAGCTCCTGCTTGGGCCAGCGAACCCAAGTGCGATCGTTGAGCAGGGTGTTTACCCGCTTGAGGATCGAGTCAACGGTAACGGTTGCCATGTGTGGGGTCCTTTAAAAAAATGAGTGCTTACGGGGAGGGTTGTGGAACTCGACCTGAGTCGGTGCGCTGTGCTGCTTACGGAAGCGGCCAGCACGGCGCCACCCTTCAACAAACTCTGCGCGGTGGTAACCCGCACGCTTGGGGTCAGACCAAGGGCGGTCTGGCTGGGCATAGAGCAGCGCGGCCACGCCATGGGCAATGGCCTCGGCATGATCGGTGTAGAGCTGAGCCGGCAGCGTCTTGCTCCCCTTGAGCGGAGCAGCAGCAAACCAGACACGCACGTTGTCCAGGTCGGTCAGCACGCTGATCTCGTTGGTCGAGATTGCGAAGTAGTCACGCCCGCTGATAAAGGGCACGCCACCCTCACCTGTCAGGTGCAGCACGTTGCAGGAGGTCAGGCCATCGGTATTGCATACCGTCTCCAGGCTCCCTGCTGATGCCGAGCGAATAAGCCGGTCCAGGGTGATGAGCTCTGACTCGCGGCAGAAGGTAATGGCCGCCTCAGTGACGGCCTCCTCCAGCATGATCTCCAGCGGGCCAGTGATGTGCATCCTGACGGTTGGCAGGAACTGCTCACGCGGCACCATCTGCATGGTTAGTCCCCCTGGCCAGCAGCCAGCTTGGCTTTCAGCGCATCACGCACGCGCCCCCGGTAATCGGGTACCTTTTCTTGCGGACCCTGCGGCTCGATACCCAGATCTTCCCCCTCCACCAGGGTGGCAAGCTGTGCAGAGGTCAGCTTGGCCAAGTCACGCTCCCCGACAACCATGCTCTGCTCTTCGGCCAGGCGCGCTTCTTCCGCAGCCAGGCGCTCAGCTTCTTCAATCGCAGCCTGTTCCTGCGCTTCCTGCTGGGCCTTCACATCACCCAGCTCTTCGGAACGGCGCCACACAGAGGGGTACTCCAGCAGTTGCATGGCGATGTGACTCTCAACATCCACCGGCTTGTGACGAGGGAACACCAGGCGGGAACCGGTGACGGTGTCTTTCTTGCTCGGCTTGTCGCCGATGTAAACCACGGCAATCTTGTCGCTCATGGGGTATCTCCTATCCAGAAACGAAAATGCCCGGCACGTGGCCGGGCGCGCAGTAATGGGCAGCCTTAGAGGTTGCCGACCACCTCGTAATGCAGCTTGAGCTTGACGGTACCCGTTGCTGCGCCGCCGCCGACAGTGAGGCTGATCTCCTGATCCTCCTCGGTCATCAAGTCATCGACCGGGATGTACTTGGCCACCGCAGCCGCCGTGTTCTCGGCATTGATGATGGTGGTAGCGCCGACCTTGGCGGTGATGGTGGTACTCGCGCCCAGGGAGCCAGTGAAGAGGGTGACCCCCACCACTTTCAGGTTGGGCTCCACCTTGTCGCCAAACACAACGACATCACCAGAGGGTACAGCAGCCAGCTTGGCCACCAGAGTCGGGGAAATAGAGAGGTTGCCGAACGCACCAACAAACCATCGGTACGCTTTGGCGATCAGGGTAATCTTGGCCATGATATGGCTCCTTGTTTGGTCAGAGAATGAGATAGAGGAGCCTGCTGGCCCCTCGGGTCAGTGGCTTAGCGACCGACGGCGCTCACCGCGGTATCCAGCACCATGGCGCCGTGATCCTGGATATTGCCGTTGCGCTGCTTGAAGCGGATCTTCTGAAGGCCAGATACCCAGCGGATTGAGAGTTCGGTCGCGTTGCCGTGGTCGGTTTTCTCTTCGTGCATGCCGAAGGAACCGCCCTGCTCGCCGGAGCCAAAGGCGTTGGCCAGCGCCTGGCCACCCAGCAGCACGGCGCGGTCAATGGTGGTGCTCGCTACCTTGTCCACCTCTACGCCTGTCGTTGAGTTGGCGGCACATACCTTGACGGCGCTGCCCTGGTTGAAGCGGATCGGCATGCCCTTGTACTGCTTTACCAAGATGCCACGCCACATAGCACCTTCGCCGCGGAAGATGGGATGGTTCCAGCCCTTGCTACGCTCGGTCACTGCGGCCAGCATCGCACTCCAGTCTTTGCCCGAGCTGGAGGTATAGAAGTCATGCCACTGGCGGGGGGTGACGTAGAGCACGTAGAGAGGCTCTCCACCGGACGGATCCGCCACCATGCGGATCGGTTGAATAGGGTTGGCCATCTCGGACAGGTAAAGTGCCATGTTGTCCACGCAGCCGAGGTTGAAGCGATCCGCTGCATCGATGGCTTCGAAGGTGGTGGCATCCCCACCGAAGAAGTGGCGCTCGTAGGTCGGTGCAGTCAGCGGGTTGATCATGATCTCCGCAAACTCGGGGTCGTCCGCGAGCGGCAGGATGATGTCGGTGGCAGCGTAGTCACCACGAGCACCAGCCAGCTGAGCAAAGCCTCGCTGATCTACCAGGCGGCCATAGTAGCCATCCCCCAGCAGCACGCGCGCTGTCTTGATCAGATCGTGCTTGGTACGTTTCTGGCTCATCTTGCCGCCGGCATCCACACCGTGACGGGTCTGGTTGATCTTGAGCGAGAAGTCTGCGAAAGACAGGCTCTCCAGGCGACCAGCCAGCTTCTTGTCACCCATGGTCGGGCGGCCAGAGAGCTGATGGAACAACTGCATGTCCACTTCGGTGCCAGCCTGCTTGCTCAGGTCTGTGATGCGCACAACGGGGGCGCCGGCACTGGTCTGTTTGCCACCGTTGACCTTGGCGCCCTTGGGCGCCTCTTCGGTCAGCATGTTGACCAGGGAGTGCGAGCGGTTGGCTGCTGTGAACAGTGCCGCCTGCATAATCTTGTTGGCTTGCGCCGAGGTGACTTGGGTCATGACCCTCTCCTACTTGAAAACAAAAACCCCGACACAGTGGTCGGGGTTGGCTTGTATAAACGGGTTGTTGGTTAGAGCCCTGCTTGTTCCAGCAGCTCCTCGATCTGGGCATCAGTCATTGCCCCCATCTCAGCCGTCAAATCTGCCTGAGACATGGAGCCATAACGGGCGACACCCGTTGCCGGTGCTTGATGGGTTTGACCGAGCGCTGACGGGCTAGACGGGATAAAGTCAGCAGGCTTATCTGCTTCCTTGCTGGGTGCCTTGGCGGGCGGTGGAGCAGTCTCCACGGCATCACCAAAGGCCAGCTTGGTGCGACGAGCAGCCTCTGCAAATCGCTCATCCAGTGACTTACCTTGCCACGCTGGATCAACCTGGAGCTTTTCATCAACGATGATGGCGAAGTCGAAGCGGTCTTGGTCCTTCTCCCGCCAGTCCATCAGGTCAGGTACCGCCTGCAGTGCGGCCTGCACCGGATTGGTGGCAGGTTGAACCGGTTGAGCAGCAGGCTGTTCCAGTCGATGGATCTTGTTGGCCATCGCTGTCAGGGCTTTACCGATTTCCGGGTAGTCCTGCGCCAGTTGCTCCACTTCTTGCAGGTCGAGCTGGTCCGGATCTGCATCGGGGTTAATCCCGTGCTTCTCCAGCAGCGCCTGCAACTTGTCCCGTTCGGCCTGAGACTGCTGCGAGTTGGCCAACTGCTCACGCAATACCTTGGCCTCATTGCGTGCCTGCTCCAGCACCTCATACGGGATGGTGTGTTGACCGCTCTTGGCCAGGATCACCTTCTCAGGCTCCGTGGCCACTTCACCTTCCTGATGGACGTTGGCTTGTTCGGTACCGGCTACTACTTCGACCGCCGACGGCGCGGCTTCTACGTCCGTTTTCTCAGTAGCAGTGCCATCACCCAGCTCGGCATCGGGCGATTGCTCGATCTCGGCCAGCATGGCTTCCAGTTCATCCAGGCTTTCAGTCCCTGTCAGGTTGTCGATGTTCGTATCCATTGTTGTCCTCGTGGGTTTTCAGTGGGTGGTATCGCTACCCAAGCGGGGGAATGCTCTCGGGGATAGCACTCCCCGGCTGGGGCTGGGCACAAAAAAACCCGGCACAATGGCCGGGTCTGGAAATGAAAAAGGCCCAATCTCGAGAGACTGGGCCATGTTGGGGAAATCCTAACGCTGGGCGGTGAGGAAAGCAACTATCAGAGAGTGATGGCGTCAATCTGCTGCTGAATGGTGTCCAGAAGCTGGGTTTGCAGGACTGCCTGCTCGGCCTGGATCCCCTCTTGCTCAGCAACCAGTAGCTCCATCTCCTGTAAGGTCTTGCCGGTCTGGGCCTGCTTGAGCGCATCCTCGAACCGGATAGAGTCGGTCAGCTTGGTTATGCGCTGGGCCTCCGCTTGCCACTTGGCGGCCTTACCCTCAAGCTCTGCCAGCTTTGCCTGCATCTCGCGCATGGCCAGCTCCTGCTCCATCTGTTGCTGCTGGGCCTGCTGTTCGGCGGCGGCGCGTTCCTCGTCGGTCATTTCCTCCGGATCCTTCTGGATGTTCAGCGCGTTGCGGATCCGCTCCACGAACTCGGCCTTGCGCGGTACATCCATCAGCTCGACCAGCAGGTCAAAGCAGGCACCGGCTGCCTCTGGTGGAAGCTGCGACATGGCCTGTGTCATTCGCTCCGCCAGTTGCTGCTTGTAGGCGGCGGTCTGCTGGATCGGCGCCAAGGCGATGTGGGCACGCAGGCGGGTCACGTCATTGGTGAGCTTGCCGTCCTCCTGCTCCACGTTGATCACAACGGCCTTGCGGCGGCGCGGGTCATCTCGGTTCACCGTCACCTTGTAGTTGCGCTTACTGGCCATGTCTTCCAGCAGATACGAGAGCGCCAGCTGACCCACCTGCTGGCAGCCCATCCGGTAGTTGTCGTTGATCTCGGAGAGTGTGGTGGCCCCCTGCTCTACCAGGTTGCTGATAGCCACACCCGATTGACCGGTGGAGCCCTGCCCCAAGAAGGCGGCGTAAACCCCCATGGTGTCCTGGATCAGCTTCACTGAATCCTGCATCACCTGGAACTGCTGGGCGGCGACGTTGAAATCCTGTTCCACCTTGAAGGCATCACTCACGCTGGTCTTGTTCGCTCGGTCCGGGTTGAGCTCGATATAGCCATCAGGGCGCTCTACCTGTTCCAGCACCTGATCCCGGCTCATGTTGGTGGCGTCCTTGTCCATGATGACGCGCTTGGCCTGCAGCAGGAAGGTGAGCTTGATACGGCGCAGATTCACCTCGTCTTGTGCCGGCATGGCCCGGGCAATCAGACCATAGGGCTCGCCAGAACGGTCCTTGCGGTACCCCCAGAACGGGACCAGCGGATACATGTTGTGAGGGGCGGTGCAGGGGCGGTCCACCAGATGGTGGGGGCCGACGAACCAGGACTCCCGAATCACGGCCACCGGGCAGCGCTCCAGCTTGGCACGCCCCATGGCTACAGCGGCCAGGTGCAGTTGATTGGTCTTGTCATACTCCAGCGCCCGGCCAGAGTCGAGCATCAGCACCTGACGCATGGTGTAGGTGCGGTAGTAGACCACCTGCAGCAACACACGATCCCGATTGCGACTGCACCACTCGACCTGTTTGCGGTCGAAGTGTCCCCACTCCTCAAAGGCGCTGGCAAGGTTGGGGTCCATCCCTTCTATGGTGTTGAGGCTGACAAACCCGTCCCAGTCGTTCACCCCCCAGGTGAGTGCCTCGACCTTGCTTGGGAACATGGTCTTTGCCTCATCCAGATCCACCCAGCGGCGGCGCATCAACCATCTGTTATCACTAAAATCGGGCTCACGGCTATGCCAATCCCAATAAACCTCGTCTCGCGGCACATTGCTGAACCGGTAGCGTGGGCCGAAAGGGTCATCATTGCGGCGCACCTCCACCCAGCCGATGCCAGTCTTGATCTGACCTGCGTAGGCTTCCCCCCGGGCGCGATCCAATCCACCAAGCCGGCACATGTCGGCGTATTCCGCATTGACGGCCTCGGCCATCTGTTCCAGCTCATCATCATGGTCGTCGGCAATGACCATCAGATCGGTGCGGCTCTTGGCCTCCATGCCCAGCACACCGTCAATGGTGGGGGCGATCAGGTTGTGAATGGTGATGGGCTGCCCGCGCTCCTCGAGCACCTTGACGACCTCGGGCGGCAGCTGGTCACCGTCATAGTAGGCGCACGCTCTGTTCGCCATGGTGCGCCAATCTGGCTGGCCATCAATGTCGCTCATCAGGTTGAGCAGGCGTGAGGTATCGAAGCCTCCCTGTTCGGGGGCCTTGCGTTGGGTCTGGTTCATCAGTTGGCCATCCAGTGCTTGGGTTTACGGGTGGTTTCGGATTTGACGATGCGGGCAGGCATGCGGGCTCGCATCTCTTGGGCGATCATGTAGCTCATCAACTGGTCGTCGTAACAACCGGTCTGGGCGTTCATGCTGCCGCTTTTGTCGTAGACGTAGGTGGTTGCCTCGTGAATTGTGCCTATCCAGCGGATCCCGGACTGGCCGGCACGCATCAGGTCTTTGAGGCCATCAACCACGATCGGCTTGGATTGCCGGGTTGTGAGCCAGCCAAGGCGCGGCGTCTCGTCGTCGCGGTCCCGGTCGATGTATTCCTGGGCATAGATGCGGCGCACCGGGTAGTGATCCCGCAGGGCCAGCAACACGGCGTGGCCGTGGTTGTTTCGCTCTGGGCCAATGAAGGCTGGGCCATGCTCGGCGGTGCCGTACAACTTGCCCACATGTGCTAGCAGTTGGGCAAACAGCCCGGGATCCAGGTGCCCGAACCAGTGGGCCACCTGCCGGCCGTCACTCTTGGCCACAACGTCAAAGGATGAACGGTCACCATGTTCCAGACCTTCCGCCACATCGGCGCCGATGGCGTAATCCTCGTCGGGGTCTGGCAGCTCCCAGACCAGCAGCATGTTCTCGAGCGAGCGCTGTCCCTGCTCGTCCAACTGCTCTGGCTTGCGAGCCTTCTCGCGCCTGCCGGTGACCGGGTCGATGTCATAGACGATGAGCGGGGCCATGCAATCGCCCTCTGCCTCCATAGTGGCGATGGGGTTGAACACCCGGCGCCCGGATGTCAGGAACGCCTCAAGCGGCGTGCTGGGGAACTCCTGCTTCATTTCGGCGCCCAGGGTGGACTCTTTCAGCACGTACCATTGCCGCTGCTCGTCGGTGATGGTGCAGCTCATCGCCTTCTCCACCGCGGCGAAGTATTCCGCCTGGGCCTTGCTCATCACCACACCGGAAGTGGGGACGTCTGCGCGATACTTGGGATCCTGCCACCAGGCGAAGAAGTGGAACTTCCAGTCGAGCTGGCTGAGCTCACCACCTGCCCGGCTCACCTCGAGCGACTTCATGCTCATGGAGTGGAAGTCGCCCCCCACCCCTTCGGCTGTGCTCTCGATGAAAGCCACGGCGCCCGGGTGGATCGCCTGCAGCGTCCCGGTTCGCACCTCCTTGGCCTTCTCCGGGTACTTGGCGCAGATCTTCCCATGCTCGGAGACATGCAGGCGCTGGACGGTGCCGGAGCGGAACGAGGTGGCCACCTGGATGCTGGAGCCATGCCGGAACAGGATGTGCCCGCCATTCGCACCGCCGCGCCGGGTCACCACCTTGAACTGGGCCTTGAGCCAGCCCGGCAGGTTATCGAACGGGACTTCAATCTTGGTGCGGTATATCTCGCCGGCCGCCGTCAGATCCTGAGCGATGATCCCGCACTTGAGGTTGTTGTTGAACAGCGCCTCGTCCAGCAGGTAGATATCTATGGCAGTGGAGAATCCCAGCTGGCGCGCTTTGAGGATGATGTTCAGGTACCACATCGTCCGGAACAGCAGCTCCTGCGCCGGGCGAAGCCGGAAGCGGACCAGCTTGCCCTGCTCATTCTCGATCATGTAGAGGTTGTTCATCCTCCACCACTTGTCGCTGAGCTTCGAGCGGATGTAGGCCATCTGCTCCTGTTCTGTCATGGAGCTAACGTCGATTGACTTGGTCAAGGAGATCTCCGGGCAATAAAAAACCCGCCGAAGCGGGTTTGATTAGTTAAATAATTTAGATAAAAAATATGAAATCAGTGCAGAGCCTGTAACGAATGCTGGAAGCAATGCGTCACCAAACCAAACTTCTTTATATGACAAACAAATCCACCGAGCCCTATATGAGACATTTAATAAAAGAAAAGCAATTAAACGATTATACCGTACAGATAGAAGGCCATAGCCTTCATTATTATACTTAATACGTACAACACCCCTTTCCCTATCAGTTAATATGTGTGGCGTTCCATTACCACGAACTGCGTCATTTGTGAGACCTAGAGGGCTCAATTCTCCCTTTCCATATGAATCAGTCGAGCCGACGATTTTTATTAAAATGAAAGTAAAAAAGACATCTACTATCTCAACCTTTACGTGCCCTACACCCTTAGCATATTTTATAACAGCAAAGTCATGACCATCTACGCATTCAAATGTTACGCCTGGGTTGAACGCATATTTCAAGTAACGCACACACTTACCAGGAAGATAGAGGCCGCTCAAGACTTCGTTACGGTGATGCATCCTTATGTCTCTAGATACGAGCCAGTGCCTCCATTGCAGAAAGCACATAACAACAATCATAAAAATCTCAATCCATTGTGGCCTAGAGAAAGTCAGCTTGGCCCCTGAGAAAGAGATATCATTACCAAATGCGCCACCTGCTATTGAATATATCAATACAATCATGCTAACAATCATTAGATTTTTTCTATATTGCCTTTCAAGTTCAGCATTTTCGCCAATCATTTATTATTCCCTTAACACCATCTAAAAGTAACATTCTGATTATCTCATAAGCCCGCCAGTGCCTATACCCTGCAGCTCATTCACTATCTCGCTAACTGGAGTGGCCTCGCTGTTGCCATCCTTCTCGAGCCTGTCGGCTTCGGCGGTCAGCTTGCGGGCCGCAGCCCGGATGCGCCGAGTATCTTCCTCAATCTTCGGCACGCTCACCTCATCGATCCGCAGGGCACTCAGGGTCCGCTCGATGGACTCAATCCGCTGGATGTTGCGGTCGAGGGCCTGCTCGGCTTTCAGGATCTTGTCATAGAGCGCAATGCGGTCAGCCATCTCGCTGGCTGTGGCCAGATCCTGCTGCAGTCCCTTGAGCAGCTTGGTGACGGAGATGACACGAGCCCGGGTGAAGTCCAGCTCATCACGCAGCTGCAGCTCGCGGGCCTCGTTGAATAGCTCTGGGGAGTCGAGGAACTTGGCATAGCCACCGTGGGTCAATGCCGGCCGGTCGCCGGGATTCCACTGGTTGGGCGGGTTGGGATTGCCAGGGTTCCCCTCGATGAAGCGGCCACAATTGTCACGGCCGTTGGTTTTCGCATCCTGGCCTGAGTCAGCTGGGGTCTGAGTGGATGAGGATGACCTTCCCCCTCTTCGCTCTCCCCCTTTCGTCTTGCCTTCATTCCCCTTGGCTTGCGCACGTTGCGCAGATTGCGCAGTTTTGCGCACTTCGGAATGCGCAGTTTGCGCAGCTACGCGAGATTTTTTATAGGGCTCGGAAGATTGCCCCCGAGATTTCAAATAGCGACGCGCCGAGTTGTAGTTAAGGCCGCGGCTATCGCACCAGTCTTTCGCACTGATGCCGGTCGCTTCATGCTCCTGCAGGAATTCTGCATTGAGCTCTGCCCAGTCGGTCTTTGCCATTTAGAGAGATAGCTCGCCTTCAACGATGGTGTCACCAGGTACCGGCTTGTGAGTAGCTGGAACCACAACAGAAACACCGGAGGAAAGAACAACCAGGGCCGCGCCTCCGTCGTAGTGCTCTACGCTGGCGATCACCCCAGTCACGTCGATACCGTTTATCACTTCACTGCTCCAGTTCATCTGCATCACCTTCTCCCCTTCCCCAGAAAGACAAACCCCGCTGTTATGGGCGGGGTTTCATGGTTGCGGTGCGCAGGGAGCCATAGGCCCGTTCGCAGGCTAGTCCTGACGCTCGAGCTCGGTCATACGCTGCTGCCAGCTCACCCGCTCTTTCGTCAGCCCGGCTGAGCAGGTCGGCGAGCACCATGGCAGGTTGTCCGGCTGCCGGGCCTCCTTGGGCAGTACCGGGATTGCTGGCGCACTGACTTGCTCGGGCTGCCAGGCGGCGGGCTTGCTCACGCAGCCGGCCAGACTCAAGGCCAGCAGTAGCGGCATCAGCTTGTGCTTGGGCGATTTGTTCTTGTGCATGGTCTCTCACCTCATCGATTTCTGCCTGGCGGCGCAGCTCTTCTTCCCGGGCCTCCAGCTCTGCCTTGGTCCTGGCCGTGGCCAGACGGGTAGCCTCTTCATCCCACTTCACCTGCCAGGTCTTGCGCTCCCCTTCCTTCCCATCGGCTTGACCGGACCAGTAGAGCGCCCCCCCACCACCGGCCAGGGCGGCTATCACCAGGGCGCCGGCCAGGAACGGCAACGCCCTGCTTTGCGGAGTCGTCACCATCACTCCCCCTTGCACTTAGCATTGAGACGCAGCCGGTCTTTCCACAGCCCGGGGCATACCCGGTTCCCGGGTGCCGAGCAGTCTTGGTTGCCAGCACGCTTGAACAGCAGGATCGCCTCACAGGCCCCAGGGTAGTCACCCACGTTCAGGCGCTTCACGATGGTGGAGCGACAGAAGGCCCCAGGGCCGATGTTGTGGGAGAGCTCGACATAGGTGTCGAACTCATTCTGATGGAGCGGCACCTTGATGCAGGCCTTGAGGGAGTCCTCGAATACCCGTACCTCCCGAAGGCTCCTATTCACCGCGGCAACGGGAGCAATGCTGTCACCCATCTTGACCCCCTCAGTGCTCCCAAATCCGATGGTGGGGAGTTTGGTACCGTGTACCGGGTCGGGATAAGCTACTGGCTCATACCCCTCCCGATTCAGGATCCCCACAAAGCCGGCGGCACTCAGCGTGAGAGCCGCAACTGCAATGCGGACCTTGCTCACTCTGCACCTCCCTGCTGGCGGCGCGGCTTGATGATATTCGACCAGATGAACCAGCCCATCTGGACCGCGATCCACGTCAACGTGGCCGCCAGTACCCAGTCATTGAGCGAGTACCCGGCCAGCGTCATGCCGGATACAACGACTGGCGGCGCGCTCTTTGCCACACCGGCAGCGGCTGCAGCCGTCGCAAACTCCTCTTCTTTCCCCATTTACTCCCCTCCAGAAACGACAAAGCCCGCACGAGGCGGGCCAGAAACGAAAAAGGCCAGGGTCGGTGAGACTCTGGCCATGTTGGGGCAATACTAACGCTGGGGCGGCGGGGATTCAACCAGAAGCAGGTTCTTTGGTTGTTCCGCCTCTGCACTTCCTCCAATGTGCGACCAACAGCACAATGAGACACAGTGGACCCATTACCAGAATCAATATGAGACTCACCATGAATTTCAGAAACTTCCGGTCAAACGCACTTTTGACTGAACCGTCATAGACGACCTGTTCATCCCCATGCCAGTAATCAATGATCCACTCAACAGCATATCGGCTGTATGGGTACAGCAAGCCCAGCATCAGCAACTCAACCGTCACAACCAACCAATTTATCAGTGGAACTTCATGGGTCGGCGGCCTCAAATAAGTTATAACAATAAGAAATGCCACGAACAGGCACAATACAACAACCAACTGCCTTTTAAAGAAGGCCCTGGGCAATAGCAGAATAGTCTTTTGCTCTAACATCTCATACCCCTGTGATTCGACATTATTTTTGTTCTGGTTTGAATTTCGATGTTTCAACTCTACTCACGGAGAATCGGTCTTGAGTGAAATACTTTATCCGGTCTTTCTCCTTGTCATACGCAGCACAGTTCTTAGCGCCACAATATAAAAATGGATAACCTACTTCATCATTATCAAGATAGATAAGGGAGATTTCGCCACTCTTTATTTTTTCAATATGTTCCGCTGCATCAACCCCACCCTGCCGTTCATGATACACAATAACAAATATGCACAACACACTACTTGAGAGTGTCATCCAAGTCGCTAACTTGATGTCTCCAAGCTTTCTCATAATATAGCTTTCTCGCCTAAATTTTACTCCAAGCCTTCTTAACGGCTTGAGGAATCTACGCGCATTTGCAAACCTTCTATCATTTGAAGCTCTAAATGCCCTATGCATCCCACTCTTTATTTCATATGCAATAAATGCCATTACAAACAACATAAATGGCAAAGCCATAAAGAATGGCAGATTAATTATGAAACCATGGTAAAGAACTTGATGAAAACTACGCTCCATTAAATCAGAATCTAGTCCCAGCCTTCTCAACAATGCGTTTGTATACGCTGTGCTGGATGCAAAAAGAAAAGCCGTTGTAAGAACAATAAGTCCTGCACTATTCAAAAGCCCCATCTTTCCTCCTTGTCAGACTGGGATTGCTTTGTAGGTAGTTGGTGTCAACTCAAACCCTTTCGAGACATCACCATTTTTCACATAAAACGCAGCGCTATTTTTCTCGCGAGAGTAACTATGCACTCGGTACAGCCAGAACCGATCTTGGAGCTCCCGGGAGACATTCACCTCATTCTCGCTGATGTAAAACGGTGTGGAGGCTGATCCTGTGGTGGTCTTGACCTCAATGAACCTCTCCCCTCCATCCTGCTCGAACGAAAGAATGTCATATCCCGCAGCAGAATCGCTTAGAGCAATATGCTCAACCCTGGCAGCCAGGTCATGGCACCCAGCATCACGCAATTTCTGCTGTTCATGCTCTATGACCAGGAGCTCCCCGGCATGGCCAAGGTCTCGATTTCTCTGCTCTCTGGCTGCCCAGTCAACGATGCCACCTTTGACTCCCTTCCCTCCCTTTCCTGATTTCGAAGTTGCCTTCGGGGGTAATCCCTCCGTCAAGGTCCCTGGTTGGGTTTGCATTGGTTCGGAGTGATACAAGGGGGATAAGGCTGGCCTAACGTGCTCTGAGAAGCGCGTTTGGATATTTGATGGCAGAGGCCAGTTCAAGAGTTTCCAGGTGAAATGGACAGGGTTCTTTGACAGAGGATCCCAATCATTAAAGGCCAGCGGCCCCATGTAGGTGTAGTCCTCCTTCTTCGACGCTCGCAGGAACAACCGCACGTTATGAAGGCTCTCGTCATGCTCAACTAACCGCTGAATTTGGGGCGTTTCGGGTGTTTGCTGGTTCTGAGACTTCCAGATAAGGAAACCGTCAGCCGTCAAGGCATCATCATAGTCATTGCTCTCATGCATGCCGAGGGTGACAAAGAAGACAAAGTCCCTTTCGCCGGGTGACTTGCTGATGATCCCAGAGAGCCCCCATGACCCGGCCCCCGGGGTGAATGATGATCCAGGAGCGAGGATCGCAGCGACCTCTTCACGAGAGTAGAGATAATAAGGCTGCAGGCGAGCCGGTACATCCTTGGTGACTATTGTGAAGCCAAGCTTCTCCAGGATGTCGAAGCATGGACTGTTCAAGCCACCAGAGAACTTTGATGAGGGGAACTCATATCCAAGGAGCTCTTGCGCGGCCAGGCCCAGGATGGCTTTCGGAGGGTAGCGCTGTTCATCAATGAGCAGGTCATAGGTGGTGGAGTGCTTATATGTTGACACCACCCCACCAAGGCGCTGATAGGTTTCGGCTGCGCGTGCTATGTGCCCCCTAGTCAATCCACCCAATGTCTCTATGAGATCTTTGTGCTTCACCTTTTGTCTTTTCGCCACAGTTACTTAACCATCCCAAAACCAACGTTCCGCCAATATACCATTACGCAGGCGTCAAAACAGTCCTATGGCAATAACGACGCCAAGGGTTGGCAAAACGGAGACTCACAACGAGCGATGTAGTAGCTATCTATTTTCCAAACACCATTCTCAGGAATCGTAGATACGGACTCCGTCCATAATTCTTTCGAATCACTGAACTTACTCTGGTAGGTATGAACGACGAAAGGTCCACGCACACCATTAAGCTCATCTGGTGTCCTCGCCGACGTGAGCACCCGCTGTCCTGCTTCCCCCAACGGATCCCTGATTTGCCTACTCATAGACATATAGGTGTCCTTACTAACCCGCTCTTTGTTCCGCTTGGCGTAAAGAGCATAGGCTGACGCGTAGTCGCGGGTATCAGTCAGAACAAGAAACTGGGTAATCAAGCGATCCGCGCTCTCTTTGGGAGGTATGACTTCAATGTTCAAGGTCGCTGGGTTAACAAACCATACCGACGCAAAAAGGGCTAATGCCCCACTCGCACGGACTCCTCCTTGTATAGGCAGAGGAATATCCAGCCTCAAGAACCCTGGCAGAAGAGCACCTATGCCTGCAGCAGAAAGCGCCATAGTGAGACGGAATGCAAAAAACTGAACATTCGTCGGCGTGGGATTTAATACAACCAATACAAGGATTGTGCTCAGGAAAATGACACCAAAGGCAAAAACAGCAATTTTCTCTATGTTTTGTGTGGTCAAGGCCATCATTCCTCCTCAACATTGATTCATGTTGTTAATGCGCACAACCGCACCTGGCCGACCTCCTGTATCTTGTGGAGGCAGTACTGACTGATAGAGTTGGAACCCTGCTTGAACAGCGGCCATATCATTGATATGTCTAAGATATTTTACCGCGACACAATCAGCATCAAGCTCTTCCTGATAACCAAGAACAGGCCACATTTGTGGTGGCGAATTAAGTTTTACTAATGCGTGACCGCGTGCATGATGCGCGTACTCGTGAGCACGCAAGAAGCGGAATCCTGGAGAGCCGACTCCGCCCATCCTTTGGACCCACACATCATCGTAAAAGATCACTGGTTGTCCCATGTAGAATGTGGCTAGTCCTGCAAAACCTTGACCCGTACCATTTGTGAGATATTCAGAGACCTGGCCAACCCAAGGTAATGGCCCCAAACTCAATGACTGCAGAGCAAGCGAATTAAACGAAACAATATAAAGACACCACGCTAAAAGGATTCCGCTGACACTAGTTGTTCTTATGGCGAGTACGTTCATAACACCTTCCAAAGTTGTGTAACATACTTCTTTCCATTTACCGAGCGGCAGTCACGTTATCGAGGCAGCCTTTGAAGATCGCATTCCAGTCACCTTCATTTGTGTTCCCTTGCATGGTAATCCCGACATCCAACAAGGCGCCCTCCCATGCCTGGGCATCATGAAAGGCCTTTGCCTTGGCTTGCTCCTGAGTCAACCCATCCTCTTGGGCATATGCAGCAAGCAGCTTATCGGAGGATGTTGAATAGAGCTTCTCGAAGTAGGCCAGGTCCGTTGCATTCCGGACTTCTGCCCGCAATGCCATCAGCTCATCCTTGTCCCTCTCCGAGTAAGCTTTAGCATCTTCGACAAAGGAGTCGCAGATCGGGTATGCACCATCGTTATGGCCCTGGGAACCCAGGGCTGCAAGTAATGGGATAAATGCTAGCAAGGTATTCATCCTGTCCACCTTTAAGCGAGCCGCTGTAGCACTAAAATCTAGTATCCTCTAATGAATCCGGCAATGGGCATGAGCTCTTAAATGACCCGCATTTCATTCACCTGTTGGTCCATAGTTCGGGCCAGGTCTGACGCCTGATGAATCACCTCATCCACCGCACGATCCACTGACTGCCGCACCTGAACGCCAAACCGGCGTGATACCAGATCCGCATCCGGCACCACTCTCCCGGTACCGTGGCACTTCGGGCACTCGTCTCCTAGCCGAGGCCGCTTACCGGTTCCCTTGCAATGGGGGCAGCGCCCTGACTGCAGCATCTCAGCCACACAGTAGTCGCGGGCAAGACGTAGTATTTCGTTGCGCTCATCCAGCAGACGCTGATATTCGTGATCATTGCCGGCGCGGTGCGCCCGCTTGGCCTTTTCCATCACCACGGCGGCACGACGGCGCTCCTTGTCGTAGTGCGGGTGCGACGGCATCAACCGGTCCAACTGCTCTGGCAGCGGGCGGCGCAGCAGGATAGCCATGGCCATGCCCGCAACCTCGCTACTACCCAGGGTCTCGCAGAAATGAGCCAGCAACCCCTGAGTGGCGTCCATGTCCAACAGGTGATCGGCTATCAGATACTGATACCCCTGAGGATTGTTCTTGGCGGCCACTTGCAGGGCACCGAGAAACTCGTCACGCCCCAGATTACTGACGTTACTGGATGACGGCTCATGAAGCGCCCCCTTGGGTGAGAAAAGGCGCAGTGCCATTTCCAATGACTTACTCATAATCAGTCCTCCTCAGGATGGCTAGGCAGCGTGAGCTTGCAGGTGGCCGGCAGCAAGAAGCTTATGGATCAACCATTGCTGCCCTTTGCCGGTGATCGTGGGCGAGAAAGCGAGACGAGTTTCACCATGTGCATCGTATGGCGTCTCGATGACTTCGAAGTAACCCTGCTCGAGATACTGCTGGAAAGGCAGATTGTGACGGTTGCCGCCCTTCATCAAGATCCGCATCTCACGCAGGATGGCGAAAATTTTCTTGGGCCCAATCCCTACGGTTTTGGCGAAATTACCGAGAAGGACACCCTTGTCGGCACCAGCTACTCGATCGGCAAAGTCAGCCTTCGGAGCCTGGATGGCGATTTGTTCTTGAGCTCTCTGCAGCTCCATGGTTTTTCTGTCTATCACTGACTGCGCCACCATCAGCGCCTTGGCTATGATCAGCTCAGGCGTGTCTTGCTCCTGCCCAACGATATAGCCACCGTTCTTGCGAATGCTCGGGATAACCTCAACTGTAACCCAGCGCTTAAACACTCTAGCCTCAGGCTTGGTGCTGCTGAATATGGCTTGATAAAGACCAGACTCATTTATAAGAGATTGATTTACATAGTTTCCTCCAATTTGGAATACCCTTTTCTCCTTGTCGTCTTCATCAATCAGCTTGTTCATGCTGTTGGTTTGGGCATATCCCAATACCGTCGCAATGTCGCTCGCAACGAACCAGGGTTCTCCTTGCTCATCGGTGACGATACGAATGTTGTGGCCTTCGAAGGCTTTGCAGGTCAGGTTGGTCATGGTTGGGTCCTTGGTTGGTTGTCAGTCTGTTCAAATGCTTTCAGCAGCCAGGCGCGCAGCTGGCTGGTCTTGATGTGTTCAGGGGTAACTTCCAGTACGGTCCACCCGAGCAGGGCGGCCTCGTTCATCTTGGTGCGATCCTCTACGAACCCCCTCCCCCGGGTGTGCCGGCCGCCGGAGTGGATCCCCCCGTGGACCTCAAGGGCGATCATGTGGGTGGGCCAGGCGTAGTCGAAGCGCCATTTGCGCTTGGGGTGAAACAGCAGCTCGGTGGTGGGGTCAGGAAGGCCGACCAGCTGGGTCAGAACCTTGTCGTGCAGGCTGGTGACTTGTTGAGCCTTACGCACTTGATTGGCTGCGCTCCTGACCTTGGGGCTGTTACCCAGCAGCCGGGTCGCATCCAGAGCGGTGAGGTGGATCATGCCGCCCTCCCGATGGTGTTTTTGCGCAGCTCAGTGATCTCCCTGGCCACCTGATCCAGCAGCGCCTCCTCGCTACCGTGCTCGGCCTGCCAGGTACGTGGTGCTGCGTGGAAGCCGGTGGGGTAGCAGGCATCGATGATGCCGCGGGCAGAGGGGAAGCACCCGGGTATGGGCGGCACGCTGAGCCATACCGGATCCAGTGCGCACATGATGGATTTCTGCGAGGCTCGGCCCCAGGCCGGCATTGCGACAGGCAATACAACCCAAGGAGGCGACGTCAGAGAGATGCTGTTTATCAGCCCTGGTCTTGCTCATGCAGCCCTCCCATAGGCGGCCACCCAGTCGAAGCCGCGGCGGGATTCATCCCCGAACTTCACGCCCTGCTCAGCGCCAAAGGCCTGCGCCAGCTCGATGAGGTCGCGCATCTCGCGCACGGTCATCTTGGAGGTGGACTTGCCCAGCACTACGAAGCCGTTGCCGTCGATATTCGGCACAACGTCCTGCTGGTACAGAGCGGCACTGAGCACATGCTTCCAGTCCTCCTTGGCGAGCTTGCGGCCGTGCCAGACCACCTGCTCGGCGATGTCAGTGAGGCATGCCCAGAGCATTGAGTTCTGGGCCAGGCTCCGGGTCATCTCCTTGATCTCGATGACCAGAGGCTTGTCCTGGTCAACCGGCAGGCCAGCGACCAACTGGCAAGCACGGGACCGGATTTCAGGGCTGCGGAGGAAATACTTGGGATAGGCGTTCAAGCTACATCCTCCCCTGCCAGTTTCTGGAACAGCTCGATCTGCTCGGGGCTGAACTGAGGGGGAATAGGCTTGATGCTGTGGATGCTGGCGCAGCCGCGTGGGCGAGCTGCAGATAGATCTCGGGTATGTGATTTGGTCATGGTCTGGGTCCTTTTGGTCATACACAGCCGGGTGGTCTAGGTCCGGCACTGACTATGGTACCCACTATCGATAATTTCTGTCACGCACCAGAAACAATCTGAAATCTATTGGTTCACGAAGTAGAACCAATTATCATTTTTAAAATCTGTGGTTATTTTTCGAAAACGTACATCTCGAGATAAAACCGTGACAAAGATCAAATCACCCATCAATTTTGTATTTAACATGACCGGGCATGAAATGGCGGTTCATAAAATGAAGCTGCATGAAATAACTCTTTAACAAGCATGGATGTCACTAAATGGCTGTTACATTGAATGAAAAACCAGTTCGCCTTCTAATGCATGACATGATTGCATCTTTGGGAATCCAACCAGGCCAATCGTTCCCTCGCGAACAAGCTGTCCAGTGGTTCGCACAGAAATACCCTAATGTTAAGCAAGGGACTGTGGCCGCGAACTTGATTAGGACTTCAACAAACGTCCCGACACGTTTGCAATACAGCCCGCAATCAGACGGTACTGATGACCTGTTCTTCAAAATCGACACTTCGCATTTTCGCTTGTACGAACCAGGCAGAGACCCAACACCCATCACAACTCTCACCCCTGTTGTCGATGAATCGCCAGTGGACACACCACTTGAGGGTTCCAGTGAGTTTGCCTACGAGCATGACCTGAGGGACTACTTAGCCAAGAATCTGCACATCATCGAGCCTTCGCTAAAGCTCTATATGGACGAAGGGATTACAGGCGTGGAGTTCCCCGTGGGCGGCCGCTTCATCGACTTACTGGCTGTGGATGGTGCAGGTAACTACGTCGTTATCGAGCTCAAAGTATCGAAGGGCTATGACCGTGTAGTTGGCCAGCTCTTGCGCTACGTAAGCTGGATCAAGAAGAATCATGCTGAGCCGGGACAAACGGTACGTGGAATCATCATTGCCAAGCAGATCAGTGAAGACCTCAAACTTGCTTGTTCAGAAGTCCCTACTGTTTCTCTCTATGAATACTCTCTGTCAGTTGAAGTGATGAAAGTCTCATGATGAGACCACTTATGGATACACGGTCAATAATGGCTCTGGCGACCGATTAAATCGGATAATTGGAGAAAATGTAAATGACGAAATTTATTGCAGGTATGTTCTTTGGTTTGGGGATCGGCATCGCAGTCACAGCAACTGCAGCCCAGCTAGTCGGTGAAACCGGTTATCTCAGTGGCTGGGATGTATCCATCAATGGAGAAACTGTATGTTCAGACCCGTATATCTGGTCAAACACACGAGAAATTGAATGTGATTAACCATTAGTGTCAGCATGTTGCCTAGTGCCACCCTCTACATATGGAACCATTCGAGATACCATGAGGCCCTCTATCCGTGGTCAGCAGTTTCGAGGGGATTTCAGTGGCATTCTGGTGGGTAAACCATAAGCAAACGTACAGTGCAGAAGTCGGTGGCGGCTACATCTGGTCGCCCATGACGAACCGCAATGGCTCGAAGAATCAGACCTATATCAACCTCACGCTGACTCGGCCGGGGGACGTTGTTATCTCCTACGCCGGCGGGCTTATCAAAGCCATTGGCCTGGTTGCAGCACCTTGCAGTGAGAAATCCAAACCTTCTGAGTTCGGCAGCGCCGGCGATTCCTGGTCTGATACTGGCTGGGAGGTTCTCATCGACTGGGAGCTACTGGAGAAACCAATTCGCCCGAAAGACCACCTGGAGTTGATCGCTCCCCTGCTCCCCTCGAAGAACTCACCATTGCAGCCCAACGGTAATGGGAACCAGAGTTGCTACCTTGCCGGCATCAGCGAAGCACTGGGCAATCTTGTGCTCTCACTGGCCAACCGCGTGAACCCCGACTTTACCGATGACATCGTGCAGCACCAGGCTGAACTGGAAGGCGATGCCATCGAAGCAGCCATCAAGGCCTCTACCCTGGAAGTCACAGAGAAGCTGCAGCTCACCAAAGCTCGCATCGGCCAGGGCAACTTCCGTAGAGACCTGGAGAAGATTGAACCTGCATGCCGGGTGACCGGCGTCACCAACAAGGCCCTGCTGATTGCCAGCCACATCAAGCCCTGGTCTAAGTGCGAGGATAACGCCGATCGCCTGGATGGCCACAACGGCCTGCTGCTCTCCCCTCACATCGACAAGCTGTTCGACCGGGGTTGGATTACCTTCACTGACTCCGGCGACCTGCTATGTGCCGAGCCCAGCATCGAGCTGGCTCTGCAGCAGTGGGGCGTTGAGCTGCCCCTGAACGTCGGTCCTTTCAACGCTAAGCAGGCCGCATTCCTCGAGTTCCATCGTGACGAGATTTTCAGATCCTCTCCCGCCACATCTGCCTAAACAATCCCTATCCCGAGCGGGAGCTTCTCTCCCGCTCAACCCTTGCTGGTTTTTCCTGGTTCAGCACAAGGGGGTTGCAGAATGATTTCCAGGTGTACTTGGACATATTGTCAGCCCTCGCTTCCAGCTTGGTGACCCGGATATATCGGGGTGGTAAATTCCTTAGACTGCATAGGCTTGGCTAGGGATAATTTTCTTCCAAGATCTTAGAATACCAACTACATTCAAAAAGATTCATATGATAACATGTAGTCATTTAAACTAATCTAAGCATTAATAATGAAAACAGATAGAAAATTACGTGATGAACTAGATGAAGATGAAAACTACAATAGAGTAAGAAATAAGCTCATGATAATATCGTGTGTATTTCTTACTATAAATGTAGCCGGTATAAAGATAGAAGAAATTAATACTTTTATTTTTAAGCTAAGCATCAGCAATATAAGTAGTTTCAGTATGTTGATGGCTCTAGCTGTTATCTTTCTATGTGCAAGATACTATGCATATTCAGAGGTCTATCGAAAAAAAATCAGCGAGATATGGATTAATCGGTTACTGAGTGATCGACGAGTTTTTAAATACTACCCAGCCGATTCTCAAAGTGAGGAATATAACTCAGGTTTGCTATCATATGCGATAAGTGATTGGCCTGGTGATGAGCCAGGAGCCGCTTCCCCCAGGTATAAAATAGGGTGGGGATATAAGAGATATATCACATATGACCTAAACCAAATTGATGAGCATGATAATTCAGCGGAAATTCCTTTATATAAGTTCACTACGACGTGGACATGTAAAAATTTATTAATGCTTTTGAAGTATGAAGCAAAATATCAAGTAGAGTGTATCATTGGCACCCGAGAATTTTTAGACATATACTCTCCTTATCTTGTCGCCAGTAGTGCCATAATCTCTTATGTTTATACCTATGCTCATTAACTAAAAACACAAATAAATAAAAAGGCCCCTTGCAGGGGCCATTACCTTATACATTAACTTGTGGTTGAATAGCAATTCGTGGTTGTATTTCTGTCAATATTTCAGAGTATGCCTGTAAGATATCACTGAATATTTCTTTATGCTTAGGTGCTTCAAGCGTCACTACAAATGCATACTTGATCGATGGTGCTTTATGCCCTGGAATTTGATCACCACCATCTCTAGCCATATAGTGGAGTTCAAAGCATGGCTTATCCATTTTGTTCCCGATCTTGGACTTTTCAGCATGCAAGACTGTTTCCCATTTGGCTGCATCTCTTCTCAGTTCAGCCTCTGAGGCAGTTTTAACTTGTTGGAAGAACCCCTCACTTTTTTCACCATCTTTAGGCTTCCAACTAATTTCTACACCAGCCTTTGTATACATTGAGGTATCTTGCGGGTCTACAGATGTAGAGAAGCAGCATGTTGCTTTTATTTTCACTTTTCCTATTACCCCGTCCGTCGGTAGTGGTAATAGGACCTTCAGATACTTACCCGGTTGTAATTCGCCTTGATATAAGATCCGAGCAACACCGTCGGGTGACTCAATAATACTCTCAATATCCTCTGGAATTTTCCCCCAACCGATATCTGACTTATCATGGTCAGAAGTCACAGCCGAGTTAACCAATAGGGCTTTGATAGCTATTGGTGATATATCATGTCCCATTATGGCCCGCACACCAACAGCCTGCCTGAGAGCATATGGTGCAGCAAAACTAGTTCCTTGTTGAGGTAGAACCGCTGGTGATGTATTCGAGGAACCTACAACATGGAAATACTCATCATGTGACCCCCCAAATGCCAGTAAGTCTGGTTTGACCCTTCCAGGGGCCCTCCCTGGCCCAACGGCACTGTAAGCTGCCCTTTCCCAAGAAAGATTTGTTGTATTTGCAGAGCCTACCGCAATGGCATTGACACAATCTGAAGGAACTTGGATTCTATTGAGCTTCGTTGCTGAGTCATTTTCTCCATTATTACCTGCAGCAATGGTAACAAATGTCTGCCCATCAGCTAAATACGAATCGATGAGAGATGTCCAAGGATGTACTTCATCATCATCGATAGGAAGGTTTGGCCCTAGGCTAATATTAATGAATTCATACTGTCTCGACAGAAGAATATCTTCTATATGACCTAGCGTCCTATATAATTCGAATTCATTTTCATTATTTACGTCATCGTCTAGAATTCTGTGGTGATCAACCAGAGAAAATGGAACTCGTTGAGCTTTAGATGGATGAAGGGGTCCAAACAAAAAAGCTGATGTCACAGCTAAACCATGCTCTGCTCCACCAGACAACTCTTTTGAGTTAGGGTCTGAAACATGATATCCATTAATTAAAGATGATAATGGATGATTATCCGGTAAGCCTCCATCCAAAATTGCAACTCTAATATCATTGGCTAATGGACGAGACTCTTTCATTACAAAAGGTATATTGGCATGCATAGAACGAACAGTTGGAAGGAATGTTCTAAGCGCAGGCATTGGTCTTACGACTCGGACGAACGAATGCAACGCAAGCTTTTCTATTTGGTCTCGGTTGGCTTTTACTGGAAGGAACCATAAATTCGATACTGTTATAGAGATATCATCATGAACCTCAACACCTATAGACTCAGCATAATTCAAAAACGAGGTTTTGATGAAGTCGGATGTATGATCAGGTAGTAAATGAAGTCCGACTTCGTATTCACCTTTATCATTTAGGTCGCCGGGCATAACCTTGGATTTTCGATTAACAGAGTCTATGCTCCAAATTTTTAGCAGATCGTCAGCACCTGGAGATTCTTCTGTGAAATCGTTTAGCCGCTTACTGAAATCATTTATTTGTGAGCGGCGCCCAGCTAGAAATATGCTTGTTGTAGGACTATCTTCAGGCTTTCCCTTCCTTGTCCATTTATCTGGCCTTACTGTCGTTGCCCTACTGCCAACAGAATAGACCCCCATCTCTCTAAACAACTTAGATGGGAAATGACCTTTTGCAATAAAAGACGGATGTAGGGTCAGACGTGTAACAACATAATCTTTAGGGCAGAGAGCTTGATCCAGTGTATCCAACTCACTTGTAAGCTTATTTAACTGAGGGGATAGCCTCGCCTTAACTTCAGACAAGGTGTATAAACTTGTCGAAGGAGGTTTCATTTTTGGAGGTGGAGTTAATTTTGCTAACAACTCACCATTCCCAATAATGTAGTTCTTCTTTTTCATATATCCCCTCAAAAAATGTTAATTTTTTACTAGTTTCTTTCTTATTGTATCTCGACTTACCCCAAATATATTTGAGGCTTTTTGCTGAGAGAAACCGGAATCCGTTACTAAACGCACTGCCAGGTCTATTTTTTCAGCTCTAGACATTAGTTCCATGTCCGGGATTAAAATCTTAACCAATTTATCATTAAACCCAGCAGGGTCTAATAATTTCATTTTCCTCAACTTTACAATTGTTCTTCTAATATTACTGTAAGATGAGCCTTGTAAGCTGACCAGTATCAATTCTATAAGAGGCTTAAACTCATCGACATCATTACCTAAAAAGAAAGAAATTGCTTTTCTTGCTTCATCTAAAGATGGATTGCTAAATTTAACTTCCAAATCAAAGCGTCGCCACAGCGCAGGATCAACTAAATCTGGATGGTTGGTTGCAGCTATCAGCAAACTTTCAGCAGGCCACGATTCCAACTCTTGAAGCATGATTGTCACCAATCGTTTGAGCTCCCCCACATCAGCTTCATCACTGCGCCTCTTGGCAATAGCATCAATTTCATCGAGTAATAACACACATGGGTGAGATTTAGCAAACTCAATAACGGCGCGAAGATTAGCCCCAGTTTTCCCTAAATAGCTACTCATCACTGCGGTGAGATCAAGCACGTAAAAAGGTAGCTGGAGCTGGTTTGCCAACCATCTTGCTGTCATTGTTTTACCCACACCAGGTGGCCCTTGGAAAATCAAGGAGCTTGCAGGTAATAATCCGAATTTTTTGAGTTTCTCTGCAGATTTCTTCTCCTGGATGACCTGAAGCAACGCCTGTTTCAGGCCATCCTCCAACATTGGCTCTTCCACATAACCATCAATTGGAAAGGTTTTTAACAAAGGAAGGTCATTTTCACCTGATGTTGTCGGCATACCACCACCTGTATAGGAAGTGGAATCAGCTCTTCGCATCACGGATGCAGAGCGAGCTGGACTGGTTTTCAGTAACTCTTCGAGTTGACCACCTAACTCAGGAGATGACTTTTTGAATTTCCTGACCATTTTGCCAAGATACAGGCGCACATCAGAGTCCCGGCCAGACAGGGCTAACTTAGACAACGAAACTAGTTCATCAGGCTTGATCATAGGGCTCCACTCGCTTCCATGCCACCACGTGCTGTGGCATGACTAAATCTAAATTAAGGATGGCATTCTAGCCACCAAGCAACCCCTTTACCATACCCAATGCGCATTAAGATGTGACTAGTTACAGAAAAAAATCTGTTATGTAGCCATATCGTCCGCGCCTAGTATGACTTCCCTTCGGACTCGATTAGATGAAGCCATTCGACAGCAGCAGTGAAACACTCAAGTGATGTAAGCGGTTGAGCACGTAAACTCCGGATTACCTGTAAATGCCCATGGATGGTTTCTACAGTACCACCCAGGGCTCATTAGCTCCTTCGACGTAAAAATGCTCAACCCCCCCTTCCTACAGAACTTTGTAAAATCTGTGATCCCCTCCTGATTCAGTGCTCATTACACTCAACAATCGGAACCATATGAGTTACGATTCCTCTACGGTACCCAAGCGCCATGCAAGGCCTACCCATGACAATGAACTGTCATCTGATCACAGGTCAAAAGCAGCATCTGGGGGCTGTAACCTAAGGGCGGTAGCTATTTTTTCATTAGTTTCCACTACCCTTCTATTGGAACGACACGGACATGTTTATCCACTGCTGACAAGGAGAAACCCTATGGGTGAATGGTCAGAGTATTTTGAAGACTTCCCGGAAGAGAACCCGGCAAACTGGGTCAACGGACAGTTCAATCCTCAGCTGGCGCAAGAGATTAGTGATCATGAGGATCGGTTGAGAGGAGCCACCAACAAAGCCCGCTCAGAAATCAATGCCGTCATCCTGAACGCATGGCTTAAAAAGAAAGAGGCTGCGTATCTCCTGACTGAAGACTGTCCACAATGCGGCCTTCATGAACTGAGCACCTACAAGATCAGCGACACATTCTACCTCTGTGAATGCCAGGACTGTGGCATCCACGGTAGAGGTGAGACTCATGCCTTGGCACTTAAAAGCACCTTCGATGCCATCGGTGATGGGCTTGACTGGAGAGATAACACCATTCATTTTGAGTAATGGCTGAACAGAAAATCACCAAGCTTGTTACAAACTTTCTGTATATAGATAGTAAATAGCCAAAAAGTTATTAAGGATAATATAAATGAATCGCACATCTGATGAGCTAGATGCTGTCGCCAGCGAATGTTTAAATTTATTAATTGTCTACTATACATATAGAGAAATGGCAAATAACTACGACTTCAGCTCTGGCTCACGCTTTGACATGCATCGTTGGTGGGTTTGCCTCCGCACTTTAGAAAACGATATTATTCTACGTCTATGTCGGCTGGATGATGATGATAAAAACAATCATTCCTTGCGTGAAGCTATGCGTAGCGTAAGGGAAGATATACCAACGATATTGTCAAAATCGTTAGATAAGAAGCTAAAAGAATACCGCCAGCTGATTAACCCCCTTAAAATAAAATCTAGGAACTACTTTTTGGCACACATGAGTAAATCTGCATTAGTTCAACACGACCCTCAAGGAGGACTGGGTAAATATATAGAGGCCGTTATTAACATTTTTGACTCCATTGCAGGAATAAAGCAGGAGTATTTTTTATCTGTCGGCTCATTAGAGAAGAAATTAAATTTGAGGGAGGAATTATCAGGCTGTAAATAACAGAAAGCCAAACTAGTTTAATATCACCAGCTAAGGCCTATGCTTAACTTGAACATCACATATATTAATTAGGAAGTAGTATAAGAATGTATACTGTTCTAATCTATGGTTTTCCATTAACCCTGCTCATTTTCGAGTGGGGACTTCGAACTATGCTCACTGTTGACTCTACGGGGTTTGCTGGACCAACACTTGCTGCAGCTGGCTTATCCTTTTTAATGCCTTTAATAAAACCAAAACAAAAGACCATACCAGGCCATGAAAATGTAATAGCGATATCCAAAGCTGAAGCAGCCTTTATGCCTTTTTTGTGGTTTTTTGTATTCGTTTTTCTATTCAGCTGGACATGGTCATGTTATATGTCATTGATATTTCCGCTAGATAAAACATTTGGCTTTGATAGTCATCTTGTCATAGGTGGCACACTTTACAGCATTAGTTTAATATTAACTGGTATTAAGGAGAAAGTATAATGGATGAATTATCCACTCTTATAATTGCCGGTTCATTAATTCCTGCCATTTCATTTCTTGTCAAGAAATTTATTGTAGATAAGATATTTTCAGGTTTAGAGAATGAGATCTCAATAAAAGATGTAAATGGTAAAATTATTAAATTTACTGTCAACACAAATACCTCAAACGAGGAGATACGGGATATATTCGAATCTGAGTTACAGTTTGAAGAAACAGTAGAGAGAAATCTTAATGACTTCATTCGCTCGCACAGCAAACACAAAATTCAATTGTCACATGGAAAAAACATTGACTTCCTCCTGCATTATAATAATAAAAAAATAGGCATCGAAGCCAAAGCAAATGCCAACAGATTTAAAGCAAAGTGGATTTCAAATTATTTCAAAGAAAACAAGGATATTGACGAGTTGATAATTATCATAAATTCAAAAATACCACATGACTTCATTAAAGAGATCAATAATAATGATAGGATAAAATTTATCTCATCTCCAAAGGGAAAGGGATTATCAAAGTCTATAAATAATGTTTTAGAAGCGGACTTAAAACTTAATAAAACATAGCCATGAACCGAACTTTGGGAAAAGACGTTTTTCAATGAACTAGGCTGATTATAGGATAGTCATATAAAACGACACCTCAAGACTGTGCAGCTCTAGTTATCACCTAACACCGGCCTGAGGCCGGTGTACCGCTTCCTTTCCTGAACAACGCCTTGAGGCTAGCAACCCTCCGTTGCCCCGTCTCCTGCTAGAACTCAGGGCTGTGCAGGGCCTCCTCTCTGAGCCTTCATACCACCTTTCCCGTCACAGCCACGCCCTGGCGCATCTTCTCGGCCACAACCTGCTCCAGCTCTCTGGTCACTGCATCGGCAGGCACTGTTCGATCCCGCTGAAACACCCGCACCTCAGCCTCCATCTCACACGCCCGGATAGACACCTGACAGCCCACCGGGGCTGCTCGGGGTGAAGGACATCGCAGCTGGATCACCGCCCTAACCTCTGCCGGCCGCGGTGCATACTGCCGATCGGCATCCTCCCCAAGCTGCAGCATCGCCTCGCGGATTTGCTGTGCGTTGAAGCCCTTGAGCAGACTTCCCCAGGCCAGCGCTACTCCACGGGCATTGCTGTCCAACTGGTTGGCACTTGCAGGCCATAGTCCTGCCATCAGCGGCAGCAGCTCCTCGGCCAGGAACACCGCCATGCGAGCACTGACCTGCAGCGCGTCCCCTGGTGCGCTCAGGGTCGTCGCCTCGTTAGAGCGGAGTGCTGTCGTCATAGTCTCCCCTCCCCGACTCTCTGAGTGCCTGAGCGGCCTGCTGGGCGGCCTGGATATTGGCCAAGGGCTTCCGCTGTGCCGCGGTTCGGAACGAGCTGGCTGCCCGGCGAATCCAGTTGCGCCAGGTCTTCTCCCAGTCGAGTTTGACCGCCTTGGCGCCCGGCAGCGCCTGCCAGTAATCGGCGAACGTTGCCGCCTCCATCAGGATCCGCTCTCTGGGGAGCCCTGTCTCTTGGATAGCCCACCTCCCCCACTCGCCTGGAAGTACCCAGTCGTTCGGCAAACGGGTACCTCGACGCGGAGTTTCGCTTGCGGGGCGTTTTTCCCCCTTGGGGGATACAGGGGGGATCTTTGGATCAATGACTGGTTCTAAAGAGTGACTGATTCTATGTGCAGCTCCTGCACTAGTGGTCTGTGCATCTGCTGCACATACCATGTGAATCTCCTGCACATTTGGATGTGCGGTTCCTGCACCATCAAGCGTCAGGATATACACGTTAGATCGCTTACCTGCAGGCCCAATGCGGGAGCTTTTTTGTAGCAACCCAGTCTCACAAAGCGCCTCAATATGGGTAATGACTGAACGCCTGGAGATCTCACACTGATCGGCAATATGCTGGTGAGAAGGCCAACACTCGCCGGTATCACTGGCGTTATCCGCCAGCTTGATGAGCACGAGCTTCCGCAATGGATTACCCACCTTGATGCTCATGGCCTTGGCCATCAGTAGCATGCTCATGCTGCCACCTCCTGCTCGAGCAGTGAGGAATGGCGGCAATAGCGCAAGAGTTCGGCCCCAGGGGCCTGGGTTGTGATGGTCATCGTTGGGTCCTGATAACACCCGGTGGTAAGTCGGGTGTGAGAGATGATTAAGCGCTAACTTGGGCCTCGGCACGCTCAACGGTGCGTGCTTGAAGCTCACGGGCCAGGCGCAATGCCTGCCGATCGGTGCCGGCGGCGTGCGCAGTCGGGATAAGCGCGGTATCCAGCTCAAGCGCCAGCTCGTGCATAACCGCTTTCAGGATGATGTTGTCCCGATAGCAGACATGTTGTGAGGCAGGGCGCGGCGGCCTGGGTTGCGTAGTCATAGGGTTACCTCCCGAGAACGAAGTTGATGAGTTTTTGCAGGGGACGCTTTGGTCTTTCCTCGTCATATACCGCTTCATCCTCTGGAGTGAACAGCAGCAGGCCGCGCTCAGGCAGGCCAGAGCCATCCAGGATCTCTTCCACGGTGACGGGTGGGTAACCCTGCTCGATGAGGCTCCGATTGGCCCGTTTGACGGCTCTCGTCAGGATCTGGGGTTCGTGCTGAGATATGGCTTTAAGTAGGATCAGTAACGAGGTGCGAGCAAATGAGGTTTCAGTCATCTGCAGCTCTGCGCCGACTTCTTGCCAGACGCGGCGCTGTGCCGGGTTGCCGCGTACTCGCAGTGGAGAAATGGCATCCATTTTTTCGTGATCAGACAGTGCTGGTCGTCCCATTGGGTTGGTCCTCTATTGGTAATGACTCAGGCCGGTGGTTAGGCGGCCTGTTGGGTGAGATGGTCTTGCTCTTTGTTCAGTGGGTAATCCTCCAGTCCCAGGCGCAGCTCGCCATTGCTGGCAATGACAAAACTGACTGCATGCTGGGCCGGGATCACCTCATCCCACTTCACGGCAAGGCTGCGGGAGATGCCGATGGCTTTCGTGGCACGGGCCATATTGCCGAAATATTCAATCACGTCTTGCTTCTTCATTGGTCGGGTCCTTGGTGTGGGTCACTGGCAATCGTTCACTATCGTAACCAATGAGAACGCAATACTCAACAACCAATGAGAACGACATACATCATAAAATTTGTTCACAATCGATAACTTGCAGCAGGCGACATGAAACCTTCATTTAACGAACGAGTCAGGGCGAGAATGGAAGAGCAAGGTCTTGGTGTATCCGAGATAGCCAGGAGGGCCGGTATATCCAAATCCCTTGTGTCAAACCTTCTAAGTAACCCTCTCAAAGACGTTCGGGTTTCCACTTTGTTCGGCCTCGCAAAAGCTCTATCGGTAGATCCAATCGAGCTATACACCGGTCGCCCGTCTATTGAAGTGGTTAGCGACTTGGTAAATAGCGTTTATCGAATACCAGTGCTCACGATTGATGAAGTGTTGCAACACCCGACTGATTCGCTCCCGCTTGTCAGCTCAGACAGAATGCTGCTCACCGAAATGCCTGGAGCGCTTATTGGGGTCGAAGCTCCCAACGATCAGCTATCCAAGCAAGGGATCGTGCAAGGCGATGTATGTGTGATCGATCTTGGGGTAAACAAGATAGAAGCAGATGCAGTTTTACTCGTGCAAATAACTCGAGCCAACCAAGCCAAACTTCTTCGAGCCATACCGGCGATTGAGGGGTGGGCCTTTGGTGTTGATGATGAACGCCTTCCTGTAATCTCCTCGAAAGATGTGATCATTCTTGGGAGAATGGTTGAGCGTAGAGGTTGAGCCATCGTTCAGAGACCCGCTAATCCACAACCAATAGCACCAGCTAAACCGCATCCCAACAGGCCCCGCCACTAGGCGGGGCTTTTTTATTCGAAAAATTCACGATCGTGTATTGACCTATCGTTCTCGATCGATAACAATCTATCTCGTCAACTATCGAGAACACCTGAGTTGCGGTTCGATAGATAAGATTCCACCTCACTTAGAGCCCGCTTGAACCAAACCAGAGGACCAACCATGAAAGTGAACGATCCAGTGCAGTACACCAACCCCCGGACCCGCGTCACCGTTCCGGCAGTGATCACCAACATCACTGACCTCGGCAAACGCCGCGGTGGCGGCCTGTTCTACACCGTCAAGACCAAGGCCGGTAAAGAACACAAGGCCCGTGCAGCCTGCCTGCAAGCTGCAGCGTAACCAGATGCTCCCGCCGAGCGCGGGAGCACTCAACCGCATGAGCATTGAGTCAGTGCTCAACCGGTTGAGACGAATCATCGACCACCAGCAACAGGACCCGCCCCTAACCAGGGAAAAGTAGAAGGCGCCTGACCAGCGCGTAAGAACGACAAAGCCCGCACAAGGCGGGCTTTGAAGGACCGGGAACCACCCCGGCCAAGATAGATTGCCAGGGGACCAACCCCAACAATCAGGACCCATCCAAGCCAAAGCGAGGAAGGAGTTAACGAGGACCAACCCGTCAACAGGAGCAAATGTACCATGACCAAGCGCATTTTTTCCAGAGCCGCGTATCGCGCCGACCAGATGATTGCAGCCATCGCCGACCGACTGAACGGCAACGCCGCCCGTCGTCGGGTCATCAAGCAACGCCTGCATCTGGCCATGATGGCCACCGAGCAACACCACATCGTTGCAGCTCGGGCCGCCCAGCTTCGCAGCACCGGTTTCACCAGGCACAGCGCCCTCCTCCACTGGCGCGCAGAGTTCCACCGCAACGCCGTCTGACCCGGGCCTGGCGCTTCCCTGATAGCGCCGTAGCCAAAGCCTCTTTCTCAAGCACCGCAAGGATGCTTTGGCTTCGCTCACGCCAAATTCGGCTGAGCTTGCTCTTTAACAACCTGGAACCGGCTCACAACCACAAATCCCGATGCCGGTAGGGATGCGCCGATAACCCGTCAAACCGGAAAGCGGTGTGTGAACGTGAAGGGTGCCGGCTTGCGAGCCGGCATCCCAAAATAGCGTGAACAGCGCGATGTTTTGGGATGGGCAGAATGTAATGAGCTCACCGCTAACTGCCATAATTACCCTACTAATAACAAGGAGGGGTTATGGGTCGATCTAGGATGATACTTAATACGATATTACTGGGGTTATCACTACTGGCGGCACCCGTTGCTATGGCCACGTCGGCTGATCTGGCCACACTGATGACTGCGGCCGAGAAAGGTGATGTAAACGCTCAATACCTTGTCGGAGCGTCTTATTATGACGGCCAAGGTGTGGCCAAAGACCATACAAAGGCCGCTAGCTGGTTTCTGAAAGCCGCTGAGCAGGGAAATGCTGATGCGCAATACATACTTGGTCATATGTACTTGAAAGGTCAGGGGGTGACCCTAAACTATAAGCAAGCCGCCAGCTGGTTAGCTAAAGCGGCGGAACAAGGTAATGCCGAGGCACAGTTGAAGTTTGGATTGATGCAAAGCGAAGGGATGGGCCTGCCACAAAAAGAGCCTGTAAATCCAATTGTGTAACCGCCCACGAATAAGTAACTTTTTCAAAAGGATACCTTCGTGGGTAAGCAAATGGACCAAGACAAACTCAAAGCACTGGCTGCTGAGCTGGCCAAAGACAT